>SHXT01000007.1 GCA_009693175.1 Candidatus Methylopumilus sp.
TCTCTATTGGAATTTTATACGTTTCATTTGCCCATTGGCCTAGATCAATCATTCTGCAACGTTCAGAACAAAATGGTCTGAATGTATTGGATAGATTGTATTCAATCATTTCATTGCATTGAGGACAATTAATGAAAGTAATTTTTGATGTCATAGCGAAGCAAGAGCATAGCTAAATTTAAAATTCAATTTTGTAGGTTCTTTTTCTAAATTTTTATTAAAATGATAAAAGAAAAAATTAACTGTATATTTATTTGCACTGATTTCAGGTATAATCCTTAAATTGGTTGGGATTTGAATCATAATTAAGTCAAATGTCTTCAAAGGGTTAATAGATTTTTGGTATTTATCGCTTTTTAATTTAATTAACTCAGTGACGTATTGGTTCCTTAATATCGACAGAATAATTGCAGAAGTTTCTTTAAATACTATAAGTGGTTGGGCCCAAATTTTAAAACTTTCTAATTTATATTTTTTTGAATTATAACAAACCCAGTCATTAAAATTTGGAAAATCTACATTTAAGAGACCGCCAGGCGCAGTAATCCTCTTTTTAATTTGTTCTAAAAATAGGTTGTTATTAAAATTAAATCCAGGCTTTACATCCATAGACTCTAATTTTTTACGTGCAATCTTTATTTTTGAAATGACTTTCGTTGGATCTAATTTACCCTCTTTAAGGCCTTCTGTTAATGTGAGCGCCAAATGTTTCTTTTCCTGTCTTTCAAGTTCTTGAAGAAAATCAATCTTTATATCAGACCTTGAAACGAGCTGGACTATTTCAAAGAGAGTATTAAAACAAGAGAATTCAAAGTAATCATGAGAGTTTTTTAATTGAAACTCAAATTTTTTATAAATCTCTTCAATGCGGAGCAATCTTCGAGTACGCTCATTAAGTGGAAATTCGAATAGGGTCATATTAGCTCTTCATTATTAATTTTTATTCGTATTATCGGGTTGATTTTGTTTATCGACAACTAAATTTAAATATTTATTGTGTATTTTTTTAATGTTACTGGCGAGCATTTTTAGTGAGCCATTATTAAAAACTACATCATCCCCTTTTTTAATGCGTGCATCACGATCAATTTGATTAGCAATAACAGATTGGATTGTAGATTCATCTACTTCATCTCTTTTTTTTACACGATCAATTTGATTCTTTATTTCGCAATCAATAACGAGTGATCGTGAAATAAAATTGATGTATTGATTTGTTTCAAATAATAATGGAATGTCGATAACTATATAAGTTTCATTAGAAAGTACAGCTAATTTTTTTTTGACATCATTGAGTATTTTTGGATGGAGAATAGATTCAAGTTTTATTTTTTGTTTTTTGCTTGAAAAAATAATTTCCTTTAATTTTTTTCTATCTAATTGATTTTTTTCATTAAATAGAGTGTTTCCGAAAGAGAGTTTTATTTCTTTTATAGCATCGCTATTAGTCTCTGTAATTTCTTTTGAAATTTTATCGAGATCAATGACCTTAACATTAAATGATTCAAATATTTTTAAAGCTTCACTTTTGCCAGATCCAATACCGCCTGTCATTCCGATAATCAGCATGATTTACCTTAATTTATAACTTATTTGATTATGAGATGGTTTCACTATTTTTTAGATTATATAAATAAATTTACTTGAATTTTAAAAATTAATCACCATGTAAGCTTTATGAATGATTTAAACTATAACTTATGAGTGAATTACAAAATACTTTTAAAGAGCTTACGCCTTCTGAGGATCAATCAGCGTGGGCTGATTTAGTTATTTGTCGTGTGGAAGTAGATTTACCCAATTGGCTTACTCAGCTCGCAGGCGGGAGTAATTGGCAGGTTTATTCTGAATCTGAATATGATCATTCAATTAGCTTTTCACTGCGCCAAGGTAAGAAAGAAGCCGAAGTTACTTTATTCCATAATGGCTATGCACAAGTCGATCTTAATGGAAAGTCTATTTTTGATGGATCTATTACTTCGGGAGCCAATAATTGTGCGCATCTTAGCTATTATCGGGCCGATAATGGTGATCCTATTGTGTTAAATTAATAATCTCTTAAAGCTACAAAAGTCATAAGTTCTAACAATGCGTTTTTGTATACAGAAGGTTCAATATGCCGAATAAGCTTCGCACCTTTATCTATTTCTTCTTTTGCAAGCTGCCTTACATATTCTAGTGCTTTCGTCTCTTCAACCGCATTAAGAACACTTTCTAATTCAGTTAAACCACCATTCTCAATAGCCGCTCTAATAATATTTTTTTGCTGATTATTGCCTTTTTTCATAGTGTATAAAAGTGGCAACGTAGGCTTCCCTTCTGCAAGGTCATCGCCTAAATTTTTTCCTATTTCTGCAGGATTGCCTGATAAATCAAGAACATCATCAATGAGTTGAAAAGCAATGCCCATATGTTTACCAAATTGAGCTAGAGTCTTGATATCGGATTCATTTGCCTTTCCTATAATGGCTCCAAGTTCCGCAGCAGATTCAAATAATTTAGCAGTTTTATAATAAATAACCTTTAAATAATCTTCATCTTCAATGGCGGCATTGTGAATATTTAATAGCTGGAGTACCTCGCCTTCAGCGATCGTATTTGTTGTGTTCGCTAATACCTCCATAACTTTCATATGATTTATGCCCACCATCATTTGAAATGCTCGCGAATAGATGAAATCACCCACTAAAACGCTCGCAGAATTACCAAAAATCGTATTTGCTGTCTTATGATTTCTGCGTGTTGTTGATTGATCAACAACATCATCATGAAGAAGAGTTGCTGTATGAATAAATTCAATTACCGCGGCCAGCTCGTGATGTTCTTTATAAATAGGCCCAAATAATCCACCCACTAAAAGTAAGGTGCTAGGCCTTAGATGTTTGCCACCACCTTGAATAATATGGCCTGCAACTTGATTGATTAAAAGTACTTCCGAGTGAAGGGAGGCGCGAATGACCTCATTAACGGCTAATAAATCACTTTTAATTGGGGATAAAATGGCGCTAAGAGTCACAAAAACAAGGCTTAATGGTGGTTTAAAGGCTTATTTTAACATAGCTCATCTTCGAGCTTTGTATAAGGAGATAGCTCAAATCTTTAAGTCTTAGAATTTGCTTAACAGGCCTAATTTGAGTATAATTCGCGATTCTTTTAAAGTTGCTAAAGTTTGAGGTTTTATCATGTACGCAGTAATCAAAACAGGTGGAAAGCAATATCGCGTTAATCAAGGCGATAAGCTAAAGATTGAGAAAATAGTTGGTGATGTAGGCGCAATTGTTGTCTTAGACCAAATTTTATCAGTCGTTGATGGTGATAAAGTGACGATTGGTTCGCCTATCGTGAGAGGCGCTAGCGTAACAGCTACTCTAGTAAATCAAGGACGTCATGATAAGGTAACAATTTTTAAGATGCGACGCAGAAAGCACTATCGTAAATCTCAAGGCCATAGACAAAGTTTTACCGAGATTCAAATTGACAAAATATTAGCTAAATAACTTTTAAGTATAAGGATTAATCATGGCACATAAAAAAGCAGGCGGAAGTTCAAGAAATGGTCGTGACTCACAAGCCAAACGTTTAGGCGTGAAGGCATTTGGCGAGCAGGTTGTTTCAGCTGGTAGCATTATTGTTCGCCAACGTGGCACCAAGATGCACCCAGGCGTATATGTAGGCATGGGCAAGGATCATACACTTTTTGCAAAGGCTGATGGTAAGGTAACATTTACTATCAAGGGCGCATTAAAACGTAAAACCGTTAATATTGTTCCAGCCTAAGCAATTCTAGGATTCTATAAAGCCCTGTCAGTTGATAGGGCTTTTTTATTTGGTAAATTGATATTATGAAATTTATAGACGAAGCAACCATTAAAGTTTATGCCGGTGATGGCGGGAATGGCATTGCAACATTTCGTCGTGAAAAATATGAGCCTATGGGAGGACCCAATGGTGGAGATGGTGGTCGTGGAGGATCTGTATTTTTTGAAGCTGATCAAAATTTAAATACACTTGTTGACTATCGCTACACCAGAACTTTAAAAGCGCAAAGAGGTGAAAATGGGCGCGGTGCAGAATGTTACGGCGCTAAGGGGGAAGATTTAATATTAAGAGTACCTGTGGGGACTGTGATTTCAGATAAAGCAAATGGCACAATATATGCAGATTTAAATAAGCATACTGAAAGAGCGCTTTTAGCCAAAGGTGGCAAAGGGGGTCTTGGCAATATTCATTTTAAGTCCAGTATTAATAGAGCGCCACGTCAATGCACCAAAGGTGAGCTAGGTGAAGAGTTTGAACTGTATCTCGAACTTAAAGTATTAGCAGATGTAGGTCTTTTGGGCATGCCGAATGCAGGTAAGTCTACATTTATAAGATCTGTTTCTGCTGCAAAACCAAAAGTAGCCGATTATCCTTTTACAACATTGCATCCTAATTTAGGTGTTGTCAGGGTAGGTGAAAATCAAAGTTTCGTGATTGCAGATGTGCCAGGCCTTATTGAAGGAGCATCAGAAGGCGCTGGTTTAGGACATCAATTTCTAAGACATCTTGCGAGAACTACATTACTGTTACATTTGGTAGATATTGCACCTTTTGATGAATTGATTGATCCTGTTAATGAAGCGCGGGCGATCGTGAATGAATTAAAAAAATATGATGAATTGTTATACCAAAAACCACGTTGGTTAGTGCTAAACAAAATTGATATGTTGGATAACGTTACTGATAAAGTAAAAGTATTTATTAAGTCTTTTGGTTGGACAGGCCCCGTGTATTCAATCTCTGCAATTAAAGGGATTGGCTGCAAGGAACTCACTTACGACATTATGAGTTTTATTGAAGAAAATAAACAACAACAAAATGAAATCTTTATTAGCGAATAGTCAGCGCATTATTATTAAAGTAGGCTCTAGTCTTGTGACTAACCTTGGTGCAGGCTTGGATCAAAAAGCCATTGCTTCATGGGCCGAGCAAATTGCTCACCTGATTAAAGAGGGTAAGGAAATTGTTTTGGTTTCGAGTGGCGCTGTGGCTGAAGGCATGCAAAGATTAGGGTGGAAAGCGAGGCCGACTTTAATTAATGAATTACAAGCGGCTGCTGCTATTGGTCAAATGGGATTGATGCAAATATATGAAAAGAACTTTTCACAGCATGCACTAAAAGCCGCACAAATTTTATTAACACATGATGATCTTGCCGATCGTAAACGTTATCTCAATGCACGATCAACATTAAATACACTTTTAGACCTTAAGGTGATTCCAATCATTAATGAAAATGATACGGTTGTTACCGATGAAATTCGTTTTGGTGATAACGATACATTAGCATCTTTAGTCGCTAATTTAATTGAAGCAGATCTACTTATCATACTGACTGATCAGCCAGGATTATTTTCTGAAGATCCAAGAAAAAATGCTAATGCTAAGCTTATTCATCAAGGTGAGGCAGGCGACTTATCTTTAGAAGCTATGGCAGGAGATGTAGGTTCTTTAATAGGCACTGGCGGTATGCTTACGAAAGTATTAGCAGCGAAACGTGCTGCTCGGAGTGGCGCTCATACTATTATTGCATCAGGTAAAGAAGATAATATTTTGATTCGACTTAATCAGGGCGAGTTAATAGGCACACATCTAGAAAGCAAACAATTAAAAGTAGCCGCAAGAAAACAATGGCTTGCTGATCATTTACAATTGAGAGGTAAATTAGTTTTAGACGATGGTGCTGTCATAGCGCTTGAAAAAGAAGGTAAAAGTTTATTGCCTATTGGCGTTAAATTAATTGAAGGTGAATTTGATCGAGGTGAGGTTGTGCTTTGTGTTGATACAAAAGGTCGTGAGATTGCTCGCGGACTTATTAATTACAATGCAAATGAAACAAAAAAAATTATCGGTAAACCAACTAATTCAATAGAGAGTTTATTGGGTTATATCGATCAACCTTCTCTTATTCATAGAGATAATTTAATTTTACTTTAAGATTTTTAAAGGGAGTTTTACATGGCAGAAAATAAAAAACTTGTAGCAATCATTATGGGGTCTGATAGTGATTGGCCAGTGATGAAATTTGCTGCACAGATGCTTGCAGATTTTAAAGTGCCTTATGAGGCACAAGTCATTTCAGCCCATCGAACCCCAGATCTTATGTTTAAATTTGCCGAAGATGCAGCACAAGAAGGCTATCAAATTATTATTGCAGGAGCTGGTGGCGCAGCGCATCTTCCAGGAATGGTGGCTTCTAAAACAACATTACCAGTCTTAGGAGTTCCGATTCCATCAAAACATCTTAAAGGCCAAGATTCTTTATTATCGATTGTGCAAATGCCAAGAGGTATTCCAGTTGCAACATTTGCAATTGGTGAAGCTGGAGCTGCGAACGCCGGTCTTTTTGCTGTCTCAATTTTAGCGCACGAAAATAAAGTATTAGCAAAAAAACTTTCAGCGTTTAGAGCAAAACAGGCTAAAAAAGTTATTGGCAAGAATTTATTGGAGCAACCTTGAGCCGTTTAAATAAAACACTTTTACCTCCCACTATGTTGGGCATTCTAGGCGGTGGCCAATTAGGCCGTTTTTTTGTTATTGCTGCACATGAAATGGGTTACAAAGTGACGGTGTTAGATCCGGATCCTCATAGTCCTGCAGGCGCTATTGCTGATGTTCATTTATGTAAATCCTATAATGATTTAGCAGCATTGGAAGTCATAATAAATACATGTCAAGCTGTTACAACCGAATTTGAGAATGTGCCTTCAGATAGCATGGATTTTTTATCCAAAAAAATTAATGTCAGCCCTTCTGCAAATTGCGTCAAAGTAGCGCAACATCGCATGCTTGAAAAAACTTTTTTAAAAGATGCAGGACTCCCAGTGGGTCCTTTCGAAGTGATTCATACAGAAAAAGATATCCCCTCTGATTCTTCTTCAATATATCCTGCTATTTTGAAAGTTGCACGTTTTGGTTATGACGGCAAAGGGCAGGCAAAAATAGCTTCACAAAAAGAGGCGATAGCAGCCTTTAATCAGTTTTCAAAACAAATCTGCGTATTAGAAAAAATGCTTCCTTTAGATATGGAAGTATCTTTGGTTTTAGCGCGAGATTATCAAGGTAATATTGAGACATTTGATGTGTCAGAAAATATTTATACGAATGGTATTTTAGATATATCGATTGTACCAGCACGCTCAGAAGACAATATTAATGATTTGGTAAAGCAACTTGCAAAACAAGTGGCTAATGCTTTGAATTATGTAGGTGTTTTAGGCGTTGAATTTTTTATTAGTGAAGGCAAAGTATTGATCAATGAAATTGCACCTAGACCTCATAATTCTGGACATTACACAATTGATGCTTGTGTTACTAATCAGTTTGAGCAGCAAGTAAGAATTTTAGCTGGATTACCTCTTGGCAGCCCTCGACTCCAATCATCTGCAGTGATGGTAAATTTACTAGGAGATATTTGGATGCAAGGTGAGCAAAAAGAACCTGATTGGGATAAAGCATTTAAAGAAGACTCCCTAAAAATGCATCTCTATGGTAAATATGAAGCAAGACCGGGCCGAAAAATGGGACATTTTACAGTGATCGAACAAAATCCAGATGTAGCCTTTGATAAGGCCATGAAGGTGAGAAGCTTTTTAGGGATTACCAAATATCAAAGAGAGACTCTCTCTTTGATATTAAGCCATTGATTTGATCGCTGCGTTTAAGCGGTGTTTATGACGTGATGTTTTATTCTTATGAATAATCTTTTTATCAGCAATACGATCAATTATTGAAACATTTTCTTGAAAAGATGTTTTTGCAATAGTTTTATCGCCTGATTGAATTGCCTTAATAATTTTTTTAATTGCAGTACGCAAAGTTGAACGCAAACTTGCATTGTGAGCTCGTTGCTTCATTGCTTGACGGGCACGTTTTCTTGCTTGTGCGGTATTTGCCATGTTTATCCTTAAAGTTAATATCTTTTATTACGAAGGCGAGAATTTTAGCGATATTTGAGGTTTTATACAAGATAAAACACTCATTTTAGCCTTAAATTTAAGCTATATTCCTTGATATTCTAAGCTTGCCAATATTTTTTTGGGAAATCTTGATAAAACGACCTCCATGTTAAAATCTTTTCATTTAGTCATACGTGAATAGATAAATTCTATGAATCTTCTTAAAGCACTCGCAACCGTCGGAAGCATGACTTTTGTATCAAGAGTTTTAGGTTTTGTGAGAGACAGTTTAATTGCCAAGATATTCGGTGCAGGTATGGAAACAGACGCCTTTTTTGTTGCATTTAAAATACCTAATTTATTAAGACGTATTTCGGCGGAAGGTGCTTTTTCTCAAGCCTTTGTTCCTATCCTTGCTGAATATAAAAAAAAGCGCACCTATGAAGCTACACATCTTTTAATTAATCATGTGTGCTCATTATTAAGCTTATTTCTTATTGGAGTTACATGTATTGGTATTTTTGCAGCACCCTGGCTTGTTTACATAAGTGCTCCAGGGTTTATCGAACATTCAGAGAAATTTCAACTGACTGTTGATTTATTGAGAATTACATTCCCTTATATCTTTTTTATTTCTTTAGTATCTATGGCGGGTGGCATTCTCAATACTTTTAATAAATTTTCTGTACCAGCTTTTACACCAGTTTGGCTTAATTTATCTTTTATTTTTGCAGCATTATTTTTTGCAGACTATTTTGATCGTCCTATTTTAGTTTTGGCTTGGGCTGTATTTGTAGGGGGTGTGCTTCAATTGATTTTTCAGATTTCTTTTCTAAGAGAAATTGGATTCATTCCAAAATACCAATTAGATCTTAAAGATGAAGGTGTGTGGAGAATTATAAAACTTATGGGGCCTGCAATCTTTGGAGTATCCATAGCCCAGTTATCTTTACTCATTAATACTATTTTTGCATCCTTCCTAGAGACCGGAAGTGTTTCATGGCTTTACTACGCAGATCGTTTGATGGAATTCCCAGCAGGTGTATTAGGTGTGGCATTAGGTACCATCTTACTCCCGAGCCTATCCAAATCTTATTCGGGAAAAGACCCAAAAAAATATTCAGGTTTGCTCGACTGGGGATTGAGATTAACTTTTATTCTTGCAGCGCCTGCAGCTGTTGCTCTCGCTGTTTTATCACTACCCCTCATTACAACTTTATTTCATTACGGCGCTTTTAATACACATGATGTTTTAATGACTCAAGAAGCTACGATTGCATATAGCTTTGGACTGCTGGGGTTAATTATGATTAAAGTGTTAGCGCCTGGTTTTTATGCAAGACAAAATATTAAGACACCTGTAAAAATTGCACTCTTTACTTTATTTTCGACACAGCTTATGAATATGCTATTTATTGGCCAGTTTAAGCATGCAGGTTTGGCTCTCGCTATAGGCTTGGGTGCGTGCCTCAATGCAAGTCTTCTTTATTATCATTTAAGAAAAGGAAATTATTACAAGCCGCATAATGGGTGGCTTCAGTTTTTAATTAAACTTTTTATAGCTTTAATTTTAATGGGGCTCACATTATTTTATTTAAAAGGGGATTCTTCACTTTGGCTTGAATATTCAATTTCAAAGAGACTATTTTATTTAACAGTACTTATTCTTGCAGGATCAGGCGTTTATTTTAGTGCGCTTTGGATGATGGGATTAAGGCTTCAATCATTTATACGCAGAGCCATTTAAGTTTTATAAATGCAAGTATTTCGTCATTTCCCAATAATTTCAATAGAGCCCATAGGTCTTACCATCGGTAATTTTGATGGCATACATATAGGACATCAAGCGCTCATTCAAAAACTTATAGAAGAATCTAAAGCAAGAAAATTAATACCTTCAGTTATGACTTTTGAGCCTCATCCAAAGGAATTTTTTACGCCAGAAAATGCACCTTCGCGCCTTACAAGCTTAAGAGAGAAATTGGAGTTTTTTTTAAGCTATGGAATTAAAAAAGTTTTTGTGTGTGCGTTTAATCAAAAATTTGCGAATATTTCTAGCAATATATTTATGCATCAGATTTTAAAAGAGCAGCTCCAGGCAAGGTTAATTATTGTAGGAGATGATTTTCGTTTTGGAACTAAACGGTCAGCAGGTATTGAAGATTTAAGAAAAAATTTATTTGAATTATTTGAGGTTTCAAGAGTGGATATTGATGGCAGGCGAGTATCTAGTTCAATTATTAGAGATCATTTAAAAGAAGGTCGGTTTAAGGATGTTACTCATTACTTAGGTAGACCTTATATGATTAGTGGGAAAGTTGTTGAGGGAGATAAGCGTGGCAGAAGTATGGGGTTTCCAACAGCTAATATCCATATGAAACATATAAGACCCGCGCTAACTGGTGTATATGCGGTAAAATTAGGAAATAAAAATGGTGTTGCTAATCTTGGAGTTAGACCTACAATCGCTGGCATACCAAAGCTTTTACTAGAAGTTCATTTACTCAATTTCAATGAAGACATTTATAGGCAACATGTTCAAGTGACTTTTTTGGAAAAAATTAGAGATGAAATAAAATTTAAAAATATCGATGCATTAATTGAACAAATCAAAAAAGATATTTTGTATGCAACTCATTATTTTGAAAAACAAAGAATATGACTGAAGAAAATAAATATAAATTAAATTTACCTGTTACACCATTTCCTATGCGTGGTGATCTTGCAAAGCGTGAGCCTGTTTGGGTTAAGCGTTGGCAAGATTCAAAGTTGTATCAAAAAATTAGACAAAAAAGAAAAGGCGCTAAAAAATTTATTTTGCATGATGGTCCACCATACGCTAATGGAGACATCCATATTGGACATGCTGTTAATAAAATTTTAAAAGATATTATTGTTAAATCGAAAACTTTATCAGGCTTTGATGCACCTTATGTACCTGGCTGGGATTGTCATGGACTTCCTATTGAGCTTGCTGTTGAAAAACTTCACGGTAAAGATATTGACGCCAAAAAATTTAGAGAGCTTTGTCGAGAATACGCTGCAACACAAGTTGAAAAACAAAAAAATGATTTTATTCGTTTAGGAGTATTGGCTGACTGGGATAGTAACTATCTTACGATGAATTTTCAAACTGAAGCCGATATCATGCGCGCACTCGGTGATATTCATAAGCATGGCTATCTTTATCAAGGTAGCAAACCTGTTCATTGGTGTGTAGATTGTGGCTCAGCTTTAGCTGAAGCTGAAGTTGAATATGAAGATAAAACTTCACCTACGATTGATGTTGGCTTTAGAGTAAGCGACATTGATGAACTTAAAAATATTTTTAATATCAAAGAAGTGCAGAATGCTTTTGCGATTATTTGGACAACAACACCATGGACACTTCCCGCAAATCAAGCAGTATGTGTTCGTCCTGATTTAACTTATGGCTTATACAGTACAAGCAAAGGATATCTCATTCTTGCTGAAGAGCTTGCCAAAAAAAATCTTACACAATATGGTTTAGAAGCATCTAATAAATTAGCCTCATGTAAAGGTTTGGCACTTGAACATTTGAAACTTAATCACCCTTTGTATAAAAAAAATATATCAATTATATGTGGTGATCATGTAACTATAGAAGCAGGTACCGGTTTGGTTCATACAGCACCCGCCCACGGCTTAGAAGATTATGCAGTAGGTATGCGATATAACTTACCTGTAGATAATCCTGTGAATGAAGAAGGTAAATTCTATTCTTTTGTAGAGTACTTTTCAGGAATGAGCATTTGGGATGCCAATGCAAAAATTATTGAAATATTGGATGCAAATAAATGTTTGTTTAAGTCGAAAAAATTATCACATAGCTACCCACATTGCTGGCGTCACAAGACGCCTGTTATTTTTAGAGCGACACGTCAATGGTTTATAGGTATGAATCAAGAAAATAATAAACAGACATTACGCGACAAAGCAAATGATGCAGTAAGTCATACCATTTTTTATCCAGAGTGGGGCAAGGCTCGCCTAGAGGCTATGATTAAAAATCGCCCTGATTGGTGTGTATCTCGTCAAAGAAATTGGGGTGTTCCCATGCCTTTTTTTGTACACAAAGAGACCTACGAGCTGCATCCACGTACAAATGAATTTACTGAGACGATAGCTAAAGAAGTTGAAAAGTCAGGTATCGAAGCTTGGTTTAATTTAGATCCAAAATCATTGCTTGGTGAAGATGCAAAGCAATATAAAAAAATCAGTGACACATTAGATGTATGGTTTGATTCTGGAACCACACACGCTTCAGTGTTAAAAAAACGTGAAGATTTATCTTTTCCTGCAGATCTTTATTTGGAAGGTTCAGATCAGCATCGAGGCTGGTTTCAATCTAGCTTATTAACCGGTTGCGCTATCGATGGCAGAGCACCTTACGATTCTCTTCTTACTCATGGTTTTGTTGTAGATGGCGGCGGGCATAAGATGAGTAAATCAAAGGGAAATGTTGTCGCCCCTCAAAAAGTTATGGATCAATATGGAGCTGATATTTTAAGGCTCTGGGTAGCTTCTACCGATTATTCTGGCGAACTTACTATTTCAGATGAAATTTTAAAACGAGTTGCAGAAGGGTATCGACGTATTCGAAATACTTTACGCTTTCTATTAGCAAACCTTGGTGATTTCGATGCAAAGAAAGATTTATTGCCTGTTAAAGAATGGTTGTCGATTGATCGTTTCGCATTACATTTAACACACCAACTTCAAGATAAAGTGAAAAAGGACTATGCATCTTATGAGTTTCATTTATGTATACAAAAGTTTGTAAGTTTTTGTTCTGAAGACTTGGGTGGATTTTATCTCGATGTTTTAAAAGATCGCCTCTATACGTTAAGTGAAAATTCAAAGGCACGAAGAGCTGCACAAAGCGCAATTTTTCATATTACACATTCTTTAATGAGACTTATGGCTCCAGTATTAAGCTTCACTTCCGATGAGATTTGGAAAATTTTAATGCCTGATAGCGATGACTTTATTTTTATGGATCAATGGTACGACATCCCGTCTCACGGTTTAAATGCTCGCGATCTTTTAGCATGGGAACACATTATTCATGTGCGCGCTATTGCAAATAAGAAAATTGAAGAACTTAGGGGAAAGGGGCTTGTAGGTTCTTCACTTCAGGCTGAAATAGATATCTACGCCTCGGGGGATATTTACCAATCACTTTCTATGGTTAATGAAGACCTTAAGTTTGCGATGATTACATCACGTGCAAAACTTCATGAAAGACAAGGTGATTTGCATATTGATGTATATGCAAGTAAGCATAAAAAATGTGATCGCTGTTGGCATTATCGAGAGGAAGTTAGAATGCAAAAGGAGCATCCTACTATTTGTAATCGATGTACGAGTAATCTATTTGAACACGGTGAATTACGATCTTATGCGTAAGTACTTTTTGATTGCATTATCAATTGTCTTTTTAGATTTTTTATCTAAACAATGGATATTTGATCATATGGAATTAGGTGCGGCTATTATCATTAATTCATTTTTTAATATTGTACATTTTCAAAATACTGGGGCTGCATTTAGTTTTTTAAGTCATGAATCTGGTTGGCAGAGATATTTTTTTATAGGGATTTCATTATTAGCCATTTTTATTATTATTCGTTTAATTAATCAGCGACTAAATCAACCTTTTTTATGTTTAGCATTTTCATTGATTCTTGGCGGTGCTATGGGTAATTTATTAGATAGAAGCTATTATGGTTTTGTGATTGATTTTATTTACGTACATTACGATGAATATTATTGGCCAGCCTTCAATTTGGCTGATAGCTTTATTTCGTTAGGTGTTGCTTTAGTTTTTTATGATGCATTCAAATATAAAAAACCTTTGTTAGGGTAATTATGCCTGACTGGAAAAAACTTATAGAAGGTAAAATAGCACTCGCTAAAAAAGGAATGAAGCGAAGTGAATCAAATACGAAAGATCGAATTCCAGCAGGACAAACTTTAACGACTAAATTTCCTATTTTAGATTTAGGCATTCGCCCAGAAATTGATGAAACAAATTGGACGCTTAAAGTTTTTGGTCTTGTTGAAAAAGAAATTGTACTGGATTGGAAAGCTTTATTAGACCTTCCTCAGACAAAAGATGTTTCCGACTTTCACTGTGTGACTTGCTGGTCTATGTTAGACGTGCCTTGGGAAGGTGTTCTAGCAAGAGATATTTTAAGTTTGGCCAAGCCGCTAGAAAAAGCACGCTATGTCACACTTCATAGTTACGATGATTACACCACAAATATACCATTAGAGATTATGTTAGATGATGATGTGATCGTAGCACATCATGTTTTTAATAAACCTTTAGAAAATGAACATGGTGGGCCAGTGAGATTAGTAGTCCCTAAGCGTTATGCTTGGAAAAGTGCTAAGTGGTTAAAAGCGATTGAGCTTCATACCGAAGACAGGCCAGGGTTTTGGGAGGTACGTGGTTATCATAATGATGCTGATCCTTGGCTCGAAGAAAGATTTTCGGATGATTAACAAGTGATTAAGCTTGCCGTGATGGGAGAAGTTAAAAATTATTTTCGTCCAGAGTTTATTAATCGTATAGATGAAGTCGTTGTATTCCATGCATTAGCTGATGATCATGAGAAATCGATTGCATCAATACAATTGCAAAATTTAAAAGATCGTTTAGCTCAACTTGAAATGAAAGTTGAAATTACAGAGGCTGCACTTAATGAGATTTCTAAAGAAGGATTTGATCCTGTGAATGTTGCAAGACTTTTAAAGAGAGCAATCCAGTCTGAAATTGCAAATCTTCTTGTTAAATAAATTTTAGCGGGGTATTTTATGGCAAAAGATACAATTAAGATTGATAGTGTTTCAGGTAAACTTAAATTTACTAAAATTTAGAATTAATCATGCTCTATGAAACAATCTAGTAAATTATTGGCGATCCAAACATCGGGTCGCCATTTTTATGATATAACAAATCAAATCACTGATTGGGTTAATCAATCAGGCTTTAAAGAAGGGTTACTTACCTTATATGTTCAACATACATCAGCTAGTCTTTTAATTAATGAAAATTATGATCCTGATGTATTAGTTGATTTGGAAAGTTTTTTTGAGCGCTTAGTACCTGATGGTGACTCTCTTTTTATTCATACTGCTGAAGGTAAAGATGATATGCCAGCACATATTAGAAGTGCGTTAACACAAACAAGCATTTCGATACCTATTTATCAAGGTAAAGTAGCATTAGGACAGTGGCAAGGTATTTTTTTATATGAACATCGTTATCAATCACATCAGCGTCGAGTGCTGATGCATGTGATAGGTGAATAATTTATTTGATCGAAGTCCAAGCTAATGGATCAAAAGGTTTGCTAAGCTTTCTGAGTTCAAAATAAAGTCCGTTAAATTCATTGCCACCTGTATTCCCGACCAAAGCAATCACATCTCCTCCTCGCACAATTTCTCCAGTCTTTTTGATTGTCGATTGATTGTTGCCATAAAGGCTCATATAGCCATCACCGTGATCCACAATAATAAGATTTCCAAAGCCACGTAACCAATCAGCAAAAACGACACGGCCTGTTGCAATAGATTTCACTTCATTCCCTTCATTTGATTTAATAAATAAACCCTTCCACGAGAGACCAGTATCTTCTCGGGGAGAGCCAAATCGATTAATCACATCGCCTTTAACAGGCAAGCTTAATTTTCCTCGTAATGTTTCAAATTTTTCACCTGCAAAAGTTTCTGTCGGTAATGTTTCATTTCTAACTACAGGCGCTCTTGCAGATGTTTTATCTTCTTTTCTTGAAGGTATAGGTGCTGAAGGTATTTTTGATAAACGATCTACAAGGTTAGTCAATCTTTTTTCGTCACGAGTTAATTTTTGAATTTCATTTCTTTGGGAGTTTATTTTTGAAGATAAGCTTACCAGTAATTTTGCACGTGATTTTTTTTGTGATTTAAGTTCTGCGCGCTTCACTTCTTCTTTTTGTTTAAGCGTTGCAATCTCTTTTAATTTTTGAGAAGTTTCAAGACTGAAAGCTTCAATCTTTTTAAGATTACTTTGCATTTGGTAGATATTCTTGGCTCGTGCTTTTGCAACGTAAGAGTAATATTGAATATTTCTTGCGACAACACTTGGATTTTCAGATTGAATGATCATTTGTAAATAACCAGGTTCGCCATGGAGATATTGTTGATAAATTTGTTGGCCCAACATTTTTCTTTGAGTATCAACTTGAGATTCAACGCTGTCAGATAGATTTTTTAACTCTTGTAACTTAGTATAGTTTTTCTTTTGTTGTATAGAAATCTCATAAAGTGATCGATTAGTGTCGCTAATAAGCTTTTCACTTTTTTTTAATGTGTCTGTTACATCTTCATGCGTCTTTTGAGTACCACTTAATTCTTTTTTAAGCTGGTCAATTTTTTCATGAACAGCATTTAAATTTTCTTTGGCAGAATCTATTTTAGTGATGGCATAAGTTATATGGGATAAAAAAATAAACCATAATAAAAACCATTGAATGATACGTAAGATATTGCGTTCGTTAATCATTCAATTGAATAAGGTTTTGTCCTGTCATCTCGCTAGGTTGTTCTTCACCCATGAGATGTAAAAGGGTTGGTACGATATCACAGAGTCTTCCATTAGGCTTAATGTGAGCTTTTCTACCCACATAAAGAAAAGGTACAACATTAGTCGTATGTTGTGTATGTGCTTGTTTATTTTTGTAGTCTTTCATAGTTTCTGCATTACCATGATCAGCTGTAATAATCACTTCACCTCCAATAGACTCCATAGCGTTCACTACTTGACCAATACATTGGTCAAGCGCTTCCATAGCTTTAATCGCTGCACCAAGATCTCCTGTATGACCAACCATATCAGCATTTGCAAAATTACAAATAATTGCTTGATATTTTTTGCTATGAATGGCTTGGGTTAATTTTTCTGCGACTTCAAATGCGCTCATTTCTGGTTTTAGATCATAGGTGGCAACTTGGGGGGAAGGAATTAATATACGATCTTCACCTTCGTATACATTTTCATTGCCGCCATTAAAAAAAAACGTTACATGCGGATATTTTTCTGTTTCTGCAATGCGCAATTGTTTTAATCCCAATTTAGAAATATATTCACCAAAAGAGTTTTTAATTGATACATATTTAAAAATAGCACATGATTTTTTGTCATTTTGATCGTACTGTGTCAAGGTAAAGTAGTCAGTAATATTAATTTTCTTTTTGCGAGTAAAGTGACTGAAGTTATCTTGTAAAAGTGCCTCTGTGATTTGTCGTGCACGATCTGATCGGTAATTCATAAAGACCACTGTATCGCCATCTTTTATGGTGGTAGCCTTTTTATCAGAATCATGAATAGATGTAGGCTTCATAAATTCGTCGGTTTCTTCTTTTTTGTAAGCTTCATGAATTGCATTTGAGGCATTTGTGGCATGAATAGAAGATCCTGAGGTAAGCATATCGTAGACCATTTCAATACGTGGCCAGCGTTTATCTCGATCCATGGCGTAATAACGACCCGATATCGAGGCTATTTGACCGATCCCTATACTCTTTAAATGTGATTCAAGTTGTTCAATATAGAAAAGTGCACTTTTAGGAGGGGTGTCGCGACCGTCTAAAAAAGGATGGATATAAACATCTTGAAGCTCACAATGCTTTGCTAATTTTAACATTGCATAAAAATGATCAATATGGCTATGAACGCCTCCATCGGAAAGAAGACCTAAAAGGTGTAATGCTTTTCCATTTTCTTTTAGTTTTTTAAATGCATTAATTAATGTAGTATTTTTAAAAAACTCACCTGTGGTGATACTCGAATTGATTCTTTCAAGATCTTGATGCACAACACGACCTGCACCTATATTTAGATGGCCCACTTCTGAATTGCCCATTTGCCCCTTAGGAAGACCTACAAATTCTTCAGAAGCATTAATAAAGCTATGTGCATATTTATCCCATAAGTTATTCCAGTGAGGCATTTTAGCTTGTGCAATGGCATTATGGTCTTCATCGTCTCGATGACCAAAGCCATCTAGGATGATAAGAAGGACAGGTTTTTTTAACATAGTAGAAGGCATGTGTGTGTGACTAAAGATTAATGAATTATAATGCTTGTCATTAAAATACACACTCTCAAACTTTCATTAAAATTAGCGCACTATGAAACCTATTAAGATGTATACCAGTGCTTATTGCTCTTATTGCTCAAATGCAGAGAAACTTTTATCGAGTAAAGGTGTAAGTCATATTGAAAAAATACGTGTAGATGAAGACTTAAGTATTTTAAAAGAAATGATTGAAAAAACAGGACGTCGAACTGTGCCACAAATTTATATAGGTGATTATCATGTGGGCGGATTTGATGATTTAAGGGCGCTTGACTTAAAGGGTGAGCTTGATGATCTCCTTAAAATATCTTAAAAGATTACTTTTTATTTTATTTAAATATTCTCGATAAAAAGATAGAATGCTCTATTCATTTAAATAACAGCATCCCTTTGGATGCACGACTGGAAAATAACATGGCAGAAAAAAAGAAAGTGGTCTCTAAGTCAACTAAGACAAAAAAAAGCGTCAAAATCGATCCCCAAGCAAATGGAACTTCACAGCCTGGGTTCGCTATTGAAAAACTTTTTCTTAAAGACGTTTCAGTTGAAGTGCCAAATTCCCCTGAAATATTTACACAGCGTGAAGCGCCTCAAATTGCTATTGAATTAGCTAATTCAGCTAAGCCGCTTTCAGATGGCTATTTTGAAGTAGCGCTTAAGATAACTGTGACATCAAAGATTACAGATAAAACAGCTTTTTTAATTGAAGTGACTCAAGCAGGTATTTTTGCAGTACGTAATGTTCCTGATGAGAATCTTGAAATGCTTCTTGCCATCACATGCCCTAATATCTTATTTCCATATGCACGTGAAGCTATTTCAGATTTAGTGGTTAAGGCAGGTTTTGCACCAGTGCTTTTAAATCCAATTAATTTTGAAGCGCTTTATATGCAACAAAAGCAGGAAAAAGTAGGTAATGCGGTTGGCACAAAAAACTAAGTTTTTCTTACGTTATTTTTTTGTATGGATTGTGTGTGTAATGTCTCAATCCGCTTATGCTGAATTTCGATCTGTCACTTCACCTAAAACAATCCTCTATGAAGCGCCTTCAGTTACAACTAAAAGAATTTTTTTAGTAGGTGAAGGTTATCCATTAGAAGTGATTGTCAATCTTGGAGAATGGTTAAAAGTAAGGGATCCTTTAGGTACTTTAAGTTGGGTAGAGTCTAAAAATCTACAATCTAAAAGAACTGTCATTGTTAAAGTTGATAAAGCTGATATCTATAAAGATCCTGAATCGAAATCACCTCTTGTTGCAAGCGTTGAAAAAGATGTTGTGATCGAATTAGCCGATCCTCTTATTTCGAATGGATGGATTAAGGTACATTACCAACAAGATCTTGATGGGTACATTCAAACTTCTCAAGTATGGGGTATTTAATTAATTGAAAATTACAGTCTTAGGTGCAGGTGCCTGGGGTACTGCTTTGGCGATGCAAATTAGCCAAAAACATGCAGTAACTTTGTGGGCTAGAAATGCAGGACATATTTCTGGTATGCGGAAGGCTAGATCAAACCCTCTTTACTTGGGAGATTTTCCTTTTGGCGACCAATTAATGCTCGAAGATAATCTAGCTTCGGCAATTAAAGGTGCTGAACTTATTTTATCAGTTGTACCTACCTCTGGTTTTAGATCTACTTTAAAGGAAATTAAATCTTTAAATCATAAAGCCTCTGTTATCTGGGCTAATAAAGGGTTAGAAACTGGTACTGCAAAATTACCACATGAAATTGCGATGGAAGAATTAGGAGACCCTAAAAAAACCGGACAACATTGGGGCGGTTTGTCAGGCCCTAGCTTCGCGGCTGAATTAGTAAGATCTCTACCTACCGCATTAACTTTAGCTGCGACAGATGAGTCATTTACACAAAGTTTAGCTTCGATGATTCACGGTAATAATTTACGCGTATACACGAGTCAAGATGTTATTGGTGTTTCTGTCGGAGGTGCTCTTAAAAATGTGATTGCGATTGCTGCCGGTATTTCAGATGGTATGGGATTCGGAAATAATGCCCGCGCTGCTTTAATTACACGAGGTTTAGCTGAAATCACGCGTTTTGGAATGAGCTTGGGTGGTCAAAAAGATACTTTTACAGGTCTTACAGGTGCGGGGGATTTGATTCTTACTTGTACTGGAGATTATTCAAGAAATCGTGAAGTAGGATTACGACTGGCTAAAGGTCAAATTATTGATGATGTGCTTAAAGGTTTAGGTCATGTTGCTGAAGGTGTTTATACAGCAAAAGAAGTTGTCAATCGCGCTAAAGCACTCCATGTATCAATGCCTATTACGCACGAAGTGAATCAGGTATTAAGTTTCGGTAAATCGCCTAAAGAAGCTGTGATTGATTTATTAGGCCGTGAGCAAAAATCAGAAGTGTATTAATTCTAAATTCCATCTTTAAATTCATTTTGTCGCCATGCTTCATAAAGAAGAATAGCTGCAGCATTTGATAGATTCAAACTTCGACTATTTTTCACCATAGGAATTCTTATTTTGTTTTTTTCATCGAACTGATTTCGAATAGATTCAGGCAGTCCTCGAGTTTCAGGTCCAAATAAAAATATATCCCCCTTCTTGTAATTAAATGAATGGTACGGCGTACCTCCTTTAGTAGTTACAGCAAATATGCGGTGTTTACTATGTAGAGATTTAAATGCTTCAAAATTTTGATAGGTTTTTACAGAAGCATATTCATGATAATCAAGCCCTGCGCGGATAAGTTGTTTATCCTCCAAACTAAACCCCAATGGCTCAATTAAATGAAGTTCGGTATCTGTATTTGCGCAAAGCCTAATAATGTTGCCTGTATTAGGAGGAATTTCAGGTTCAAAAAGAGCGATTGAAAACATAAAATATAACAACTGATTAATTTTTATACAATTGTAACAAATTATAGTAAAATAACTTAACAATTGATTTTTAATGTTATTTTTACAATTAAATCATATAGATAGGGAGTTATAATGATTGAGTCTCAGCTAAATGTTAGTCCGCAACCCATTCAATTTGAAAAAAAACCCCCAAAAATTAAAAAAAATCCCCTAAAAGACCGTTGGTCAATCGCTGAAATTGAAGCTTTGTATGCACTACCCTTTAATGACCTTATGTTTCAAGCTCAAACAATTCATCGAAAACACTTCAATCCAAATGCAGTTCAGGTGAGTACACTTTTGTCGATTAAGACAGGAGGATGTTCAGAAGATTGTGGATATTGCCCTCAGTCAGGTCGTTATGACACAAATGTCGAGAACGAGGCCATGATGCCTATTAATGAAGTATTGAAAGCCGCGAAAGCTGCCAAAGAAGCTGGAGCAAGTCGTTTTTGTATGGGTGCTGCCTGGAGAAGTCCAAAAGATAAAGATTTAAAATCAGTGTTAGAAATGATTCGAGAAGTTAAAAAAATGGGACTCGAAACCTGTGCGACACTTGGCATGCTTAAAAATGGCCAAGCTACACTGCTTAAAGAAGCGGGGCTTGATTATTACAATCACAATTTAGATACCGCACCTGAATTTTATGGTGATGTGATTTCTACAAGGGTCTATCAAGATAGACTTGATACATTAGACCGTGTTCGAGAAGCAGATCTTCATGTATGTTGTGGTGGTATTGTGGGGATGGGGGAGAGTAGACGTGAACGTGCAGGACTGATTGCTCAACTAGCAAATATGGAAAAGCAGCCTGAGAGCGTGCCGATTAATTTATTAACACAAGTTGAAGGCACACCACTTCATGGCACCGAGCCGCTCGACCTTTTTGAGTTTGTAAGAACCATCGCTGTTGCAAGAATTACGATGCCAAAAAGTTATGTGCGACTGTCCGCTGGAAGACAAACCATGCATGAAGGTATTCAATCACTAGCCTTTTTAGCGGGTGCCAATTCAATTTTTTATGGTGAAAAATTATTAACCACAGCTAATCCGGATGTAAAAGTTGATCAAGCTTTATTTGGTAAGTTAGGTATTCAACCTATTTAAGTTTGTGATGCTAGATCAAATTCATCGTGAACTTCAATCTTTAAAAGAAAATAATCTTTTCAGAACAAGAAAATTATTAAGCGGTAAATTAGGATCCAAGCTTCTTCTTAATAATCAACGTTATTTAAGTTTTTGCTCGAATGATTATTTAGGTCTTTCACAAAATAAATCTATTCAAGATGCTTTGATTGAAGGTATTCATTTATCTGGTAATGGCATGGGTGCATCTCATCTCATTTCAGGACATCATGAATTTCATGAGGCATTTGAAAATGCATTTAGTAAAGAGCTTAATTTCGAAAGAGCACTTCTTTTTTCATCAGGCTATATGGCGAATATGGGAGTGGTTTCTGCATTGGTTGGAAAACATGACACTATTTTTTCTGATAAATTAAATCATGCATCCTTAAATGACGCATCGATTCTTTCTCGAGCCAATCATAAAAGATACCGACATAATGATATGAATCATTTGGAAGAGTTGCTTCGTGAGTCACGATCAAAATTTAAGCTCATTATTACAGATGCTCTGTTTAGCATGGATGGTGATTTAGCAAATATTCCTGATTTGCTTCAATTATGTGAAGGCTACGATGCTTATCTTTATATTGATGATGCACATGGTTTTGGTGTTTTAGGTGAAAAAGGTAAAGGTATATTGCAATATTTTCTTGACCAAAAAAAAATTAAAACACCTCATTCATTAAGAATTATTTATATGGCAACACTAGGCAAGGCTGCAGGTATTCATGGGGCTGTAGTTGCATCCTCAAATAATATTATTGAATATCTTATTCAGAAATCAAAACAATATATTTATACAACTGCTATGCCAGCTTTTCTTGCTTACGGGCTGACAGAATCTTTAAATCAAATTGTAAAAGCTGATCAAGCAAGAATAAGCTTAAAAGAGATTATTGATTCTTTTAGAAGCAAAATGATGTTAAAGAAAATTACCTTAGGTAATTCTTCAACACCGATTCAGCCAGTAATTGTTGGGAGCGAAATTAATGCATTGAAATTAAATCAATTGTTAATGGATGTAAGAATTTATGTGCCAGCTATTAGACCACCTTCAGTACCTCAGGGCGCTTCAAGATTAAGAATATCATTCTCAGCATTACATACACATCAAGATGTGATGACTTTAATTAAAAATATACTGGATTTTGAAAGTCATTTAGATGCATATTAAAAGAATAGGCCATGGGAAAGATCTGGTTCTCATTCATGGATGGGGTATGCATAGTGGTATATGGGAGCCTGTTATTGAAAATTTTTCAAACCAATATACGCTTCACCTTGTTGACATTCCTGGTATGGGAAAGAGTCCGGTGATTGCCCCTTACGACTTAAATCATTTAGCTAAAGTTATAAGCAAAGAATTGCCACTAAATTTTGATATTTTAGGATGGTCTTTAGGAAGCCTCATCGCTTTAAAGATGAGTCTTCTTTATCCAAATAAAATAAATCGTATAGTTTTAGTGGGGGGGACACCTTGTTTTATCAACCAGGCAAATTGGAGTTATGGTGTAGATGTAAAAGATTTTAATGATTTTGCAAATAAGCTTTTTAAGAATTACAAATCAACGATGATAAATTTTTACACTTTACAACTTATGCATTCAAAAAATATTAAGGTTTTAATTAAAAAACTTAAAAAGATGAATGAAGAATTAGATTCGCAAGAAGTAAAATCATTGCAGCTAGGCCTTGATATTTTATTAAAAAATGATTTAAGAAATGAAATTAATCAAATTAAACATCAAACGCTTCTAATGGTAGGCGAATTGGATCGCTTGACACCTAAATCAGCATCTTTATGGATGAAAAGTCAGTTAAAACAAGGGCAATTAAAAGTGATTGAAGGTGCATCACATATTCCTTTTTTATCTCACCCAGAAATTTTTTTTAATCATCTTGATCAATTTTTGTTAGCAGCTTAATCGTGAATAAAAATAGCATCGATAAAAAAAGAGCTCAAGCATCTTTTAATAAGGCTTCATCTTCTTATGAAGATTCTGCTATTCTTCAGAAGCATGTATTAGGAGAAATGTTTACTAGACTGAAGTTACTTAAAATTAATCCAGAAAGTATTCTTGATTTAGGTTGTGGTCTAGGGAATGCTGGACCTAATTTAAAAGAAACCTACAAGCCTCGTGATCTTATTTATCTGGACTTTGCATATAATATGTTAAAAAAAGCAGAGCAAAAAAATACAGATCATTTTATAAAACTATTTACGAATAAAACTAAACAACAATTTATCTGTGCAGATATGGAGGCTATTCCTTTAGAAAAAAATAGCATAGATATGATATGGTCAAGTTTATCTCTTCAATGGTGTAATGATCTTGATAAAGTATTTACTCAAATAGCCGAGACATTAAAACATAATGGACTCTTTGTTTTTAGTACTTTTGGGCCAAGTACCCTTCATGAATTAAGAACTTCGTTAGCGTCCTTTTCACAGTATTCACATGTGAATCAATTCATAGATATGCATGATATTGGTGATGCTCTTGTGCGTTGCGGCTTATCAGACCCAGTCTTAGATGTTGATCGGTATACGCTTACCTATAAAGAATTTAAAGGTATTATGTATGACCTTAAGAATATTGGTGCTCGCAATGCACTTCAAGGAAGAGCAAAAGGCATGACTGGAAAAGGATTTTTATATCAGCTAGAAAAACTGTATGAAATTTATAGATCTGATGGAAAATTACCTGCGAGTTATGAAGTTGTATATGGCCATGCTTGGAAAGTCAAAAAATCTCTTGATGAATCGTTAGTTGTTAAATTTTATCCAAAAAAATAATGAATACATATTTTATTACTGGGACCGACACTCATATTGGAAAGACAGCTATTACTTGTAGCTTGATTGCTAAATACATTTCAAAAGGTTTTCGTGTGGGAGGTATGAAACCTATAGCTGCTGGCTGTTATATAGAAGATGGGTATCTTATATCAGATGATGTTAGAAAGATTATTGAAGTAAGTAATATTGATTTGAATCTCGATGAAATTAATCCTTATCGATTTAAGCCACCTATAGCCCCGCATATCAGTTTCAAAAAAAATAAAAGTGAGATTGATATTCGTCTTATCCAAAATAATTTATTATCTCTTCAAAAGGAAACGGATTATATTTTTATTGAAGGGGTAGGGGGGTATGCCGTACCTTTAAGTGAGACTATTTCGACAGCTGATTTAATAGACGCACTTAATATCCCAGTTATTCTTGTAGTAGGAATGAAGTTAGGTTGTATTAATCATGCTTTATTAACGATTGAATCTATAATGCATAGGAAACAAAATATCTGTGGCTGGGTAGCTAATCGCATTGATCAGCATATGTTAGCTTACGAAAAAAATTTTTCTTTTTTAAAAGAAAGAATTAAAGCGCCTTGTTTAGGAGAGGTACCATATCTGAATAATTTTAATCCTCATATAGCATCAAAATTTATTGATATATCAAAACTTAATGATAAAGGTGATGCATTTTAATATATTTGGCGATTGTTTCGGGTACGAGATGTGTAAGACTTTTTCCTAAATGAATAGCATCTCTAATTTGAGATGATGAAATGTCAAGATAGTCAAATTCCTTGAACATTATTATGCCATGAGGAGAGTTATAAAGATCATCTACATTTTCAGTAACTCTTTTATTCCATTCTTTTTTTAATGCAGTTGTTAATTGATCTTTTTTGATAGGAGCTTCACTTCTTTCCACAATCAATATATGGCAATAATTAAAAAGTTCTTCCCATAGATGCCAAGATTCGAGCTTAAGAAAAGCATCACTTCCTATCAAAAAACAAAGCACTTCATCCTCCTTTTTTTCTTCATCAAGACTTTTTAATGTATCAATCGTATAAGAAGGTTTAAAGTCATTTTTATTTTTTTTAATTTCACGATCATC
The DNA here is from genome assembly GCA_009693175.1 of Candidatus Methylopumilus sp. Classification (GTDB taxonomy): domain Bacteria; phylum Pseudomonadota; class Gammaproteobacteria; order Burkholderiales; family Methylophilaceae; genus Methylopumilus. Next base: position 25,996 of record SHXT01000007.1, read on the forward strand.
AATCATAAAGCTTGGGTATGATTTTAGTCCGATGATAAGCATTTCCATGCGATGCTTATTTTCTAGAATTATATTTTTATGAGGTGCTAATCCTGATGGGATAAAAAGAACTTTTGATAAAGAAGCTAAGGCTTTCCATTCTTGAGCTAATTTAATATGGCCATAGTGTATTGGATCGAATGTGCCACCTAATACACCTATAAGCTTCAAACACATTCCTTATTTGCGTATATGGCCATTGCCTAATACAACATATTTCAATGAAGTTAATCCTTCAAGACCTACAGGCCCTCTTGCATGTAATTTATTTGTTGAAATACCAATCTCGGCACCGAGACCATATTCAAAACCATCTGCAAGTCGAGTCGAAGCATTAACCATGACGCTACTTGAATCAACTTCTTTTAAAAATCTCATCGCGTGCTGATGATTTTCTGTCACGATAGCATCAGTATGATGCGATGAATATTTATTAATATGATGAATTGCATCATCCATATCGTTCACAATTTTGCATGAAATGATTGCATCAAGATATTCAGTGTAAAAATCATCCTCATTCGCAGCTTTAATACCCTTAACAAGCTTTAAACTTTCTTTGCAGCCGCGCACTTCAACTTTATGTTGGTTTAACATTTTTACTATTTTAGGCAAGTAATCACGAGCAATATCTTTTGAGATTAAGAGCGATTCAGTTGTATTGCATGTACCCAATCTTTGAGTTTTTGAGTTTTCAATAATCTTGAGCGCTTTACTTAAGTCTGCATCGCTATCTACAAAAACGTGACAATTTCCATCTAAGTGCTTAATGACAGGCACGGTAGCCTCATCACTAATCATTTTGGTTAAACTTTTTCCACCTCTTGGAATAATGACATCGATATAATCATTAAGGCCAATCATTCCTTTAACAATAGATCTATCGGTTAAATCGATCACTTGAACAGCCTGTGTTGAAAGGTTTGCTTTTTTAAGCGCTTCATGAATAAGACTACTTAAAGCAATATTAGAATGGATAGACTCACTACCACCTCTTAATATGATGGCATTGCCTGATTTTATAGATAAACTTGCTGCATCAATAGTTATATTTGGACGAGATTCATAAATCATACCTATAACGCCTATCGACACACGCATTTGACCCACTTGAATACCTGATGGACGCATATGCAAATGCATAATTTCACCTATAGGATCTCTAAGGTAGATAATGTTTTGTATGCCTTTGATCATCAAATCAATTGTTTTACTCGAAATAATGAGGCGATCAATAAAAGCACGATCTAATTTATTTTTTTTAGCCTCTTTAACATCTTTTTCATTGGCTTTAAGAATGATTTTCGTTTTTGAATTTAAGAGTTGAATTAAATGACTTAATGCATCATTTTTTTGTTGAGTTGATGCCATTGCCATTAAGCGCGAGACTTTTTTTGCTACTTCGCCAATTTTTTTAAGGTATTGATTAGTATTTATCATAGGTGAATTATACGCGTTAAGAATTTATCTTGTATAGGATCAAATTTTTCGGCCTCGCGATGCTATTTTTGCAAGACCTAAACAAAGTCTTGTTATTTCAAGCCAAGCATCTCCTGATGAGACACCTTTAGATATTTTATCGATTTCAGATAGTTTTTGAATAGCGGCTCTTAAATGTTTTGTTGAAAAGAAAGATAAAGATTTTTTAACATGTATAAGCCTGTCTCCAAATATTCTTGATTTTGTAAGATGGCTATCTAACGATTGACTTTTAAAATCAAGCTCTTTAACTTCAAGCATGGGTTTTAAAACCCGTGAAAGTGAACTTGTAATGCTGATTGGATTTTGACCTTCTTCTTTTAAGAAATTAAGGGTGGATATGGTTTTTTTCTGGTCACCATTCAGTAAATATTCAGTCAATTCAAAAGCATCATAACGAGATACATTGGAAATGGATTGAGAAACTTTTTCGTAGGAGATAGATTGATTTGGGAAAAGTAGTGTCAGTTTATTTAATTCTTGATCTGCAGCTAGCATATTGCCATGAACAAAATGACTAATCAGTTCAATACTGTTTTCATCGAGGTTGATCGAAAGTAAAGAAGCTCTCTTTTTTAGCCATGAGTGGAGTTCATTTGGTTTAATTTCATTGAGCCTTATCGTATAAGATACCTTTTTAATTTCTTTAAACCATTTTTGTAATTTAGTTTCTTTATCAACCTGGGGTAGGTGAACAACAAGAAGATCATCGCGAGAAAATGTTTTTAAAATCTCATAAAAAGATTCACCGCCTTCTGTATTTATTTTGCCAGAGAGGATAGTTATTTCAATGATACGTTTTTGAGAAAATAAACCCTGGGAAGAAAGAGATGAGGCGCATTCATTCCATTTAAAATAACGATCAACTGTAAAATCCAGTTTTTCTGTGTAGCCCTGCTTTTTAGCAAATTGGCGAATGATATCAAAAGCTTCTTTTCTTGAGAGTGCCTCATCCCCCAAAAGAAGAAATTTTGATTTCTGATTTTTTTGAAGCTCTCGACTAAAAGCTTCGGAATCAAATGCTGTCATTACTTATTTTTTAATAAGCTCAATTTGATTGAATAGATTTGTAATAGCTTCAATACGCATAGATTCATTAATCTGCTTTTCTTCTTCTTCTTTGCCAATAACATTTGAATCGCTATAAGTAAAGTCTCTTCGCATTTCCAAGACATTTTCTTGGCTCCAAGTTTCGCTATCAATAGTTTTAATACGGTAACGAACTCTATAAAAAATTTCATATTCTCGAACGAGACCCTGGCCGCTTAATGAAAGAATTCTTTTTTCGCTTTCTTCGCCAAGAAGTTCTACTCTTAATTCAGGATTTTCTGTGGGCGTAACTATTTCGACTTTATTGCTAATTAAGACTTTTTTAAGATTTTTTGTAAAGCTTAACTCCTTACCTTCAAGACTTATTGTCTTAAATGACATCTCTCTTATGCCTTTCATATGAAATCCGCAGCTTGCGATAACCAAAAGAGTTAATATGGCTATAATCTTTTTATGTAAAAAGTTCATCGTTTATCCTGTAACGATATTAATGAGTTTTTTAGGTACAAATATAATTTTTTTAAGTTTTTTTTCGTTGTCAATGAATCGTTTAACATCCTCATTTTCGAGAGTCATGCGTTCAATATCTTTTTGCTCAATATCAGCTGATACTAGCATATTTCCTCTAAGTTTTCCGTTCACTTGAATCACCATCATATATTCATTTTTAATTAAAGCCTTTGGGTCGGCTTTAGGCCAAGACTCTTGATCAATATAAGCGTTAAAAAGTTGAGACCATAGGGCATGACATATATGGGGCACAAAAGGGTTAAGCAATAAAATAACATTTTGAATAACCTCTTGTTTAACAGAAAGAGTAATTGGATCATCACTTTTGTCTTTTGCAAAAGTATTCATTAATTCCATAATCGAAGATATAGCCGTATTAAAACTATGCCTTCTTTGAATGTCATCTGTAATTTTTTGTATAGTTTGATGAAGTTTAAATCTTAAATTTTTTGTCTGGGATGTTAATTCACCTTCTTTGTAAGGTTCAATTTTACCTTTAGCATGATGATCATAAACAGTTTTCCATAACCGTTTGAGGAATCGACTGGCTCCTTCAACTCCACTGTCAGACCATTCTAGACTTTGTTCAGGAGGGGCTGCAAACATAATAAAAAGTCTCACAGTGTCAGCGCCAAATTGATCAATTAATGATTGAGGATCTACCGTATTACCTTTTGATTTAGACATCTTAGTGCCATTTTTTAATACCATACCTTGCGTTAAAAGATTTTTAAATGGCTCTGTATGTTTGATGAGCCCAATATCTCTTAAAAGTTTATTGAAAAAGCGTGCATACAATAAATGTAAAATTGCATGTTCAATACCGCCGATATATTGATCGACTGGCATCCAATAATTGCTTCTCTCATCCACTATAGTGGTTTTATTGTCATAACTTGGGTAACGAGCAAAATACCAAGATGATTCTACGAAGGTATCCATCGTATCCATTTCTCTTTCAGCATCTTGACCACACGAAGGGCAGATCGTTTTATAGAAAGACGCATCTTGCTTAATAGGGGAGCCAACACCATTCATAATGATAGATTCAGGAAGAACAACAGGTAAATCTTTTTCAGCCACAGGCACTTCACCACATGATTGACATTTGATAATTGGTATTGGGCATCCCCAATAGCGCTGCCTTGAAATGCCCCAGTCGCGCAATCTAAATTGAGTTGTTTTTTTACCTTTTTTTATAGATGTTAATTTATCGACAATAGCGTCAAATGCTTCTTGAAATTCTAGACCATTAAATTCGCCAGAATTAATTAAACGACCATGGTTAGTGAAGGCTTCTTGAGCTAGATTAATTTCTTCTGAATGTATAGGTTCAATCACTTGCTCAATATTAAGGCTATACTTCTTTGCAAAATGAAAATCTCTTTCGTCGTGCGCAGGCACTGCCATTACTGCGCCAGAGCCATAATTCATAAGTACGTAATTAGCGATCCAAATAGGCACTTCTTTTTGTGTAATAGGATGAATAGCTTTAAGCCCAGAATCAATACCAATTTTTTCTGCAGTAGCAACATCTGCTTCAGCAACACTACCTCTTGTGCATTCATTTACAAACGCTTCAATTACTGGATTGTTTTTTTTAATTAATGAGGCAAGCGGATGCTCTGCGGCAATCGCTAAATATGTAACGCCTAAAAGAGTATCTGGCCGAGTTGTATAAATTTTAACGGGTTCAAGGTGGCCTCTAATCAAAAATTCAATTTCACAACCATAGCTTTTACCAATCCAATTTCTTTGCATGGTTTTGACTTGTTCAGGCCACCCTTCCAGCGAGTCTAAATCACTTAGAAGCTCATCGGCATAATCAGTAATTTTCATAAAGTATTGAGGGATTTCTTTCTTTTCAATGACAGCTCCAGATCGCCATCCTTTCCCGTCAATGACTTGCTCGTTAGCAAGCACAGTTTGATCAATAGGATCCCAGTTTACGGTAGAAATTTTTTTGTAAATTAATTTCTTTTTGAAAAGTTTGATAAATAACCATTGTTCCCATTTGTAATATTCAGGATGACATGTTGCAATCTCTCTCTTCCAATCAATAGCGAGGCCCAGTTGTTTTAATTGATGCTTCATATAATCAATGTTGCTATATGTCCAAGTTGCAGGGGCTAATTTATTTTGTAATGCTGCATTTTCTGCAGGCAGTCCAAATGCATCCCAACCCATAGGCTGCAATACATTAAAGCCAAGCATGCGATGAAAGCGACTTAACACATCCCCAATTGTATAATTTCTAACATGCCCCACATGAAGCTTCCCGCTTGGATAGGGAAACATAGAAAGACAGTAATATTTTGGTTTTTTAGAATCTTCAGTTACAGAAAATGTATGCTCTTTGTCCCAATAAGATTGAACTTTCTTTTCAATATCTCTAAAAGGATAGGTGGGCTGCATATGTTAATTATTTAATTTGATCGAAAATGGTTTTTTGAATGTCTTTAACATCACCAAGGCCATTAATTTTGACATAACGGAGTCCGCTATTTTGAGAGACTGCCCACTTTGAATAATAATTAACAAGAGGTTTTGTTTGGCTATGATAAACATCAAGACGTTTTAAAATTGTTTCTTTTTTATCATCATCTCTTTGAATGAGAGCTTCTCCAGTGACATCATCTTTGCCTTGAATTTTTGGCGGATTGTTATGTATATGATAAATACGGCCCGATGCAAGATGTGTTCTTCGTCCACTTAATCTTTCTAAAATTACGTCATCTGGCACATCAATTTCAATCACCATATCTATGGTAATTGTTGCATGTTTCATTGCTTCAGCTTGAGGAATGGTTCTAGGGAATCCGTCTAGTAAAAAACCTTGTTTGCAATCATCATCTTGAATACGCTCTTTAACTAATTCAATGATAAGCTTATCAGGAACAAGTGCGCCACTATCCATAAATTTTTTAGCTTCAAGACCAAGCTTAGTATTTGCTTTAATAGCGGTACGAAGCATGTCACCGGTAGAAATTTGTGGGATATTAAATTTATCTTTAAGTATTTGGGCTTGGGTACCCTTGCCTGCGCCTGGTGCTCCGAGCAAAATAATTCTCATGTATTTCTCCTTAAGCCTTAATTATATCAGCCGATATTCATTTCACATGGCTATAAGTTGGCATAAATTAATCTAGATAGTTTGAAATTTTTACGAAATCTGATACTGATAAATTTTCGGCTCTTAATTGAGAATTTATATCAATCTTTTCAAAGTCATTTTCATTCATAAAAGCCTTGAGTGTATTGCGAATGGTTTTTCTTCTTTGGGAGAATGCTTCTTTTACAATCATTCCAAATTGATCAATATTATTCGCAATAAAAGGGCAGGTTTCGTAAGGTATGAGCCTTACAAAAGATGATTCTACTTTAGGTTCAGGTTCAAATGATTCTTTGGGCACATGGACAAGATGTTCTATTCTAAAATAATATTGAAGCATCACAGACAATCTCCCATATGCTGAAGATGAAGGTATTGCGATCATACGGTCTACAACTTCTTTTTGTAGCATGAAATGGAGGTCTTTAATAATTACAATGTTTTCAATACATTTAAAAAGAATAGGTGTTGAAATGTTATAGGGTAAATTGCCAACAATTCTTATTTTTTGATTGAATTGATGGAAGTTAAAATTTAAAACATCTTCATTGAATATTGTAATGCTGTTTTTTGAATATTCATTTTTCATCCAATTTACAATATCTCGATCAAGCTCAATCGCAAATAAATGTTTAGTTTTTTCAAGAAGAGCTTTAGTTAAAGCCCCAAGACCCGGACCTATTTCAATTAGGAGATCATTTTGGAGAGGGTTAATTGATTGAATGATTGCATAAATGATAGAAGTATCTTTTAGAAAATTTTGGCCAAATTTTTTCTTAGCAATATATTTCATGAATGTGACTTATGTGCCAATTCAATAGCCAAATCAATGGCGCTATAAAAACTACTTGGGTCTATGTTTCCATTGCCGGCTAAATCAATAGCAGTTCCATGATCTACAGAAGTTCTAATGATAGGAAGGCCAAGCGTCACATTAACACCCATACCAAAATTAGCATGTTTGAAAACTGTAAGACCTTGATCATGATACATCGCTAAAAAGCAGTCAGCTTTTTGGATATATTTTTCTGTAAAAAGTGTATCTGCAGAAAGTGGACCTTCAATTAACATACCTTCCAATCTTAATTTTTTAATGACAGGTATAAGAATATTATTTTCTTCTGAACCCAAAACACCACTTTCTCCAGCATGAGGATTAAGGCCTGCGACAAAAATTTTTGGATGATTTATTTTAAATCGATGAATAAGGTCGTGTTGAATTGTTCTTAGTGTATTTTCAAATTTTTCGGGTGTAATTAAATTACTTACTTGAGATAGAGGAACATGCGTTGTAACAAGAGCAACTTTCATAGACTTAGAGGCTAGCATCATCACTTCATTTTTGGCATGAGTGTAATGAGCAATATATTCAGTATGGCCTGTAAAAGGCTGGCTTTTATTTATAATGCTTTTTTGGATAGGTGCTGTGACAAGAGCGTCATAAGATTTATTTAGACAACCATCTAATGCAAGATTTAATACTTTAATAACGTAGCTATTATTTTTGACATTAAGTACTCCTGCTTGAATAGGTTCGGAAGCGGAAATATGATGAATGAATAACGAATGATCACCTTTATGCTCTGCAAGTTTATCTTCTTGAAATGTAATAGTTTTTTTAAGTTGAGAAGCTCTATCAAACAAAGCTTTTTTATCACCAATAACTGTAATAAAAGCTGGAAATTTTTTGGCGCTAAGAAGAATACAAAGATCAAGACCAATGCCTGCTGGTTCGCCTGAACTTATGACGATATGTGGCTTAAAGGTGCTCAAAATAAAAAATTAAAAGTCGTCTTCTAATTTAAGTTCAATAAAAGAGCGGTCACGTAATTCTTGAAGCCAATCTTCGTAAGCCTGCTCTGATTTTTGCATTTTTAGTTCTCGTTTTGCTGTAAATCGAGTAGATTCATTAGACATATCTTGTGATCTTTTTTCGAGAACTTGAATAAGATGCCACCCAAAAGGAGTTTTAATAGGGTCACTAATTTTATTAATTGCAAGTTCTTTCATAGTCTTTTCAAATTCTGGAACTGTATCACCTGGATTTATCCATCCAAGATCCCCACCATTATTTGCAGAAGGGTCTTCTGAATATTGTTTTGCCATATCTTCAAATTTTGTACCATTTTCTAGCCGCTCTTTAATGGAAATAAGTTTTTGACGGCCTTCGTTTTCTGTTGTAATTTCTGAAAGTTTAATAAGAATATGTCTGACATGTGTTTGGTCTACGACGATCGCAGGATTTGACTCTTTCTTGTTGATAAGCTTAAGAATATGAAAGCCACTAGGACTTCTTAGGATTCCAGTTAATTTACCCACTTCTGTTTTTTTAAGGGCATCCAAAAATAACACTGGTAAATCCGATGACTTTTTCCAGCCAAGTTTTCCGCCTTCAAGCGCGTTAGGTGTTTCTGAAAATGCTGCCGATACTTGAGTGAAATTTTTGCCTGACTGGATTTGTTTAGTAGCCTCTTCAGCTTTATTTTTTAAGCCTTCAATTTTTTCAGGCGAAGAATCTTCTGGAATACGAATTAATATATGTGCCACCTCAAATTCATCTTGAATATCTTTTAATCGAGTATTGAGGAAATTATCAATTTCACCATCTGTAATAACAATTTTGCTATCAATTTCTCTTTCCTTTAATTGTGAAATTGTAATTTCATTTCTTATTTCTTCTCTAATTTTATAAAAATTAGATCCATTTCTCTCTATATCTTTTTTAAAGTCCGCTAAGCTGAGTTTTTTTTCAGACGCTAAGCGTTCAGTAGTTTTGTCAACTTGAATGTCGCTTACTTTTAATCCAGTTTGATTTGCGTATTGAATTTGGAGGCTATTTTGAATCAATCTCTCAATTACTTGTTTTTTTAAGATATCTTCTGGAGGGATTTCAATTTTCTGATTTTTTAGATTTATCTTTACTGAAGATATTTTTCCTTCTAACTCTTTTTCTGTGATAACTTCGTTATCAACAATAGCAATTATGCGGTCAAGTCGTTTTATATTTTTTTCAGATCTTGCGTGCGCAAATGACATTAATATTAAATTCATAAAAAGAAAAATGAACGAGCAAGAAAGTAATAGTTTTCTAAGTGACATATTGGATAAGTTAATTAAAGTTTGCTTGACGATTTGCATCAGGAATTTGGTTAACTGTTCTTGCACCAGGGACGTTTCTGTATAAGAAAGAATTAAGTTTGTTAGGGTCTGTGCCAATATTACCAAGACCATTAAGCTCAAGTTGTACGAAAAAGGTGTAGTTAGCCGTAGGACTTGTAGCTAAAGAAATTCTGTCAAAGAGAGTTCTAGCTGCCCAACATCCGCCATCGTATTCAATACCGGCAACAGTTTCAATAGTCTGCGAACTTTTTAAGTCATAGTTAAATCTTCCGATAGAATAAAAGCGATTACCAAGTGGCCATTGCCCAGCTATATTTATTTCTTTAAGTGACTGTGTGCTATCAAGAACGTTATCAATCTTACGGTAACTTAGGTTAATAATTTTTCCTGGCTCAGGGTTGTATCGAGAGCTAATTGTATTTCTGAGTATTTTATCTTTTGAAGGATCGTATTGCCACATACCATCTAAATTTAAATTATTCATTAGTCTTGTTGTTAGGCCTGCAAATAAATCAGAATTACTTTTATTGCTATCAGTCACGTTAAAATTAGTTGTGTCTAAGAAAGTCAGACGATCATCAAAGTAAAATCTTTGTGCAATAATTCCAGTTAATCTTTCTTTTCCATTGTTGTCGATAAATTTTGTAGTCAATGCGGCGGTAAGCTGGTTTGCATCATTAATACGATCTTGCCCATTAAATTGATTTTCTAAAAATAATGTCTGCATATTAAGATCTGATAGCCCTGTATCAAATAAAGGTAATTTTTTTTGATCATTATTTGGGATATAAACATAAAATAATCGTGGCTCTAATGTCTGAGTAAAAATTTGATTAAAAATATTTATTGATCGATCAAAATACATGCCACTATCAATTGACATAATTGGGGTCACAATATTTTGACTCTTAAATGTTGTTGTACTGTCTAAATTATTTAGATTATAAGATCGAATATTAGTAGAAAGCTTTGGTTTGACATATCCATAAGTTTGATTAATAGGGATAGTAATGCTTGGAGTTAAGCTAAGGCGAGATCCTGTAACTTTATCATTACCAGTAAATTTAAACTTGTCATCCCTGTCAAAATAAGTCCATTGTGAATTAAAATTGGTAACATAATTTCCATAATCTCTTTTTCCAGAAAGATTAAATTGTGGCAGTCTTTGATAAGGTGAATTATCTATTGTAGTGAGTGTTTGATATTTTTCAGTAACTGCACCAAATTTAAAATTATCACTTGAGTAATTAATATTTACTCGCTGAGGTAAATTAACCACACTGGTTTGTTGAATTATTGTTGCTAGGTCTGAAAAATAATTATTATCAGAGACTTTTTGAAAATCATACGAACCTGACCAACCGTTACCAAAGTTATGTTGATGCTGAAGATTAATAAAGTAACGATTATCTTTTCCGCTTGCTTCATCATGGCTCATTAACTGAATTTTATCTTTACCTGAATAATTTTCACCCATATAGCGAAATTCACCATCTGCTTGCGGACCTCTTTTACCTAAATAACGAGCTGTAAGGGTTGCATCTTTATCAGGGGAAATATTAAAGTAATAAGGCATTTGGAAATCAAAACCACTTTTAGTAGTACTCCCAAAAGTAGGGGTAAGAAATCCAGATTTCCGATTATTATTTAAAGAGAAATTAATATAAGGTGTATAAAGAATAGGCACGCCTTTAAATTCAACAATAGCATTTGAGCCATTTATTCTTTCGGTTTTGTTGTTCACCTGCATTTGACTTGTTTTTAAGTACCAGTCATTAGAATCTGCTTCACAAGTTGTAACGCGACTGTATTCCATACGTTTTTTATCTTCACCCTCAAAGAAAATAGTTTTAGCATTACCTCGATAATCGTAAACTCTTTTTGTAATCTTAATGCCATTGGAAATTCTAGATGTTAGTTTCTTATTAGATTCAAACTTAAACGTAGTATTATCGATGCGACCTGTTTCATCACTTAGCTTGAAGTCAAGGTTAGAGCCTTTTAGTGACATATTACCAAGTTCAATGCTTGTATCTCCTCTGGTAATAAGTTTTTCTGAAACTTCATCGTACTCAATTATTTCAGATTTAATGGTTTTATTATCTTTTTTGAGGATGGCATTACCCCTAGCCTTCATTTTCCGATCAAGAAGTGTTTCAAGGCTGTCCCCCTCAATTTCAACTGATCCTTTAGAAATTGCTGGAGATTGCTTTTGAGGTACTACTTCTTCGGTAGAGGCAGGTAGAGAAAAAAATAAAAGCAACAACCATAACGTCGAGTTTGTTTTTCTAAACATGGAATTTTGCTGAAGGAATAAGCAGGGATGCTATAGTTTTAATTTTGAATATTTCATAAACGATAAAATCTCATATTTTAACTATTTTATCAACTTAAATTTATTAATAATCAGGTAGTTATATAATTTACTTCATTAAGCGCACTGCTTAAAAGATACAATTTTTTTAAAAATTACTAGGCATTTTTTATTGTGACTCGTGAACTGCAAATTGCTGCATGGTTAAATAATGTACTTAATAATCAAGAGTATACGATAAATCCTGCATCATCAGACGCCAGTTTTCGTAGTTATTCCCGTGTTATTTCAAACAATCAATCTTATATATTGATGGATGCGTCTCCTGATAAGGAGAATTCGAAACCTTTTGTTGAAATAGCAAATATTCTTCTTAAGGCTGGATTGAATGTTCCAAAAATTTACGAGGCAAATCTTAAAGAAGGGATTTTGTTATTATCAGATTTAGGTAATAAAACTTACCTTGAACAACTTAATCATCAAAATGTATCATCGCTCTATAAGGATGCTTACCTAGCGCTTATTAAAATGCAAAAAAATGCCGAGACTCATTCGCTTAAAGTCTATGACGGTTCATTATTAAGACAAGAGTTACAATTATTTTCTGATTGGTATTTAAAATTTCATAAATCTTATGAAATGAATAATTTAGAAAAAAATACACTAGATTCAATTTTTGATTTATTGGTTAAAAATATTCAGTCTCATGCTCAAGTTTTTGTGCACAGAGATTTTCATTCGAGAAATTTAATGTTTTGTGATGGAGCGCCGGGTGAAAATCCAGGTATTTTAGATTTTCAAGATGCAGTTAAAGGATCCATTGTTTATGATGTTGTCTCGTTATTCAAAGATGCTTACATTGTTTGGGATGAGACAGAAATAATGGATTGGTTGATTCGATATTGGGAATTAGCAAAGAAAAATGGACTTAAGGTTCATGAAGATTTTGCAGAATTTTATAGAGATTTTGAATGGATGGGGGTTCAAAGACATTTAAAAGTTTTAGGTATTTTCGCCCGTTTAAACTATAGAGACCATAAAGCAAATTTTTTAAATGATTTGCCATCCGTTGAAAATTACTTAAGAAGAGCTTGCGAGCGCTATAGAGACCTACATCCTTTAGTAAAGTTAATTAATAAATTAAGTCCAATATAACTTTATGAGAGCTATGATTCTAGCGGCAGGTAAGGGCGAGAGAATGAGCCCTTTAACAGACAAAATACCAAAACCGCTTTTAGAGATTTTAGGCAGGCCATTGATTGCCTGGCATTTAGAAAAATTAGCTAAGGCTCATTTTAAAGAGATAGTGATTAATCACGCATATTTAGGTGAAATGATTGAATCCTATGTTGGGGATGGCTCAAAATGGGGCCTTAAGGTTGATTATTCGAGGGAAGGCAATCCCTTAGAGACAGCCGGAGGTATTAAAAGAGCACTACCGCTTTTAGGCAATGAACCATTTTTGGCGATCAATGCAGATGTATTTACAGATCTAGATTACAGCATATTAAAAAATAGGAACTTAAATGATTTTCAAGGTCACTTAGTTATGGTTGAAAATCCCGCCCATCATCCTTATGGGGATTTTGTTTTAAACAATAACCAAATTGAACTGGAAGGAGAAAATAAGCTAACTTTTTCTGGCATAGCTATTTACCAGCCAGAAATATTTAAAGAAATTAATATAGAGCCTGTTGCAAAATTGGCACCTATACTTAAGAAATTAATTGATAGAGGATGTATTAGTGGTGAAAAATATCATGGGCTTTGGTTTGATATAGGAACGCCAGTAAGACTAGAAGAAATTAATTTTTTTCTAAAAAATTAGCCATTTTAAATTAATCGAAGATGAATAATAAAAATTATCAAGAGTTTAAAAAAAGAAGAGAGGTATTAACCAATAAAATTGGTGATGGCGTAGCTATTATTTTTAACGCTAACGAAGTAATTAGAAATCGAGACAGTCGTTATTCTTATCGTCCAGATAGCTATTTTCATTATTTTTCAGGGTTTACTGAGCCCCAATCTGCATTGATTATTTTGGGTGGAAAATCTCCAAAAACTATTTTGTTTTGTCGCAATAAAGATATTGAAATGGAAATTTGGAATGGTTTCATATATGGGCCCAAAAAAGCAAAAGAGCTTTTCTTATTTGATGAGACTTACGACATAAGTTTATTAGATGATATTGCTCTAAAAGAAATTGCGGGACACGAAAAAATATATTATCGAGCAGGGCAAGATGTTTTAATTGACCAAAAAATTAACTATTGGATAAAGCAATTAAGAGAAAAGAATAGAAGTGGTATTAAGGCACCATATTTGGTCGAAGATATAAGTTCTGTAGCAGATGAAATGCGGCTTATAAAAAGTGATTTTGAAATTGATATTATGCGACGTTCAGCAGAGATTGCTTCTCTAGCGCACAATCGTGCAATCAAATTTGCAAAACCTCACATATATGAATATGAAATCGAAGCTGAAATTTTGCATGAGTTCATGAGACACGGCATTCGTTCACCAGCATATCAATCCATCGTTGCTTCTGGGGGAAATGCATGTACATTACATTACGTTGACAATAATTCTAAAATTCAAGATGGTGATCTTATCTTAATAGATGCTGGATGTGAGTTAGAAGGTTATGCGTCTGATATATCAAGAACATTTCCTGTGAGTGGTAAATATACAAAAATACAAAAAGATTTTTATCAAATGGTATTGGATGCTCAAAGTGCGGCATTAAAAAAAATATCACCTAAGCATCAGTGGAATGACCCTCATGAGGCAGCTTTGTCAGTATTGATTGATGGGTTTAAAGAATTTGGCTTATGCCATGGAAGTCGTGATGAAATTTATGAAACAGGCGCTTATAAGGAGTTTTATATGCATAGGACAGGTCACTGGCTAGGCCTTGATGTTCATGATGCAGGAGAATATAAAAATATATCAGACGAATGGAAACAATTAAAACCGGGCATGACTTTAACTGTCGAGCCAGGATGCTACATTAGACCATCTCCAAAAATATCTAAAGAATTTTGGAATATTGGAATTAGAATTGAAGACGATGTATTAGTCACGCAAGATGGACACGAAGTGCTTACTAAAGATAGCCCAAAAACAATAGAGGCTATTGAGGCATTGATGGCGAAATGAAAAAACCAGAATACCTCATTGTGGGGGCTGGCCCAGTTGGACTGATACTTTCATTACTACTAGCCAAACAAAATAAAAGCTCACATCTTTTAGAGTTGAGAAAAAAAAATGATGCACATTCAGATAGGCGTGCATTAGCACTTTCGTACGGGACAAAAATAATTCTTGAAAATCTTGGCATATGGGGCTTATTAAAGAAAAAAGTTACAGAAATTGAAAGCATTCACACAAGTCAAAAAAATAGCTTTGGACGCACTTTATTATCCGCTCATGAATATAATTTGCCAGCACTAGGTTATGTTGTTTCTTATGGAGATCTATCAAAAGCACTTGAAAATGAGATTAATAAATATTCACTTATCAAGATTACATATGAATTTGAAGTATCGACTATAAAAAATGATAAAAATAAATCTATTTTATATGGTCTTAATAAAGATTTACCTATCGAAACACTACTTTTAATACTAGCTGATGGTGGAAAAAATACTGCAGACTTAATTCAAGGTCTAAAAAGAAAAGAAACAAGTTATAACCATACCGCGCTTGTTACAAAAGTTATTTCTGAAATTCCACCTAATAAAGTAGCATATGAAAGATTTACATCTATGGGACCCATCGCACTTTTACCTAACGGACCTAAAGAGTTTTCATTGGTGTGGACAGGTGAAGATAGTGTGATTAATGGCCTAGCTAAAACTACTAAAGATATGTTCTTGAAGAAATTACATGAACATTTTGGGGAAAGAGTTGGAGA
Source organism: Candidatus Methylopumilus sp. (assembly GCA_009693175.1). GTDB lineage: Bacteria > Pseudomonadota > Gammaproteobacteria > Burkholderiales > Methylophilaceae > Methylopumilus. Next base: position 41,536 of record SHXT01000007.1, read on the forward strand.
ATTTGTTGATTGTGATAAATTTATTACCTTTCCATTAAAAAAAATTACTCTTGAAGAATTTCCAAAATCACATATGGTTATTATTGGAAACTCTGCACAAACAATGCATCCAGTTGCTGGGCAAGGTTTTAATACTGGAATTAGAGACGCTTATGAATTATCAAAATTAATTAATGAATCAGAATTATCTTACGTAGGTTCTGAGGCATTTATTAATCAATATTATGTATCAAGGCAATTAGAAACAAAAAAAACACTTTTCTTCACTGATTCATTAATTAATATATTTTCAAATGATTTAGTCGGACTATCAGCAGTAAGAGGAATTAGCTTATCTCTTTTGGACAACTTCCAGCCAATTAAAAATTTTTTAGTGACTAAAATGAGTTTTGGTAAATGAAAGAGGAATTCACTGATGTTTTAATTTTGGGCCCAGGTCTTGTGGGTATGGCTACTTTAATAGCCTTAGAAAAATACACTATCAATACAGCGCTTTTGTTAGATTCTAAAATCACTAAAAATAGAGCACAAGATCCTAGGTTTTACACGATTACACCTGGCGTTAAAAAATGGTTTGAAGAAAATGATATATGGACTTTTTTATCTAAAAAATCAGTATCTATTGTAAAAACTATTATGGTTTATTCAGGCAAAGAAAATACATCATTAAAATTTGATGCTTATGATGCAGGGATCAATGAACTTGCATTTATTGTAAGTCACGATGATTTAGAAAAAGCATTCATTGATCGATTAGCTAAAATTAATTATAAAGAAATTAAGACTAACAAACTTGAATCTTTAACTGCTGGTATTAATGATATAAGCCTTGTATATGGAAACGATAAAAAGCATAAATTTAAGTTAGTTATCGGAGCTGATGGGTCAAATTCTTGGGTGCGGACTCAATCATCAATACATTTTAAAAGTAAAAATTTTGATCAGACAGCGATAGTTTTTAATATTAAAAACTCTAAAGCGCATCAAGGATGTGCCTACCAAAAATTTATGCATCATGGCATTTTAGCGTTATTGCCAGTCAATAAGGATGAGTTTGCCGTTGTTTTCTCTTTAAATAATAATATAGTAGATGACTATAGAAATTTAGATGATGCTATGTTTATTCAGAAACTAAAGGATGAAATGTGCGAGATGTTTAGCGATATTATTTTACTAACAAGGCGACAATATTTTCCTTTAGAGATGAAAATTAATGAATCCTTAATTTCGGATCGAGTTTTACTTATAGGAGATGCTGCACATCAGATTCACCCTCTTGCCGGGCAAGGCTTAAATTTAGGATTAAGAGATGTAATCGAGCTTGATAAATTGTTATACTCTAATAAAAAGTATCATCATGATCTTGGATTAAAGTATTTTCTTAAAAAATATAATCGCATTAGAAAGACCGATATATTATCCTTTAGTTATTTAACAGAACAATTAAGTTATCTTTTTTCTTCTAAAAATCATATGGTTAATCTTCTAGTTAATTTTGGACTTAATAAAATTAATCAAAATCAGTTGATTAAAAAAAATCTTATAAGGAAAGCAATTCATTAAATTATGGATTTAAAAAAAACTATTGTATTTATTGTATTTTTTTTACCGCTTTATTTAATAGCAGATGAAGCTAATTTGAAAAAAATGATTGAAGCTTTATATCCAAAATATAAGGTGGAGAGCATAAAGAAAACTTCTTATAGTGGACTTTATGAAGTGTTTATGGGTGGCCAAATTATTTATACGGACGATAAATTTTCATTTCTTATTGCAGAGGGCCATATCGTTGATCCTAAAACAAAAAAAGATTTAACGGGGGAAAGGCTTGAAGATTTAACCAAAATTGATTTTTCTTCTTTACCGCTTGCATCCGCAATTAAAACAATTAAAGGAAATGGGGCGAGAAAGCTTGTTGTTTTTGCAGATGTTGATTGCCCTTTTTGTAAGCGATTAGAAAAAAATGAATTTACTCATTTAAATGATATTACGATTTACACATTTTTATTTCCTATCGAGAAGTTACATCCTGATGCCAAGAATAAATCGCAACTGATATGGTGCGCTAAGGACAAGTCTAAAGCCTGGCTTGATTGGTCATTAAATGACACGCTTCCTTCTGACAAAACAACATGTGAAGTACCAACAGAAAAAAACTTAGAATTAGGTGCCAAATTAGGTATTACATCAACACCGACCTTGATTTTTTCTGACGGGAGAAGGATGTTAGGTGCTCAGCCTTTCGAAGAGATAGAAAAGATGCTAAATAGCACTAAATCTTAGTCCATTTTAACTGATAAATAACTTGACATTTGCAGTAAATCAACGTAAAAAAGCTCCCAGGTGTTTGTGTTCGAGTTTTTTTAGCCGGCTTTAATTTATATTTAAGTAGTGCTTTAGTTCTTGATTCAAACTTTTGGGGGGCCTCCCTTGTTTAAAGTTAAGGATTTATGAAATGGCAACAGGTACAGTAAAGTGGTTTAATGATTCAAAAGGTTTTGGTTTTATTACTCCTGATGATGGTGGTGATGATTTGTTTGCTCACTTCTCAGCAATCGTAGACACAGGATATAAAAGTCTTAAAGAAGGTCAAAGAGTAACTTTTGACGTTACAGATGGACCAAAAGGCAAGCAAGCTTCAAATATAAATAAAGCTTAGTTTCAAATTAAATAAATAAGGCCCGCGTAAGCGGGCTTTTTTTTACATGTAACTTATGATTGCATCAGCAAAACTATTGGTAGATAGCGCAGTGACATTATTTAGTTGAGATGCAAAATCTTGAGTAACCTTCTGGTTAAGTAAGGTCTTTCTAAACGCTAATAAAAGAATATCAGCGGCAGTTTCCCAACCTATATGCCGCAACATCATCTCTGCTGAAAGAATTAATGAGCTAGGATTAGCAATATTTTTGCCTGCAATATTTGGTGCAGTGCCGTGTGTTGCTTCAAAGATGACTGTGGAATCAGATAAATTGGCTCCTGGAGAAATGCCAATACCTCCAACTTGGGCCGCTAATGCGTCAGAAATATAATCCCCGTTAAGATTAAGAGTAGCCACTACGTCATATTCACTAGGGTGAAGTAGAATTTCTTGTAGAAAAGCATCTGTAATACAGTCTTTAATAATAAGGCCATTGTTACATTGAAGGCCAGATTTTCCTTCAATAGGTTTAGCATCAAATTCATCCTGTGCTAATTGATAGCCCCATTCTTTGAAGCCACCTTCAGTAAATTTCATAATATTGCCTTTATGAACCAGTGTGACTGATTTCTTTTTATGTTTTATAGCATATTCAATTGCTTTTCTTATAAGCCTCTGACTTCCTTCCTTAGAAACAGGTTTGATGCCTATAGCTGTAGACTCAGGAAAGCGTATTTTATTTTTAATACCTAATTCAGAAATCATTTGGATTATCTTCTTTGATTCTTCTGAATAAGCAGGCCATTCAATACCTGCATAAATATCTTCAGTATTTTCTCTAAAAATAACCATGTTAGTTTTTTCGGGATTTTTTAAAGGACTTGGAACACCACTGAAATATTCAATAGGCCTTAAGCAAATATAAAGATCAAGATTTTGTCTCATTACTACATTGAGTGATTTTAAACCACCGCTCACTGGAGTAGTAAGAGGCCCCTTAATAGAAACAACAAAGTCTTTCATTACATTAAGCGTTTCCTGAGGTAGCCACGTATCTTCGCCATAAGTTTTAGTAGCTTTTTCTCCTGCATAAACTTCCATCCAAGCAATGTTTTTTTCTCCAGCATAAGCTTTTAAAACGGCGTGATTTACTACTTTTATCATTGCTGGTGTGATATCTACCCCAATACCATCCCCTTCAATAAATGGGATAATGGGATTGTCTGGAACATTCAAAGTTAAATTTGAGTTAACAGTAATTTTTGATGCATTTTTTGGAAAATTAATTTTACTAAGCATTCGTACTCACTTTAAGTTTAATGAAAATATTATTTAATAAGCCCTATGGCGTAGTTTGTCAGTTCAGTAAACATGATAATCATAAAACGTTGAAAGATTATATTCCAATACCTAATGTTTATTCTGCAGGTAGACTTGATACAGATAGTGAAGGTTTAATTATTCTAACTGATGATGGCTTATTTCAACATCAAATTAGTGATCCAAAATATAAAATGCAAAAAACTTACTGGGCCCAGGTTGAAGGCATTCCAAAAGAAAGCGATTTAGAGGTATTAAGAGGGGGTATTGATTTAGGTAATTTTGAAACTTTATCTGCTGATGTAAAAATTATTGATGAGCCTAAAACATTATGGGAGAGAGTGCCGCCTATTCGAGAAAGAAAAATGATTCCCACAACTTGGCTTGAAATCAAAATATCAGAAGGTAAAAATCGCCAAGTGAGAAGAATGACTGGAAAAATTGGATACCCCACTCTAAGACTAATTCGTTTTGCGATCGGATCTTACAAGTTAGATGGGTTAGATCTTGGTGCCTATAAAATTATCTATGAGTAAAAAATTAGTTTTAATTCTGCAATTCTATGAGGCTGAAGGCCCAGGTTATTTGGCTGATTTCTTAATTCAAAATGCTATTCAATATCAATTAGTTAAAATAGATCAAATGGAAAATGTTCCCGAGTCTATTTCTGACTATGCTGGAATAGTTTTAATGGGCGGCCCTATGAGTGTAAACGATAATTTACCATGGATCGATAAAGTGATTATGTTAATTCAACAGGCTATGCGATTTAATGTTCCAGTGCTTGGGCATTGCCTTGGGGGTCAATTGATGAGTAAAGCGTTAGGTGCAATAGTTAAAAAAAACACTCGTAAAGAAATTGGCTGGTTTTCAGTAAAAACACAAAGAAATAATTCGCAAGAAATACAAGAATCTCAAAAATGGTTTAATGATTTATCTGAATTTGATGTTTTTCATTGGCATGGCGAAACATTTGAATTGCCCGAAAATGCAGTCCACCTTTTAAGCAATCAAAATTGTTACCACCAGGCTTATTGCTATTTAGAAAAGCATATTGCATTTCAATGCCATATTGAAATGACCCCTTTAATGGTTAAAGATTGGGTGAGAGACGGGATGGCTGAAATTGAGAATGAAAGAAATAAAGAATCGATACAAATGCCAGAAGTGATATTAGATAATCTTTCGACCCGATGTGATCGATTAAATCAGTTGGCATGTAGAGTTTATGAATTGTGGATTAAAGGATTGCGATCCCATTAATAAGTATACGATTATGATAAAATTTAACTACATTTACACAAAGCATATCTATGTCAGGTAATACTTTAGGCACTTTATTTACACTTACTTCTTTTGGCGAGTCTCATGGCGCCGCTATCGGAGGTATTGTTGATGGCTGTCCACCAGGTTTAGATTTATCGGAAGAAGATTTGCAAATAGATTTGGATAGAAGAAAGCCTGGCACTTCAAAGCATGTGACTCAACGCAATGAAGAAGATAAGATTGAGATTCTATCTGGTGTATTTGAAGGTAAAACCACAGGTGCACCTATAGGCTTCATTATTCGTAATACTGATCAACGAAGCCAAGATTATTCAAAAATTAAAGATATATTTCGTCCTGGACACGCAGATTACACATATGCGCACAAATATGGCTTAAGAGACTATAGAGGCGGTGGAAGATCAAGTGCTAGAGAAACAGCAGTCAGAGTGGCTGCTGGTGCAATTGCGAAAAAATGGTTACTTAAAAAATACGGAATTAAAGTGCGTGCTTATTTAAGTCAAATGGGCGCCATTCATATTACATTTAAAAATTGGGAGGATGTAAATCAAAATCCATTTTTTTGCCCTAATCAAGAACAAGTATCTGAACTAGAAAAATATTTAGATGGCATACGTGCCGATAGAGATTCCGTGGGTGCAAAAATTACCGTGGTTGCTGAGAGTGTCCCTGTAGGTTTAGGTGAGCCAGTTTTTGGAAGATTAGATGCTGAAATTGCTTATGCAATGATGAGTATTAATGCTGTAAAAGGTGTTGATATTGGTGAAGGTTTTGGTTCTATTATTCAAAAAGGGAGTGAGCATGGAGATGAATTAACCCCTCAAGGATTTTTAACGAACAATGCAGGCGGTATTTTAGGCGGTATTTCTACAGGGCAATCCATTATCGCTCACGTAGCTTTTAAACCAACATCAAGCATTCCTCAGGATCGGAAATCAATTAATATAAAAGGCGAGGCTGTCCTTATGCAAACAACAGGTCGTCATGACCCTTGTGTTGCTATAAGAGCAACACCTATCGTTGAAGCTATGTTAGCTTTAGTTATTATGGATCAAGCATTAAGACATCGAGCCCAAAATGCAGATGTAATTTCTCACGCCCCTAAAATTTAGTGAGTTTCAGCCATAATCTTCATTGGCGTTTATCACGCTTTTATTTTTTTTATTATTTCTTTGTAGGTTCTTTCGTCCCTTATTGGGGCATTTATCTACAATCACAAGATTTCTCACTTTCCAGCATCGGTATTCTTCTCTCTTTATTTCAAATTAGTCGTATCGTTGCGCCTAATTTTTGGGGTTGGTTAGCTGACCATACAGGACATCGAGTTAAATGGATAAAGCTGACATCATTTTTAGGGTTAATTGGTTTTATAGGTGTTTTTTGGGCTAAAGGATTTTTTTGGATCTTTTTAGTAATGTTAGCGTTAAGTTTATTTACGAGTTCAACATTACCTCTCGCTGAATCATTAACGCTCGCACATTTAGCAACTACAGATGGGCATTACAGCAGAATAAGGCTATGGGGATCGATCGGATTTATTGCGGCATCTTTATTTTTAGGTTATTTAATTGACCTTCAAGGCATTAATATTCTATTGTGGGTTTTATTAATAGCTCAAGCCATTATATTTTTATTATCAAATACTATTCCTGAAACTCAAGAGCCACAAAATGAAAAGAATGCTTTGTCTATTTGGAAAATCATTAAAACACCTTCTGTCATAGCACTTTTAATTGGCTGCACTTTGATGGTTTCAGCACATGGAGTACTTTACAATTTTTATTCAATCTATCTTAAAGAGTACGGTTATAGCAGTGGTACGATAGGATGGCTTTGGGCTGTCGGTGTCATTTGTGAAATTTTAATTTTTATGGCAATGCCAAAAATTTTACGTCGTTATTCACTTAAAACAATTCTATTGATGAGTTTATTTTTAGGTGTTATTCGATTTATTCTTATTGGTGCGTCTCCTGATCATTTATATTTATTATTTATAGCGCAAATGTTTCATGCGGCAACTTTTGGAAGCTTTCATGCAGCATCTATTGAAGTCATTGCTTATTATTTTAAAGGACGAAATCAAACAAGAGGGCAGGCAATCTATAACAGTGTAGCTTATGGTATTGGTGGGACTGTTGGAGGTTTAGGTGGTGGTTATTTAATACAGTTCCTTGGCGGACAGCTTGGTTTTATGATTGCTGCAATATCACCTTTAATTGGATTTATAGTGATTTGGTTTGGGTTAAAACTAGAAATTAAGGGCAATAAAATATTTGGTTAAGCTGGGTCTGACGACAATCACCTTTCAATTAATGCGTAAGCGGAATGATTGTGGATAGATTCAAAGTTTTCAGACTCTACAACAAAGTGATTAATTCTTTTTTCTAATTTTAATTGAGCAGCAACATCTCTTACCATATCTTCTACAAACTTAGGATTGTCATAAGCTTTTTCAGTTACATATTTTTCATCAGGTCTTTTTAGTAAACCATAAAGCTCAGATGAGGCTTGCTTTTCTATAAGCTCAATTAATTCTTCTATCCAAATAAATTTATTGATTTCAGCAGTGACTGTGACATGAGATCTTTGATTATGAGCGCCATAGTCTGAAATTTTCTTTGAGCATGGACAAAGGCTTGTCACTGGGACAATAACTTTAATTGTATTTTTAAATTTCCCGGCAACAATTTTTCCAATAAAACTTACTTCGTAATCCAAAAGACTTTTGACGCCTGAAATAGGTGCGGTTTTATTAATAAAGTAAGGAAATGTCATTTCAACATCACATGATTTAGCTTCAAGTCGCTTAATCATTTCTCTTAAAATATTTTCGAATGATTCAACGGATATTTCTCTTTCATTCATGTTTAAGATTTCGACAAATCTTGACATGTGTGTGCCTTTAAAATTGTGAGGTAAATAGACGTACATATTAAATATCGCAACGGTATGTTGAGCCCCGCCCGTTTTGTCTTTTACCAGTACAGGGTGTCTTATGGATTTAATGCCAACTTTATCAATATCCAAACTCCTTAAATCAGGCGAATTTTGGACATCTTCAATAGGGCATACGTGATTAATTGTCGTCATAATAAATAGTTATATTTCAATACTTGAGTATAACACTAGGTTAATTTTTTCTCAATTGATTTGATAATGGATGCAGCATCTAAACCATATTTTTTACGCAGTTGTTCTTGGCTACCTTGTTCAACAAACTTATCAGGTAGGCCAAGACATAATGATTGGCATTTTAAATTATATTCACTTATCACTTCTAAAACCGCTGATCCAGCGCCACCTAATATTGCATTTTCTTCTAATGTTACAAGGAGCTTATGTGATGATCCTAAATCTTTAATTAATTTAATATCGAGAGGTTTAATAAATCTCATATTAATCATAGTTGCATTAATCTTATCTGCAGCTTTTAAAGCTTCATCTAACATATTGCCGAAAGCCAATAGAGCAATCTTTTTACCTTTTCTAATTAATTCAGCTCTACCTATTGGAATAGTTGTCATCTTGAATTTGATAACGGATCCTGGGCCAGAGCCTCTTGGATAGCGCACTACTGAAATACCTTTAAATTTAAATCCTGTAAAAAGCATTTGGCGGCATTCATTTTCATTGCTTGGCGCCATAATGACAATATTTGGAATGCATCTTAAGAATGAAAAATCAAAACTTCCTGAATGTGTAGGGCCGTCTTGCCCAACAATGCCGGCTCTATCTAAAGCAAATAACATAGGAATATTTTGTAATGCGACATCATGTATTAATTGATCATAGGCTCTTTGAAGAAAAGTTGAATAAATAGCAATTACAGGCTTGTAATTTTCACAAGCAAGTCCGGCTGCAAAAGTTATTGCATGTTGCTCAGCGATTCCTACGTCAAAAAAACGATCAGGGAATTTTTCTGCGAATTTATTTAAGCCTGAACCATCTGACATAGCCGGAGTAATTGCACAGAGTCTTTTGTCAATATTCGCCATATCAACGATCCACTCTCCGAATACATCGGTATAGGTAAGTTTTTTTATTTTTGATGACTGTATGCCATCATTAAGATCAAACTGACCAACACCATGAAATTTATTAGGATCAATTTCTGCAGGCTCATAACCAAACCCTTTTTGAGTAGCTACATGAAGAAATTGCGGACCTTTAAGTTCTTTAAGATTAGTCAGTGTATCAACGAGAGCATTAATATCATGGCCATCAATAGGTCCAATATAATTAAATCCAAATTCTTCAAATAAAGTTCCAGGAATAACCATGCCCTTTACATGCTCCTCAGCTCGTTTAGCGAATTCAAGCATTGGAGGAATAGCAGATAAAACAGCTTTACTTGAGCGTTTAATATTTCCGTATAGATTACCCGACATAAGTTTCGCTAAATAATTATTGAGTGCACCAACATTTTTAGAAATCGACATATCGTTGTCATTTAAAATAACTAAAATATTATTGTCTGAGTCTCCAGCATTATTAAGGCCCTCAAAAGCCATGCCTGCAGTCATAGCACCATCACCAATAATTGCAATCGCTTTATATTTTAAATTTTTCTTTTTAAGCGCTTCAGCCATACCCAAAGCTGCTGATATTGAAGTGCTTGAGTGTCCGGTACCAAAAATATCATAATCACTTTCTGATATCTTTGGGAAACCTGAAATTCCACTTATAGTTCTTAAGGAATTCATTTTCTTTTTTCTTCCAGTAAGAATTTTGTGGGCATAGGTTTGATGCCCGACATCCCATATAAATTTATCATGAGGACAATCAAAAATGTAATGGAGTGCTACAGTCAGCTCAATAACGCCAAGATTCGATGAGAGATGACCGCCTGTTTTTGAAACGCTTTCAATAATAAAACTTCTAATCTCACCGCATAGAGTAATCAACTCTGTGCGAGTAAGTTTTTTTAAATCTTTTGGTGAATTTATTTTATCTAGAAGATTCATATTAATGCGTGCGAGTCATAATTAATTCAGCAATTCCAGCTAAATAACAAGCTTTGTTCCCAAAAGGCTTTATTGAAGCCAAGGCTTTTTTATAATATGTAGTAGCAAGTTTCTTGGATTCAGAGATACCCAGTAAGGATACAAATGTAGATTTATTATCTTTTTCATCTTTTCCTGGTGTTTTGCCTAGTGTTTCTTGATTTGCTTCTTTATCAAGAATGTCATCTTTAATTTGAAACATAAGCCCAATAGATCTTGAATAAGCATCGATTCTATCCAACGTATTTTTATCGCTATTATTTGAAGCCATTACCGCCATTAAGCATGAAGCATTAATAAGAGCACCTGTTTTATATTGATGCATTGTTTCGAGTTCATTAAAAGAAATTTTTTTATTTGTATTCTTAATATCTAAAGCCTGTCCTTTTGCCATACCGTCGATTCCGATAGCATTAGAAAAAATATGAATAATTTTTAATTGATTTTCAGGTTTAATAGAGAGTGATGGTGAAGATAAACATGAGAAAGCAAGTGATTGAAGTGCATCGCCAGCAAGAAGCGCTGTGTTTTCACCGAATTTCTTATGACAGGATAATTTTCCTCGCCTCAAATCATCATTATCCATGCAGGGCATATCATCATGAACTAATGAATAAGCATGCAAAAATTCAACGGCACATATAATTTTTTCAATAGTCATTAAATCTAACTCAACAATTTCTGCAATAGCAAATACAAGTATTGATCGTATTCTTTTCCCGCCGTTAAGAATGCTATATCTTATAGCTTCATTTAAATCAGATTCATTATTGGGTTGAGGTAAATTTTTTTCGAGCAGAGACTCAATAAGTACTTGTTTTTTAGGAAGCCACTCATGAAAACTATTCATCAGAAGGTTTGAATTGCTCAAGTTTATTTTCTGAAGAAAGCATCAAAATTTTCTGTTCAATTTCTTTGAGGGAATCTTGGCATAGCTGAAGTAGAAGGATACCTTTTTCGTAGGATTTGATTGAATCTTCAAGAGTCATATCACCTTGTTCCATTTTTGTCACAATAGACTCAAGTTCTTTAAGATTTGTTTCGAGTGAGTTTTTATTCATAAAAATTATTTATTTATTAAGTGATTGATTGAAAAAAATTGATAAATCATCAATTTCTTTTTCACATATCTCATGTCCCATTTCATATTTTTCAAAATTCGTAGAATTAAACTTATTTGATAGCTTTTCGAAAGAATTATTAGCAATTGTTATATTTATAACATTATCATATAGACCATGAGCCATAAAGATAGGGATGTTTATTAAATCATTTTGTATGGGATTTAAAAGTTTTTCTTTTAAAGGGAGATAGCCTGATAATGCTGCTATACCGCCTAATTTTTTTTGATATCTCAATCCTAGATAAAAACTCATTACAGCACCCTGAGAAAATCCCCCGATAATAATTTTGTTAGAGTCGATTCCAAGTGATATTTGTTCTTCAATCAATTGATAAATAAATACACTTGATCTTTTCATACCTATTTCATCCTCATCTTTTTCTAAGGATAGATCGTATAAATCATACCAAGCTCTCATTTCAAAACCTTGATTAATTGTTATTGGCTGATAAGTCGCATGAGGTAAGATAAATCGTATTTTATTAAATTGGAGTCTTGTGAATATTTCTTGAAAATCAAATCCATCAGCCCCTAGGCCATGAAGAAATATTACTGAGCCTATAGGCGGCCCTTTACTATCAATAATAATAGGAGTCATAAATAAAAAAAGCAGAATTTTATTCTGCTTTTTTATACATAAATTATCTTATTTTGATTCAGCTAATTTTTTAAGTGCTGGAAGGCCTGCATCATAAATTTCATTTACAGCTTTCAGTGCTGATTCGTCGTCTTGACCTGCTGGAATGGGGGGGTTGAGTTTGTAAACTCTATAAAAACGACCCACCCAAGTTACGTTAGATTCATTAGGATTAGAGCCTTTTGTAACAACGATAAATGAATTGTAGTCAGCTACAGGTACTGCACCTTCTACGATCTCGTATTTAAGCTTCATAGCTTCGTCATCAATACCCTTGAGTCTTTCAATGACTTTGCCACCTGACTTCAATGTAAGCGTTCTTAATGTATCTTCACCTTTTTTTTCTACCTTGATATCAATTATAAGAGGTTCCCATTTCTGAAAACCACCAAAATCCTTAACAATAGCCCAGACTTTGTCTGGTGAGGCGCTGATCGTAATTGATTTTTCAACTTTTTGAGGCGATGGACCGTGAGCAAATACGCTGAAAGATATAAAAATAAGGAAAATACCGGTAATAATTTTTTTCATTTTAATAAGACCTTTGGTGTTTAATTAACCTGCTAATTATAAATTGTTTTTCTCTATAAACTTAGTCAATTTTAATAAATTGACCAAACGAACGACTTTGTTTACCTGTTTTAATTTCATATAAGTACTCTTGTTTAACTAGATCTATAATAGAAATAGAATCACTTCTCCAATTTGAAGTTATTAGTAAATTATTTATTTCGTCAATATCAATGCCTTCTGGATTTCCGCCCACTTTAATTTTTTTGATTTCTTTTTTCTTTTTCAGATCAACGACACTGATATCGTCATCTTGAGTATTCGTAACAAAAATAAATTGATTTTTAACATCAGATACCACCCCGTAAGGATGATCTCCAACTTTAATTGTTTCCAAGTTAAACGTATTGGTATCTACTATAGATATTGAATTATCCAAAACATTCACAACAAAAAGTAAGTCTTTTCTAAAAAATATACCATAAGGGTGATTTCCTACTTTAATCTTTTTGATGAGACTTAAATCAAATTGGTTATATATTTCAATGGTATTTTCATCACGATTAGAAATAAAAAGATACTTACCCTTATTGTCACAAATCATCCCGGACGGAGATTTCCCTACAGTTATTTTTTTAAAGACTGTTAAAGATTTCGTTTCGATAATAAAAATTTCATTATTAACCCAATCGCTGACATAGATGTAATCTTCATAAGTCGATTTGGTTATTCCGACAGGCGTCCCACCAACTTTTATTTTTTTTATTAAGTTATTTTTATGAAGGTCTAAAACATCAACAGAACCATCATTGGCATTCGTAATAAACCCATAAGACTGCTTTAAAGAAATAGCAATACCTACAGGGCCTTTGCCGACAGTAATTTCGTGTGTAACTTTTTTATTTTTAATATCAACAACACTCACTGTGTCAGACCCCTGATTGGTGATATAAGCAATCGGTAAACTTGAGCATGCGCTAAGCAACAGATATAAAATAAGTAAAAGAATATTTTTATGCATTATAATTTTAGTTTTTTCGTAATAGATTCTAGCTTTAATTAGGGCTTTTATTTAAACTAAATCTATGAATAAATTAAAGAAATTCTTAAGGTAGATTCATGATTGATAAAGATGGCTATCGTCCAAATGTTGGCATTGTAATTTGTAATGCTGATAATCAAGTTTTTTGGGCCAAGCGTGCACAAGAGCATGCATGGCAATTTCCACAAGGGGGCATTCAAAGGGGAGAAAGTCCAGAAGAAGCAATGTATCGAGAACTTATGGAAGAGGTCGGGTTAAAACCGCATCATGTCCAAATACTTGGTCGAACTAAACATTGGTTAAAATATGAAGTGCCTTCCCAATGGGTTCGAAGAGATTATAAAGGAACTTATAAAGGCCAAAAACAAATATGGTATCTCTTGAGAATGAAGGGAGAAGATACGGATATTTTTTTAAGAAATACCAAAAAACCTGAGTTTGATGCATGGCGGTGGCATGATTACTGGATGCCTCTAAATGAAGTGATCGAATTTAAGAGAAATGTGTATCGGTTAGCCTTAAACGAACTTCGTTCGTTTGTAGATAGTTAAATTATTTTTTTAATTCAGCGATAATCGTTTCACCGTTAAAAACCTTTTCACCTAAAGTAACTTTTATCTTTGAATCGGTAGGGAGGTATAAGTCAACTCGTGAACCAAATCTTATAAAACCATATCTTTCACCTACTTTCAATATATCCCCTTTGTTGGCATAACATAAAATTCTTCTCGCAATCAAACCTGCAATTTGAACGCATGTAATATCAAAGCCTTCTTTAGTTTTTAGGTGAAGTGCACATCTTTCATTTTCCAAGGAGGCTTTTGATAATGTAGCATTTAAAAATTTGCCAGGGAAATACCATTTATTCATAATAGTTGATTTGATGGGAGTTTTGTTTGAATGAACATTGAATACATTCATAAAAACACTTACTTTAATAGCGCGCCGATTAAGATATTCATCCTTACATTTTTCAATTACAATTACCTTGCCATCCGCTGCTGAAATTACCATATTCTTCTTGGAAGGCGTATTCCTTTTTGGATCTCTAAAAAATTGCAGGATAAATAAAGAAATAGCCCAAAGTGGAATTGACCATAAAGCACATATACTAAATATTAGAGCTGATATCGCGATTGAGCCTGCCAAGAAAGGCCAGCCTTCTTTTGCAATGATAGGGTAAGTGTTTTTTACCATTAAAATTAATTTTTGCTTTGATCTACAAGTTTATTTTTTGCAATCCAAGGCATCATTGATCTTAGTTGTGAGCCAACTTTTTCAATTGGATGCTCTGCATTGAGTTTTCTTCTCGCTGTCATTTCTGGGTAATTAGTTTTTCCTTCAAGAATAAAGCGTTTTGCGTATTCACCATTTTGAATATTTTTTAAAGCCTCTTTCATTGCTAATTTAGCTTCATTACCAATTACTTTCGGTCCAGTGATATATTCGCCATATTCAGCATTATTTGAGATTGAGTAATTCATATTAGCAATGCCTCCTTCATACATTAGATCTACAATAAGTTTAAGCTCATGTAAGCATTCAAAATAGGCCATTTCTGGGGCATAACCTGCTTCAACCAAAGTTTCAAATCCTGCTTTAACAAGCTCAACTGCACCACCACATAAAACAGCTTGCTCACCAAATAAATCAGTTTCAGTTTCTTCGCGAAAATCTGTTTCAATCACACCGCCTTTAGTTCCGCCATTCGCTGCAGCGTAAGAAAGAGCGATTTCCTTTGCTTTACCAGATTTATTTTGATAAATCGCGATTAACGTAGGAACGCCACCACCTTTTAAATACTCTGAACGAACTGTATGACCAGGGCCTTTTGGCGCGATCATAATGACGTCAAGATCATCTCTTGGAATAATTTGGTTGTAATGGATATTAAATCCGTGTGCGAATGCTAGCACAGCATTTTTTTTCAAGAATGGCGCAACTTCTTGATGAAAAATCTGAGGCATTGTTTCATCAGGTATTAAAAGCATCACTAAGTCAGCATTTTTTACAGCATCATTGATTTCTAAAACGTTATGTCCTGCACTTTTAGCCTTGTCCCATGATGCCCCATCTTTTCTAAGAGCAACGGTTACGTTGACGCCTGATTCTTTAAGATTTGCTGCATGAGCATGACCCTGTGAGCCATAGCCAACAATAGCAATATTCAGTTTTTTGATTAAATTTAAATCAGCATCTTTATCGTAATAAACCTTCATAATAACCTTTCAGTTTTAATTTATACTTTTAAAATTCTATCACCGCGTCCAATTCCTGACGCTCCAGTTCTCACTGTTTCTAAAATAGCTGCCTTATCAATGCTTTCAATATAAGCATCTAATTTACTAGAAGATCCTGTTATCTCAATAGTAAAAGAACTATCAGAAACATCGATAATCCTTCCTCTAAAGATATCGCACATTCTTTTCATTTCATCGCGATATTGAGCATTTGCTTTTACTTTAACAATCATCAATTCTCGCTCAATGAAACGACCATCATTAAGATCTAGCACCTTTACAACATCGATTAATTTATTAAGTTGTTTAATGATTTGCTCAATAATTTCATCTGATCCGGAAGTTACAATTGTCATTCTTGAAAGTGTGGGATCTTCCGTAGGCGCAACGGTTAAGGATTCAATGTTATAGCCTCTGGCAGAGAACAAGCCTGAAACTCTAGATAATGCACCAGATTCATTTTCCATTAAGAGAGAAATGATGTGTCTCATTTAAAGATCCTCAGCAATGATCATTTCTGATAAGCCTTTTCCATTTGGAATCATTGGGAATACATTCTCTTTTTGGTCGGTAATAAAATCCATAAATACTAAACGTTCTTTAAGTTTATTACTGAAAGCTTCTTTTAATGCAGGCTCAACATCGCTCGGCTTCTCTATTTTCATGCCAACATGACCATAAGACTCAGCTAATTTTACAAAATCAGGAAGTGCTTCCATATAAGATTCTGCATAACGATTTCCATAAAAGAATTCTTGCCACTGTCTTACCATACCCATATATCGATTATTGAGATTAATAATCTTGATTGGCAAATGAAATTGTTTGCAGGTAGATAATTCTTGTATACACATTTGTATAGAAGCTTCCCCTGTTACACAGGCAACTTTTGCATCGGGGTGTGCTAATTGAGTTCCCATTGCATAAGGTAATCCAACGCCCATTGTTCCCAGACCTCCTGAATTAATCCATCTCCTAGGTTTATCAAATGGATAATATTGAGCAGCCCACATTTGGTGCTGGCCTACATCAGAAGTTACAAATGCATCACCTTTTGTTACTTTATGCAGCGTTTGAATAACAAACTGAGGCTTAATAAGTTGCTTGTCATTTTTAAAGCTTAAGCAGTTCATTGATCTCCACTGTTCAATTTCCTTAAACCAGTTTTTAAGAGAAATATTTTGCTTTATTTTTTCTTTCGACAAAAGATCGTTAAGATCATTAAGTACTGATATAACATCTCCAACAATAGGAATATTTATCTTAACTCTTTTGGATATTGAAGACGGATCAATGTCTATATGAACAATTGTTTTTGGTTTCGATAAAAAATGTTCTGGGTTACCAATAACCCTATCATCGAAGCGAGCGCCAACTGCTAATAATACGTCACATTCTTGCATTGCCATATTAGCCTCATATGTGCCATGCATGCCTAGCATACCAAGAAATTGTTTATCACTTGCTGGGAAGCCACCAAGGCCCATTAGCGTGCTTGTAATAGGAGATCCAATAGTACGAACAAATTTAGTTAATTGCGAAGAAGCGTTTCCAAGTACAACACCGCCACCTGAATATATCATCGGTCTTTTTGCACTTAAAAGAAGTGATAACGCCTTTTTAATTTGACCGCTATGACCTTTAATAATCGGATTATAAGATCTTAAATGTACTGATTTTGGGTAATTAAATTCATATTTTTCAGCAGTGATATCTTTTGGGATATCTACCAGAACAGGACCAGGCCTTCCGCTTGACGCAACATAAAAAGCTTTTTTAATTGTAGATGCAATATCTTTAATATCCTTAACTAAAAAATTATGTTTAACGCATGGACGTGTAATACCAACAGTATCGCATTCTTGAAAAGCGTCTTGTCCAATTGCATAAGTTGGAACTTGACCGCTAATAATTACTATAGGTATGGAATCCATATAAGCGGTAGCAATGCCTGTGACGGCATTTGTAGCTCCAGGACCTGAAGTAACAAGAGCCACCCCAACTTTTCCAGTAGATCTTGCATAGGCGTCAGCGGCATGAACCGCTGCTTGTTCGTGACGAACTAAAATATGCTTAAATTTATTTTGCTGAAAAACAGCATCATAAATATTAAGAACTGCGCCACCAGGATAACCAAAAACGAATTTGACTTTTTCCTCGTGAAGACAGCGAATAACAATTTCTGCTCCAGAAATGTAGTTTGAGCTCATAGAATTCTTGATTGTAATTAATGAGATAGCTATAAAGCCTCAACCTTAACGCTTTAAGCGTATTTGGTCAAGTTTAGAGATTTTTAAAAGTCTCAATTTTCATAGATAAATCAATTGCTTTGATGTTTTTTGTGAGTGAACCTAGAGAAATTCTGTCTACGCCAGTAAGCGCAATTTTTTTAACATTTTTTAGTGTGATATTTCCTGACGCCTCGAGAACGGCTCTTCCTCCGTTAAGAAGCACGGCTTTTTTAAGATTTTTAATATTAAAGTTGTCTAATAATATATTCTTAAAGCCTAGTTTTATTACTTTTTCAAGTTGATTGAGCCTTTCAACCTCGATTTGTATGTTTTTATTCTTTGAATATTTCAATGCAAGTGGCAATAGATCATCCATTTTTTTTGAAGATTTAATATGATTTTCTTTGATAAGGATTTGATCATAAAGTCCGATGCGCTGATTATTTCCACCTCCAATAGTAACAGCATATTTTTGTGCAATTCTTAAACCGGGGATAGTTTTGCGTGTGTCAAAAATTTTTGTATCTGTATTTGAAATAGCTTTGACGTACTTGCAAGTAATAGTAGATGTGGCAGATAGGGTTTGTAAAAAATTAAGCGCCACTCGCTCACCGCTTAGAATTGATTTAACTTTGCCGTAAATCTCACAAAGCCTCTGATTTTTTTTTACAATCTCACCTTCTCGAATAAACCACTTTATTTTGATTTTTGGGTCTAGCTTATGAAAAACAGAGTTGAACCAAGGAATGCCTGAAATTAAAGCTGATTCTTTGGATTTAACATATGCAATTGCAAATGATTTTTCATCAATTAATTGCGCAGATAAATCAATTTCTCCTATATCTTCTTGAAGTGCCATTGCTACATTCTTATGAATGGCCTCGATCAAAGTTTTTTTATTTATTTTTGAGCTTTGCATAATGTAGAAGCTTATCAAATTATAATAAATTTAGTTTTTTAAATTAAGGAAAAAATGAAACTCTTTTATTCAAACAATAGCCCTTATGCAAGAAAAATAAGAATTCTCATTGATGAGAAAAAAGTTAATATTATTCTAGAGAAAGTTGTGCTAGCTGATAAAAATTGTCATATTAATGAATACAATCCTTTAGCCAAGGTCCCTACATTAGTAGCAAATGATGTGTCTATTTTCGATTCACCTGTTATAGCTGAATATATTGATTATAAAAGTGGCCCTTTTTATTTAATACCTATTGATTTTGATAAAAAGATATTAGTAAAAAGATGGGAGGCTATTAATGATGGATTATGTGATGCTGCTGTAGTTATTATGTTAGAAAAACGTAGACCTACCTCAGGACAAAATTTTGATGTTTTTGAGAAGCAAAAGAGTAAAATAAAATTAAGTCTGCAATGGCTTAATCAAGAAATGGAAGGTAAAAAATATTATTTAGAGGATACATTTTCATACGCTGATATCGCAGCTGGCAGTGCATTAGGGTTCGTGAAATTAAGATATCCTGAAATTGACTTCAAAAATGAATATCTAAATTTACATCATCTATATGAATTGCTTATGCAGTGATCATCTTTTCAGACAACTTTACCTGAGCCTTATCTATAGAGCTTTCAATAATGGCCCCACCGAGACATACATTGCTTTCATAGACCACCACTGACTGTCCTGGAGTAATTGCCCATTGTTTTTGCCCAAAAAATATCTCAACAGAGTCATCTTTTATCATATCTATTTCACAAGGTGCGTCAGGTTGACGATATCTTATTTTCGCTCCATATACCCAATGATTTTTTGGCAAAGATTCATTTATCCAATGAGTTTTTTTTGCAATTAATCCATCTTTAAATAGAAGGGGATGCTCATGCCCCTGAGCAACAATAAGTGTATTTTCTTTGATATTTTTTTCAGCAACAAACCAAGGCTCTCCATTGCTCGTTTTTGATCCGCCAATGCCTAATCCTTGTCTTTGACCCAAGGTATAAAACATTAGGCCTATATGTTCGCCTAAAATTTCCCCATATTCGTTTTTGATAGGACCAGGTGAATTTTCTATATATTTGTTTAAAAATTCGGCAAAAGGTCTTTCGCCAATAAAACATATGCCTGTAGAGTCTTTTTTATCGTTGTTATGTAAACCCTCTTTCTTAGCAATTTCTCTTACATCTTGTTTAAGGAGATGACCTAATGGAAATATAGATTTTGAGAGTTGGTGTTGATTAAGGCGATATAAAAAATAACTTTGATCTTTAGTTGAGTCATTAGCCTTAAGGAGACTATATAGGCCATCATTTTCCTTAATTTGCGCATAATGGCCAGTCGCAATTTTATCTGCACCCATTAAAATTGCATGATTTAAAAAAGCATTAAATTTAATCTCAGAATTACATAAGATATCTGGATTGGGAGTTCTGCCACTTTTAATTTCATTAATAAATTCAGAAAATACTTTCTCTTTATATTCTTTACTAAAATTAACCACTTCAATGTCAATACCAATTTTATCAGCCACAGATACCGCATCAATGAGGTCTTGTTTACTTGAACAATATTCATCGTCATCGTCATCTTCCCAATTTTTCATGAAGAGACCAACCACTTTATAACCTTGATTTTTAAGAAGTAAAGCAGTAACCGAGGAATCCACACCTCCAGATAAACCTACAATGACAGTGGAATTATTCATTAAGATTAATTAAATTCTAAGCCAAGTTTTTTTGATTTTTCATAAGCGGCTCGAGTTGCTTTTGAAAGAGTCTCATTCAATTTATTTAATTCGAGTTGTTTTAAGGCTTCTTCTGTTGTACCACCTTTTGAAGCGATTGATGAAATAAGATTTTGAAGATTATCTAATTGGTTTTTTGCTAAATAGGATGCCCCCAAAAAAGTTTTGCTACATAATTTTTCAGCTTCTTTTCTTGATAAACCTAATTCCATAGCTGATTCAATAAATGCATTAAGAAAATAAAATACATAAGCTGGACCACTTCCCGAAACAGCTGTCACTGCATCCATTTTAGATTCATTATCTAACCATATAAATTCTCCAATGGCTTGAGCAATAACCTCTACGGCATCTTTATTTTTTGCGGTTAAGTTTTCCTTTGTGAATAAGGCTGTAATCCCAAGCTGGATTTGAGCGCACATATTGGGCATAGATCGGACGATATTTGTATATCCATTTATCCATTTTTCAATAGATTGGATTTGAATCCCTGCGGCAATAGATAGAATAAGTTGTTTTGAAATTTGATTAGATATAGATTTTAAAAGGGCTTCAGCTTGCTGAGGTTTAACAGCAAGTACAATAATTTCATCTATAACTATCTGCTTAAATTCTGCTTGTACAAGAATTTTAAAGTCGTTTTCTATGGATATTCTTTTTTCATGATCCAATTCAATAACACGAATGAGTGTAGGGCTATAATTTTTATTTAATAGGCCACTAATCATAGCTCTAGCCATGTTTCCACCACCTAAAAAACAAATATTCAATTACCACTCCTTTTAGTTTTTATTTCCCTTGCCCCAAAAATAGCCGTACCAATTCTAACAAGATTTGAACCATATTCGATCGCTAGTTTGAAGTCATTCGACATACCCATTGATAATGTATCGATAGGATTGATTTGTTTTTTTAATTCAACATAAAGCATATGCATTGATTTAAATTCATTAATAACCTGGTTAATATCTTCTGTATTTGAAGGTATAGACATAATACCCCTTAGTTTAAGCTTAGGAAGGTCTTTGAGGATCTCAGTAAATTCATTTAAATATTCTTGAGCATTATTTATTGCTATGCCGCTTTTAGTTTCCTCGCCGCTTGTATTAATTTGGATACAAATATTTAAAGGAGGGGCATTGACAGGTCTAAAGTCATTAAGAAGTTTCATGATTTTAAGTCTATCAACGCTATGTACCCAATCAAAATTTTCTGCAATGAGCTTACATTTATTGCTTTGAATAGGACCTAAAAAATGCCACTGAATTGCTAATTGTTTTAAATGTAATTTTTTGTCAATGGCTTCTTGAAGGTAATTTTCCCCAAAATTTATGATGCCAGCATCAAATGCTGTGATGATTTTATCAAAAGACTGGCCTTTACTTACAGCGACAAGAGTAATGTTTTCATGAAAGCAACTCTTATTAGCTTCTTCAATATTTTGACTTATACAGGAGATATTTTTTGAGATTGATAACATAATAAATAAAAAAAACCAAGCAAGTTTGAAGTTTGCTTGGTTTTAGGCTGTTTAGCAACAGAGAACTTGCTAATAAAAGAGGACTTAAAGTCCCGTTATATCTATCTCTTTTTAGCTGCTGGTTTTCTTTTAGCTGCTGGTTTTCTTTTAGCTGCTGGTTTTTTCTTAGCTGCTGGTCTTCTTTTAGCTGCTGGTTTTCTTTTAGCTGCTGGTTTTCTTTTAGCTGCTGG
>SHXT01000020.1 GCA_009693175.1 Candidatus Methylopumilus sp.
ATAAATCGATCTACAAAAATTGCACCCGACTCCTTATCAACTTCGTATTTAATAGGATCTGCGTTCATTGGAATTTCAATAATGACATTAAAGTGCGTGGGAACGTTGTAGCCTAGAAATACGTTATCTAAACTCATGGACTTTTAAGAAAATTTAAAAAAATGATTCTAGCATAATTGAAGCTATCTCTGAATTGATGAGTTAGCTTGATAATTGGCGTCCCCAAGGGGAGTCGAACCCCTGTTACCTCCGTGAAAGGGAGGTGTCCTAGGCCTCTAGACGATGGGGACCTAAGAAAAGAAGGTGCTATTCTACTATAGAACAGCCTTCTATATAAGGTATTTGGTGGAGATAAGCGGGATCGAACCGCTGACCTCTTGCATGCCATGCAAGCGCTCTCCCAGCTGAGCTATACCCCCAAGATTCAATCAAGGCGGTCATCTTAAGTTTTAGTGATAAAGACGTCAATCTTTTTAGGATCGCGTATTTGATTGCTTTGCAAACTGACTTAAATCAATAGACGCTTCTGGTTTCCAACCTTTTTTCTTATGCTCAACTACAACGTTCGTGAAGACTCCACCGCGCACAAAAAATTCAGCACGAAGGCGCATGAAACGAGGTTCGGTAGCTTTGACTAGATCGTCTAGAATGCGATTAGTTACCGCTTCATGGAAGTATCCCTCATCCCTAAAGGACCAGATATAAAGCTTAAGATTTTTAAGTTCAACACATTGTTTATTTGGAATGTAATCAAGGTAGAGGGTTGCAAAGTCTGGTTGCCCGGTTTTAGGGCATAGACAAGTAAATTCAGGGATTTGCATATGAATATGAAAATCCCGAGAAGGGCATGGATTAGCGAAAATTTCAAGCTTTTTTGTCGGCTTTGTGCTTGGTTTTTTTCCTAAAGAAAGTGCTTTCATAGATTAAAATAAGGATGTAAAAAAAAGTTATTATACTGTTAATAGATAATACTCACTTCAACTTAAAACAAAAGAATATTGTGCGACTCATACAACTTAAATTAGCCGGTTTTAAATCCTTTGTAGACCCAACCACCATTCAACTTCAAGGCCAAAGAGTGGGTATTGTGGGCCCTAATGGTTGTGGTAAATCAAATATTATGGAGGCGGTCAAATGGGTACTCGGCGAATCTTCTGCTAAAGAGATGCGCAGTGAAAATATGGACTCCGTTATTTTTAATGGCTCAGAAAATCGTAAGCCTATCTCACGTGCAAGCGTTGAACTTATTTTTGATAACTCATTAGGTAAGGCTCCCACCGAATGGTCACAGTACGCAGAAATTTCTGTCAAACGAGTGATTGAGAGGGAGAAAGGTTCTACCTATTACATTAATAATTTAGCAGTGAGACGTAAGGATGTAGCAGACTTATTTCTAGGTACAGGACTAGGTGGAAGAGGTTACGCCATCATTGGGCAGAATACAATCTCACAAATCATTGAAGCAAAACCCGAGGAATTAAGAAATTATCTTGAAGAGGCTGCAGGTGTCAGTAAGTATAAAGAGCGTCGTCGTGAAACAGAATTTAGATTAAGAGATACGCGTGAAAATTTAAGTCGTATTCAAGATGTCTTAAATGAAATTGTTCAGCAGATTGCAAAACTTGAATCACAAGCCATTATTGCAACGAAATATAATGAACTCACTGAGAAACATAAATTTCATCAAGCACAGGTTTGGGTATTAAAAAAACGTGATGCGAGTACTGTATGGAAGAAACATCAAGCTCAGGTTGAAAAACTTGTTAATGAGCTGGAGCAACAAACTGCTGCTTTAAGAAAGATTGAAGCTGAAGTAGAAAATTTAAGGCAAGCACACATCAATGCTTCTGATGAAATTAATAAAAACCAAGCAAGCTTTTATGAGATTAATGCTGAAGTATCCAATATTGAAAATAATATTAGAAATCAAAATGAGCTTTTAGAGCGTAGTAAAAAAGAACTCATTGAAATTGAGGCAAGTTTATCGAGAAATACTGAAGACAAGCTTAAACATACTCAAGAAATCGAAGAGACAACAATTGAAAAAACAAGCTTAACTCAACTTTACAAAGCAAAAGAAGATGGCTTTAATACGCTCAAGTCATCAATTCAATCTGTTGAGGCTCTTTATGTAAATTCATCAAAGCATTTAAACCAGGTTACCCATCAATATCAATCAACACAAGAAAAAATTAATCTTGAAACTGCAGCAATAGATTTTATCCATAAGACAGAAGAAGAAACAAAAACGCGCATTTCATTTTTAAATAATGAAATTAACAATATGGATCTATCTGGTCAATCTCAACTAGAAGAGAAAGAAGAGGCTTTAGCTGAAAAGCAATCTCATGTTGAAAAGATTGAAGAGAAAATCGAAGAAAATAAATCACTTTCAACTGATATTAAAGAAGAGATCTACACTTCAAGGCAACATCAAATTGAAATACAAAAAGAATTAAGTCAGATTGAGGGTGAAATTAAAACACTTGCTCAGATTCAAGATGACACGCAAGGTAATGAAAGTCTTAAAAGCTGGACTTCGCTTCACAATATCAATACATCAAATCGACTTTGGGATAAGCTCAGGATTAACACGGATTGGGTGACGGCTATTGAATCGGCTTTAGGTGGAAAATTAAATGCGGTCTTAGCCCAGTACGAATCAATTGCACATAGACCACCTGCATCTATGGTACTTGCAAATATTAATGCTTCGCATGCTTATAAACCCAATAATAATAAATTAAATCCTGCCTTAGATGTCATTGAAATAAGCGATCCATTATTGATGAATTTATTATCTGAATGGCTCTGTGATTATTATCTGATTCCAAAAGGCGAGACTTATAAAAATTATATCGCTCATCTGGAACAAGGTGAGTACTTAGTTAACCAACAGGGTGATATTTTTACGAAAAATAGCGTGTCTTTTTACGGTAAGGATGCATCGCTCAACGGCATTCTCTTGCGTCAAGAGCGTCTTAAATCACTTCAAGAAAAATTTCCATCAATTGAAAAAACTTATAAAGATACACTGCATAAATTAACTGAAGCGGAATCTCAATTGAGTGATTTAGAAGAGCAGGGTGATAGTTATAGCGATGAATTAAAAGAGGCTTTGAATGAGCTCCATCAAACTGAAATTGAAGTTGAAAAAATTCAGCAGAGCATTGCTTATGCCAATGAAAAACATACCAGTATTTCTAATGAGCAAAATGAACTTAAGTCAAAACTCACCCAAATAGAGATTGATAAAATCACTAAAACGATACTTATTCAAAATTTAAATGGCGACCTAAATAGATTTCTTGAACAAAAAACATCGGCTGAAGAAATTAAAAAGCAGCATGAGATTGAGTACGAGGACGTCAAAAAACAAGTGAATGAAGCTGAAATACAGTTGCAAGAAAATCATTTTAATTTAAAAATTATTGATAATAAAATCAATGAGTTAAATAATAGAATTGATAGTTTATCTAAAGAAAATAATGCGCTGAACTCTAAAAAAGAAACAGCCTTAAGTTCCATCAATACAGAGAACATTGAAGCGCTTCAGTTGTCATTAAGAGAAAAGCTTTTAATTAAGGAAGAACGTGAAAAGATACTCATTGCTTCTCGGGATAATCTTGCTCAGAAAGAAACTGATCTTCGTGAAAACGAACAAAAACGCCTACAAACTGAACAAGCAGTACACCCTATTCGCGATAAGTTAGAGCAATCCCGATTGAACGAACAAGAATCTAAATTATTATTTGAGCAATTCCAAAATGAAATTAATGAGTCACAGTTGGATGAAGTGGTCTTATCTGAAACGATTACGGATAAAACGACCGTAAAAGAAGTGCAATCACTTTGTACCACGCTTCAAGATGAAATTAATCTATTAGGACCGGTTAACTTGGCTGCAATTCAAGAGTTCACTTCTGAAAAAGAAAGAAAGGGTTACCTTGATAGCCAGGTGAATGATTTAACTTCTGCAAGCAATACGCTCGAAGATGCGATAAGGCGTATCGATAAAGAAACACGAGATCGATTAATTGCTACCTTCAACGAGGTGAATAAAAATTTCACAGAGTTCTTTAAAATTTTATTTAATGGCGGTCAAGCACAACTTGAACTCTTAGGCCAAGAAATTTTAGACACAGGTATCCAAGTAACGGCACAACCACCAGGTAAAAAAAATACAACAATCAGTCAATTGTCAGGAGGAGAGAAAGCGCTCACAGCGACAGCCCTTGTATTTGCATTGTTTAAATTAAACCCTGCACCATTCTGTCTCATGGATGAAGTGGACTCACCACTTGATGATAGCAACACACTTCGCTTCACAAATATGGTAACTGAGATGTCAAAGAATACTCAATTTCTTTATGTGTCACATAACAAACTTGCCATGGAAATGGCACAGCAACTTATCGGTGTCACGATGCAAGAGTCTGGTGTTTCAAGAATTGTTGAGGTCTCTCTAGAAGAAGTTGAAAAAATGGAGCTAGCAAATTAAGTTGACAGGGCTTATTACAAGCATGTCTGATATTCAGTTTGCACTGACGATTCTTGCCGTAATAATTATTCTTTTAATGATCTTATTTAACTGGTTTCGCCTTGTTCAGTATCGAAAAAAAAAGCATGCCGAAGATTACTTCTTAAACACAGATGAAAATGGATTGCATAGAGAAAGTGAAAGCTTTTCTGGTGAAGACTTAAGTCTTTCTGAAAAATATCTACTCTCTAATTTACCTAAAGGCATCTATCGAGATATTGATGCTATTGCATTGATCAAACTAAATAAAGCTACGCATGCCATTTCAAAATTAAACTTAAGAGACTTTATTGAGTTGCCTCATACCCATATCTTTATTCGAAAAAATGAAGATATATGGACGTCCACGGAAGGTTTAAGCGGTTCAATTTCTTTTGACCAGATACTTATTTCAATTCAATTAGTCGATCGACAAGGTCCGATTGCAGTAACAAATATTCAAGCATTTAGAATGCTTGTTGAAAAAACTAAAAATAATTTGGATGGAAGTTTGATCTGGCTATCTCATTCAAATATTGAGGAAGACGCAAAAGAACTTAATCAATTTTGTGCGCTTGTCGATCATATGATGACGCTTACACTCATCCCTAAAAATAACGGTGTGTTTGATAATGAAAAATTAATCAATATTCTTAAAGTAGATGGTTTTAAACATAATGCGGATGGTTACCATATTTTCAAAGGCCGAGATAGACATCCTTTATTTAAGCTGGCCTCTTTGAATCAACAGCCATTAAGTTTTAATTTTGACCCCTATGTTCAAGGCATTTTATTTCAAATGGACTTACCGTTGACGCTAAACTGTAAGGAATCTTTTGATACAATGTTAGCGTCTATTAAAAGTTTTCAAAAAGATTTGGATTGCATGCTTGTTGATTCAAATAAAAAAGAACTTAATGTAAATCACATAGAACGCATTCGTTACCAAGTGGAAAAAATTGAAAATCAAATGGCAGTTAAAAATATCCTTTCCGGAAGCGCATGTGCGCGAAGACTATTTTCTTAAATGAAAGCCGAAGAAGAAAATATTCAGAAAAAAATTAAACAATTAATCGAAAAGATTAATGTATTTGATTATGAATATTACGTTTTAGATAATCCATCTATATCAGATTTTGAATACGATAAGATTTTTAGATCACTTGTTGTTTTAGAAAACACTTATCCTCAATTGATTCAAACTGATTCACCTACGCAAAGGGTAGGTGGTTCAGCTATTGAAGCCTTCGAGAGTGTTGTCCACCGTCAAGCGATGTTGTCACTTAATAACGCCTTCGAAGAAGGTGAGCTTATCGCATTCGATAAACGTATTAAAGATGATATTGGTCTCGATGAAGTTGAGTATGCAGTTGAACCAAAATTTGATGGGCTTGCTATAACACTGACTTATGAGCATGGTATTTTTGTGCAAGGTGCAACACGTGGTGACAGTTATATCGGTGAAAACGTCACACATAATTTAAAGACAATACGCTCCATACCTACCAAGCTTAACAATCTGAATCCACCTCAATTATTAGAGGTAAGAGGCGAAGTTCTTATGCTTAAAAAAGATTTTGAGCTTCTTAATCAAAAACAAGAATCTTTGGGTGAAAAAAAATTTTCTAATCCACGAAATGCGGCTGCAGGAAGTTTAAGACAACTTGATCCAAGAATTACAGCAACAAGACCACTGACATTTTACTCATATGGTCTTGGTGTATGCGAACCAACCTTAACACTTAAAACACATACGGAAACAATTCAACTTTTAAAGAAATATAACTTACCTATATCAGATTTATCAGAGAATGTTAAAGGCGTAAAAGGCTTGCTTAGTTTTTATAATAAAGTTTTAAAGTTACGTGATGCATTACCTTTTGATATTGATGGCGTAGTGTATAAAGTTAATTCGTTTAACTATCAAAATGAGTTAGGTTTTGTATCACGCGCACCACGATGGGCGATTGCTCATAAATTTCCAGCAGAAGAAGCACTGACAGAAGTTTTAGATATCAATGTTCAAGTGGGCCGCACAGGAGCCATAACACCTGTGGCCCGTTTAAAACCTGTTTTCGTTGGCGGTGTGACAGTCACAAATGCCACACTTCATAATGAGGATGAAATGATTCGTAAAGATGTACACATTGGAGATGTGGTAAGTGTTCGAAGAGCAGGGGATGTCATCCCAGAAATTGTGAGGGTGTTGATTGATCAAAGATCTAAAACAATTAAAAAATTTAAGATGCCTACACAATGCCCCGAGTGCGGATCACCTCTTATAAGGATAGACGATGAAGCTATTATTCGCTGTTCAGGTGGTTTAATTTGTCCTGCCCAACAAAAACAATCCATCATTCATTTTGCGTCACGAAAGGCTATGGACATAGAAGGTTTAGGCGATAAATCTGTAGAGCAACTCGTTAATATAGGATTGATTCATACTTTACCTGATATTTATAAGCTGAAGCTTGATCAATTGGTTGATTTAGATCGTATGGCAACGAAATCCGGTCAAAACTTATTAGCCGCTATAGAAAAAAGTAAACAAGCAACATTACCTCGATTTATTTATGCATTAGGCATTCGTAACGTAGGTGAATCCACAGCAAAAGATCTTGCTGGATTCTACGGTGATTTGGATGAGATTATTAAACAAACAGAAGAAAGTTTACAGCTTGTTCCTGATGTTGGCCCTACCGTGGCTAAATCAATCAGCGCCTTCTTTAAAGAGAAGAAGAATAGGGATGTGATTCAATCTTTAGTAAAATTAGGTGTTGCTTGGCCTAAATACGATATTAGAAAATCCGCTTCCGGAATATTTTCAGGTAAAACTTTTGTGCTTACAGGAACCCTGCCTTCTATGTCACGCGAAGAAGCCAAATCACTGATTGAAATGAATGGTGGAAAAGTGGCAGGAAGCGTTTCTAAAAAAACAAATTATGTAGTTGCGGGCTCAGATGCAGGTAGTAAATTAACCACCGCCCAGGATCTTGATATTACAATAATCACCCAAGAAGAATTATTACGATTGGTCAATTAAGTGCTATGAAATATAAATTACAAAATACTTTAATAGTTACAATTAGTTTATTGTTTTCAAATGGTATTTATTCAAAAGAAAACATGAAAACATGCGAGAAATTGCTTGATAATAATCAATATCAGGAGGCTTTAAATCAAGCGAATAACGCACTAAAAGCAAATAAAAATGATTATAAAGCGACCTTTTGCCATGGTCAGGTAAACCTTAAACTTAATAAAAATGATGACGCGCTTAATGACTTTAGTAAAGCAGATAAATTAGCTAAAGATAATATCGATCACTCCATGGCTCGTTTACTCCAAGGGATTACCCTAAAGGAATCAAAACGTTTAGATGAAGCGCTTGGTTTCTTTAAAGATGCCCTATTAAATACCCAAACAAATATGCCCTTTAAACGTCTTTATCTCAACGAAATGGGAGAAATTTACCTACTTTTAAATCAATCAGATAATGCAGCTCAAGCATTAATCGAGGCTTATAGCTTAGCTGCCAATGATAATGAACGTGCGAGTAACTTAGATCGGATTGCTTATGCTTACGCTGTATCTAAGAATTTCTCTAAAGCGATTGAATATGAATTAAAGGCTAACTTAGCTTATGACCGTGCAGGTTTATTAGGTGAATATGCGGATTCAGGTATTAATCTAGCTACATACTATATGGAAGCTAATGATTTGACTTCAGCGGAAAGAACGCTTATCAAATTCGAAAAACTAGCACGAGATAATGGGGGAATGTATTTCCTAGCCAAAGCTTTATATGTTGAAAGTCGATATTACAAGAAGAAATCTGATTTAGCGCTTAGCCAATCCAAACTCGACGAAGCGTATAAGATAGCTAATGAGATTGGGGCGGAGGATCTAAAAACGCTTTTCAAAGGTAATTGATTTAACGTATCTATTCTATTTTACATAATATACATTATACGAAGTAAATGATTATAAAAGCATTGAATATCAAGTAAAATAACCCCCTATTAATTGTTATCTTAAGTAAAGGAAACTACATGAAGGCTTTGGTAAAAAGATACGCTAAGGAAGGTTTGTGGTTAGAAGATATGCCCGAACCTGCCATAGGTAACAATGATGTGATGGTGAAAATTAAGAAGACAGCCATTTGTGGAACAGACATCCATATCTATAACTGGGATGAGTGGGCACAAAAGACCATCCCCGTCCCTATGATCACAGGGCATGAATATGCTGGTGAAATTGTCAAACTAGGCTCCAATGTTACCGATTTAAAAGTAGGTGATATCGTCTCAGGCGAGGGACACCTTACCTGCGGACGTTGCCGAAACTGTTTAGGGGGTAGGACACATTTATGCCCCAACACCATAGGTGTGGGTGTAAATCGTGAAGGGTGCTTTGCGGAATATCTCTCTGTACCTGCTAAAAACATATTTAAACCCAGTCGTGAGATTTCAACCGACCTCCTCGCTATCTTTGATCCTTATGGTAATGCGGTTCATACCGCCCTCTCCTTCAATATGGTGGGTGAGGATGTCCTTATTACAGGGGCTGGCCCTATTGGTATGATGGCAGCCTTAGTATCTAATCACGCGGGTGCACGTAATATTGTGATTACAGATATCAACCAACATAGGCTCGACCTTATTAAAAAAATTCTGCCACGCATAGTCACAGTTAATGTTGAAAAAGCACCTATATCGCGTGACCTTATGAAATCCTTAGGTATCTTTGAGGGCTTTGACGTGGGTCTTGAGATGTCGGGTTCACCCAAAGCATTCAGTAGCATGTTAGATCTTATGATCAACGGAGGCCATATTGCGATGTTAGCTATCATGCCAGCAGGTTCTGGGATCGACTGGGACATGGTGGTATTTAAAGGGCTTACCATTAAAGGTGTCTACGGTCGTGAGATTTTTGAAACTTGGTATAAGGGCTCCATGATGGTTCAAAGTGGTTTACCTCTAGATAAAATGATTACCCATCGCTTTCCTTACACCGATTTCCAAGAAGGCTTTGATGTCATGCGATCAGGTAAATCAGGTAAAGTCATTCTCAACTGGGAAATATAAATTTAAAGGTGCCCTATGAGCTTTAAAAAAGCCAAAGAAAGTCTTGTCTCTGATTTAGAGGGTATTAAAAAAGCAGGTCTCTGGAAAACAGAACGCCTCATCAATTCAGATCAAAAAAATAATATTCGCCTGGAAGATGGATCAAATGTCATCAACATGTGCGCGAATAATTATCTAGGGTTAGCGAACAATCCTGAAGTCATTCAGGCCGCTAAAGATGGTCTTGATCGTTGGGGGTTTGGTTTAGCTTCTGTCAGATTTATTTGTGGCACACAAACTTTACATAAAACTTTAGAAAAAAAAGTAAGCGAATTCTTAGGCACAGAGGATACGATTCTTTACGCTGCATGTTTTGATGCAAACGGTGGTTTATTTGAAACGATTCTTTCTGCAGACGATGCTGTTATCTCTGACGAACTTAATCACGCTTCCATCATTGATGGTGTGCGCTTATGTAAAGCACAACGCTATCGTTATAAAAATAATGACATGGATGATTTGCGTAAACAATTAGAGGAAGCAAAAAAAAACAAAGCACGACGTATTCTTATTACCACTGACGGTGTGTTTTCTATGGACGGCACAATTGCACAGCTCGATAAAATTTGTGATCTTGCAGACGAATTCGATGCGATGGTACATCATGATGATTGTCATGCGACAGGTTTCATGGGTAAAACCGGCCGAGGTATTCATGAATACTATAACATCATGGATCGCGTTGATATTATTACGAGCACGTTCGGCAAAGCATTAGGCGGTGCGTCGGGTGGATTTACATCAGGACGGAAAGAAATTATTGATATGTTAAGACAACGCTCCCGCCCTTACCTATTCTCAAATACTTTAGCACCTAATATTTGTACCGCAACGCTTAAAGTGTTCGAAATGTTGGAAGCATCTACTGCACTTCGCGATAAGCTAGAAAAAAATATACATCATTTTAGAAGTGGTATGCAGAAGGCAGGTTTTGATGTGAAGGATGGTGACCATCCGATCGTACCTATTATGTTAGGTGACGCGCAACTTGCACAAACGATGAGTAAAAAGTTATTAGAAAAAGGCATTTACGCCATTGGATTTTTTTATCCCGTGGTGCCTCAAGGTAAGGCTAGAATCAGAACGCAAATTTCTGCGGCACACACTCTGGAAGATTTAGATACAGCCATTAAAACATTTTCCCTAATGAGATGACTGTCTCGTCTTAAGGGCAGAGATGACGAAAGATTGCTAGAAAATTATTCTATGTAGGTAGATATATTTGCTGGAGTTGGCGTTATATTAAAATTCTTTTAAAAACACAAAGTGAAATTTAGAAGCGTTTAAGACTTGTTATTAAGCAGTAAAAATTAAATCAAAAGAAATTAATTAATCAGTCGTGACATTTATATCAAAAGCACCTCCGGACAACCATTTATTGAATACAAAAATCTTAAAGGATTTTATCTTTGATATTCTTGAAATTTTCTTGGGAGCGTATTTTCTTGTACCACAAATTCCATACCTGCCATCGAGCCTACAAATATACCCGACTTATATTGCATACGAATTTTAACCGTATTGAGTGATATCTCGAGCTGATCTTTAGGCCTGTAATTCAGGATATAGCCCGTCACTTTTTTTCCATTATCGGTACAGGTCACTTCGACTTCGTCTTGATTGTCCATAAGGTTTTCCTATAACTGTGCTTCTATAAATTGTAATTCTTTTTTTGAATCTTTATAACGATCATATGATTGTTGCGCCCTCTCATACCAGTAACGACTATTAAATTCGTCGCCTTCAATCTTATGTAAGACGCCATGAATCCAATATGCGTCTAAAGAATGGAGTTCTTGAACGATCTTATGTGATTCATCCCATGCGTCATTGATGGCATAACTAATTGCCTTAAGAAGTAGCTCCTTGTTATTTGAGCTAGCCATAAGATTTAACGGCTATTAAAGAACCCTATGTTATAGACCTTGCCATTCATAATGGTGAGTTCGGTTTCTTTCCAAGTATTCTTTGCATCTGATTTAACAAGATTCTTGTAGTACCACATCTCAATATTGACGCGTTTATTGGCATTCCCACGATCTTCTGTCGGTCTACCAATGACTGAACTTGCGTTTATAGGCTTCACAGACATTTCTTTACGTGTGGGTTCACCTAAAATTTGAATGACTTTTTCTTTAGATTTGGCTCCAAATGTGTCTAGAAATTCACTCTCTGTATAAAGTTTTTTACCTTGAGCTAATACCTGAAAAGATAGTCCTAATACTATGAATATAAATACTAATTTTTTAAATAAAATTGACATACTGACCTTTAGTTAATGGTGATTTTAAGCCCGTCATAACCGACATCGATATGTTGGGGCAGTTCTTTTTTTAATGCCTCATATTCTAAATCATGTGTCATGTGAATCAAATAGGTTTTCTTAGCTTTTATTTGATTGGCAAATATCATGCTCTGCTCTAAATTGATATGTGTATGGTGTTCTTTCATACGCAAGCAATCTAAAAGTAAGAGGTCTAAACCCTCTAAAAGTTTCAAGGAAGATTCGACGATATTCGATACATCGGTAAGGTAGGCAAGTTTACCGATACGATAGCCATAAATTTCAGACTTTCCATGGGAAACAGGAATTGGTGTAATCAGCATATTAAAAATTTGAAAGGGTCCATCAATCGGCATCGCTTTTAAGATAGGCATCTCCCAAAAATCTCGCGGCTCATTTAAGGCATAACCAAATTTTAATACGATCTGGTCGAGCGCTTCTTGTTTACCATAAAGTGGGATCTGTATTTTATGCATCTGACAAAAGGCTCTTAAATCATCAATACCATGGAGGTGATCTGCATGCGTATGGGTATAAAGGACGGCATCAATCCTAGGTATCGATTCTCTTAAAGATTGAAATCTAAGATCTGGACTCGTGTCGATCAAAATATGCTCCCCTGTACTTAACTTAATAAGTGAAGAGCAACGTGTACGTTTATTTTTTGGATTAGTCGATTGACAGGTTTTACACTGACAACCTACAACAGGTGTGCCAGCACTCGAGCCTGCACCTAGAATAGTTAATTCGATCGACGACATTTAGAGAAGAGTTTAAAAAAATTATCTGTGGTAGTTTTTCCTACTTCATCGAGTGAGATATGTTTGAGTTTTGCAATCTCCTCCGCCACATGAATGACGTACGACGGATCATTGATTTTTCCTCGGTGCGGCATAGGTGCCAAGTAAGGGGAGTCTGTTTCGATCAGCAAGCGATCAAGTGGGATTGCTTTGGCGACTTCTTTAAGCTCAGTTGCGTTCTTGAAAGTTACGATCCCTGAGAATGAAATATAAAAATTAAGTTTGATCGCTTCTAAGGCAACGTCGAGTGACGCGGTAAAACAGTGCATGACGCCCCCCACTTTGTCGGCACCCTCTTCTCGCATAATCTCTAAAGTGTCTTTAGCGGCATTCCGCGTATGAATGATGAGTGGTAGTTTTGATTCTATCGCGGCTCTGATGTGTGTTCTAAATCGTTCTCTCTGCCATGTGAGGTCACCTTGAATTCTAAAATAATCAAGCCCCGTCTCGCCAATCGCGATCACTTTTTTTTCAAGTGCTAAATGAGAAAGTTCTTCCACGGTGGGTTCTTCAATGTCTTCGTAATCTGGATGCACACCTACGGATGCAAAGACATGTGGGTAAGTATTCGCAATGGTTAAGATATCTGGAAACTTATCTAAGGTCACACTTACACAAAGTGCATGCGTGATGTGGTTTGTTTCCATCTTGGATAAGATGGCATCTAAATTCTGATAGAGCTCAGGAAAATTAATGTGACAGTGTGAGTCTACAAAGTTTGTCATGATGGTTCGAATACTTGCTTAAATTTCACAAAAATATTTTCTAATTGCAACTCTTGATTAATAGGATGTGATGCAATTTTTTTTAATGCGTTCAATTCATTTACAAAAGAAAGTAAGACATCCATGTTCATTTGTTTCGTTTGCGATTCTATGTGTGCCTCTTCTTTTTTGAAATAATACGTTTGATGCGTGTGGAAATGAAGTAACAAATCAAAAGTCCATTTCTGAATGATGCTAAGTGTCCAATCAAGACCTTGCGTCAGAATTGAATAATTCACTTGGGTGAAATCAATCCGATGACCTTGACTTAACAACTTCGTAATCACTTCTCTTTCCGACTGATGTTCCATTTCATTCATCGCGGTAAAAGGAGAGTTACCTGAGAATGAAAGTAGGTGCTCAGGAATATGGATGGCTTGACCTTGAAGATATGAAGTAGCCTCTTGTAGAGAAGGGCCTCTTAACTCAAGCAACTGACATCGACTGCGAATTGTTGCGATCAGTTTTTGTGCGTGACTAGTCACTAATATAAAAAGTGTGTTGGCTGGTGGCTCCTCTAAAATTTTAAGAAGCGCATTCGATGCAGCCTGGTTTAAGGCATCGGCAGGTTCAATTAAAATAATGCGTCGGCCTTTTTCTTGGTGTGCAGAAAGTTCTAAATATTCTGAGAGTTCGCGTATTTGATCAATGACAATATTTTTTTGTCGCACCATTTTTCTTTTTTTAGACTCATCTTCTTCGTCTTCCATCGGTACGATGTATTTAAAATCAGGGTGTGTATCTGGAAACCAACTACAACTCTTGCAGCCATCACATGCTAAATGATGATGAAGCGGGTTGTGACACAAATAAGACTTTGCAAATGTGCGTGCAAATTTTCCCTTGCCAATACCAGCCTTGCCTTTAAAAAGTAAAGCGTGTGGTAATTTTTCGTTGTCATGAATAGCTGTCCATGCGTCATGAAACCAAGGATAAATTTCATCCGTCATAGGATAGACTCCACTGCTTCTATGACATCATGAGATACAAGTTCGATAGCCTGGTTTGCATTAATGACTCGATAACGATTAGGATGCTGTCTTGCTAAGTTTAGATAAACATTCCTTAGTCGATTAAAAAATGCTTCGCTTTCTTTTTCAAATTTATCAGGTGCCCTATTCTTTTTTAAACGTTCAATACTTATTTCCACCGGTAAATCAAAAAGTAAAGTAAGGTCTGCCTTAAAGTCTGAGTGAACCCATGACTCGAGTATTTCAATCTTAGAATAAGCGACATGCTTCCCACCATACTGATAGGCGTAGGTAGCATCCGTAAATCGATCGGATAGCACAAACAAACCTTCATCGAGTGCAGGCTTAATTATTTCAGCAATGTGCTGTCTTCTTGCTGCAAACATGAGGAGCGTTTCTGTTTCAGGATCCATCTCGTCATGAAGTAACATGTCTCTTAATTTCTCACCGAGTTTAGTGCCACCTGGCTCTCTTGTTTTGATGACTTTAATATTTTTTGATGTGAGTAATGAAATCACCTCGTCGATATGGGTACTTTTACCCGCACCATCGACACCTTCAAACGTAATAAATTTTCCTTTAACTTTCATCGAAGTTGATACTTCCTCACCGCGTTGTTATGTTCATCAAGACTCGCTGAAAAATAATGTGTTCCATCACCCTTACCCACAAAATAAAGTGCGTCCGTCTTTGTGGGATGAAGTGCTGCACGAATAGACACTAAACTTGGCATGGTAATAGGTGCTGGAGGCAAACCCTCTCTTGTGTAAGTATTATAAGGTGTATCAGTGATTAAATCTTTTTTTGTAATGTCGCCACTAAATTTTTTACCTAAGCCAAAGATAACTGTGGGATCACTCTGAAGTTTCATGCCTATACTTAATCGATGTATAAAGACACCTGAGATGAGATTAGCCTCAATAGATTTCCCTGTTTCTTTTTCAATGATAGATGCCATCGTTAAAGCCTCATAACTATTTTTATAAGGCACATCATCTGAACGGTGCAGCCATTCGTAATCTAGTTTTTTCTGCATTGCTTTATAAGCACGTTTTAAAATATCGATATCTGTGGTGTGTCGACTGAAATAATAAGTGTCGGGAAAAAATTGACCTTCTGCTGATTCATAAGGAATTCCTACTTCTAAAGCAATGGCTTTTGTGTCGTAAGGCTGCATAGTTTTTTTAATTGCATCATTTTCTTTGATCTTATCTAACATGGTGTCAAGATCCTGACCCTCAATAAAAGTAATAGAACCTTCGGTTGCGCGTCCCTCAACAAGAGAAAGTAAAAGTTGATAAGGTCTGATATTCGGGTTGAGATTGTAATTACCCGGTCTTAATTTTCTAGATTGTCCTAGCACCTCTGCGAGTGCAATGAATCGCCAAGGTTCATTCAATATTTTTTCATCTACGAGCTGAAAAGCAATCGCTCTAAGACTACTTCCTGGTTCAATCTCGACCGCTAAATCTGCTTTATTGATATTAAGCGGAGAAATTAAAAAATAGATGGCCCATACCCCAAGAGGTATAAAAATAATCAATAATCGAATGAACCATTTTTTCATCTTAAGGTATAGCCTTGAGTAACTCATTTAATAGTGACGCTAAGGATTGCTGTTGCCAAGATGTATTTTTAATTTTTTTTACTTGCCAAACACCAAATAGACTGTTTGTAATAAAGACTTCATCAGCTTTTAAAAGTTTATTGAAATTAAATGTCACTTCTTTCATTTTAAAACCTAAGGTAGGTGCGATTTTAAATATGAGATTTCTTGTTACACCTTTAACGCCAATATTTTTTAGTGGGTGTGTGTAAATTATTTTTCCCATACGGAAAAAAAGGTTACTCGAAATACATTCTATGACTTGACCTTGCGGGTCCAAGAGGATACCATCGACATAGTGACGATCTTTCCATTCATTTCTTGCCATCACATTGTCAAGCCGATTAA
The DNA here is from genome assembly GCA_009693175.1 of Candidatus Methylopumilus sp. Lineage (GTDB taxonomy): Bacteria > Pseudomonadota > Gammaproteobacteria > Burkholderiales > Methylophilaceae > Methylopumilus. The sequence goes on from SHXT01000020.1 coordinate 16,419, forward strand.
GGTGTTTGATGCCTGACAACATTGAAGGATGAAGGTGTTGTTTACAGATAGTTAAGTTGACACCTAATGCAAAATTCTTTGTAGGGTAAGTGGGTATCTTTGTTTTTAATAAAAAACGGTTAGGTTTGATGCTGCTGCTAAATTGATAGCCTCGTAAACTTTCCCCTCTTGAAATAATAAATTTTCCTACAGCTTTTTTTTGCGTCTTAAATAAGCGCTTAATATCGGATAGCAGATCTTTTTCTTTTGGGGGCAGAATATTGATGGCACGACAATCATCGACTATTTTTTGATAGTGATACTTCCAATGACGAGGTATTTGATGCTCTACAACAAAGGTTCTAAAGATACCATCTCCATATTGAAAGGCACGGTCAAAGGGACTGATTTTTTTTGATGCACTACCGTTAATAAGAAATTGTTTTGACAAGTTAAACGGTCACTTTTGAAATAATGAGTGAGTTCATTTTAGATCAATCCCATTAGGAGAACGACTATATTTTTTTAAAAACGAGACTTCCGTTTGTGCCGCCAAAACCAAAATTATTTTTGAGGGCAACATCAATCTTCATTGATCTTGCTTCATTGGCACAGTAGTCAAGATCACATTCCGGATCTTGATTAAAAATATTAATGGTAGGCGGTGAGATTTGATGATGAATAGCAAGTACTGTAAAGACAGATTCGATACCACCCGCTCCACCTAACAAATGACCTGTCATCGATTTGGTTGAATTCACCACTAACTTTTTCGCATTATCTCCAAAGGTCGCTTTAATAGCGTTACTTTCATTAAGGTCGCCCAAAGGTGTTGATGTGCCGTGTGCATTAATATATTGAACCTCATCTTTATTGACTGACGCATTCTTGAGTGCATTCACGATAGAGCGTTTTGGACCGTCCATATTAGGCGCTGTAATATGATAAGCATCAGCACTCATACCGTAACCTGAGAGTTCGGCATAAATTTTGGCACCTCTTTTTTTTGCATGCTCGAATTCTTCTAAAACTAAAACACCTGCGCCCTCGCCAATCACAAAACCATCTCGATCTTTGTCCCAGGGACGGCTTGCCGTTTTAGGATCATGATTTCTTGATGAAAGCGCTTTTGCAGAACAGAATCCAGCTACAGAGAGTTCAGTGATGGCAGCTTCAGCACCGCCCGCTAACATAACGTCGGCATCGCCATACTCGATCATGCGTGCTGCATCACCTATCGAATGCGTACCTGTTGTGCATGCAGTCACGATAGATAAATTAGGACCTTTAAGATTAAGCATGATGGAAAGATTACCTGAGATCATATTAATGATCGTGCCTGGAATAAAGAATGGTGACACTTTACGTGCACCTCCTTCATCAAATACATCGCTCGTGGATTCAATTAAATGGATACCGCCAATACCTGAACCTACAGATACACCTATACGCTCACTGTTACTATCAGTGACTTCAATACCTGAATCTTTGAATGCTTCAATACCCGCTGCGATACCAAATTGAATGAAGGTATCCATACGTCTTGCATCTTTAGGATGAATACATACCAAGGGGTCAAAGTTTTTAACTTCGCCTGCAACTTGTGAAGGAAAAGTTGAGCAATCAAACTTGGTAATTCTACCAATACCCGATTGACCATTGGTGATGTTGGCCCAAGACTCTTTTACTCCTAAACCTACAGGAGTAATCAAACCTAAACCCGTGACTACAACTCTTCTTTTAGACATGGATTAAACCCAACCCTTTCAGTTTTAAGAAAAGGTTAGGCAGCTTTTGTTAGTTATTTTAGATTTTTATTGATGTAATCAACAGCTTGCTGAACGGTCGTAATTTTTTCAGCTTCTTCGTCAGGAATTTCACAATCAAACTCTTCTTCTAAAGCCATCACGAGTTCAACTGTATCGAGTGAGTCGGCACCTAAATCATCTACGAAAGATGACGTATTTTTTACATCAGCCTCTTTAGAACCAAGTTGTTCTGAAACAATTTTTTTTACACGCTGTTCGATGTCAGACATCTAAAATACCCCTTTAATTTAAG
>SHXT01000021.1 GCA_009693175.1 Candidatus Methylopumilus sp.
GTAAGCCTTAGCTTCTCCGCCAAATTTCTTAGCAAGAATCGTTGTGATTGCCGCTGTAAGTGTTGTCTTACCATGGTCAACGTGACCAATTGTGCCAACGTTCACATGGGGTTTGGTACGTTCAAATTTGCCTTTTGCCATAATGTTATCCTCAGATTTTTAATTTATTTTTTATTAATAACTGCGTCTGCTACGTTTCGTGGTGCTTCAGTGTAATGCTTGAATTCCATTGAATAGGTTGCTCTACCTTGAGATAAAGAACGCATTGTCGTTGAATAACCAAACATTTCTGCTAATGGCACTTCAGCTCGGATCACCTTGCCTGAAGCATTATCTTCCATACCTTGGATCATTCCACGTCTTGATGAGAGGTCACCCATCAAATCACCAAAATAATCCTCAGGTGTTTCTACTTCGACTGCCATCATAGGTTCAAGAAGGATTGGATCTGCTTTACGCATTCCATCTTTAAAGGCCATTGAAGCTGCCATTTTAAATGCATTTTCATTTGAGTCAACATCATGATATGAACCATCAAACAATGTGACCTTAACATCCACAACTGGATAGCCTGCAAGAACACCTGAAGGAATTGTTTCTCTTAAGCCTTTTTCTACCGCAGGTATAAATTCACGCGGCACTGAGCCACCTTTAATCGCATCGATAAACTCAAAACCTTTACCCACTTCATTAGGTTCCATTGTAAGCCATACGTGACCATACTGACCTTTACCACCGGACTGCTTAATGAATTTACCTTCAATTTCAACTTGTTTTTTAATCGCTTCTCTATAAGCCACTTGAGGTGCACCTACATTAGCTTCAACACCAAACTCTCTTTTCATACGATCCACAAGAATCTCTAAATGGAGTTCGCCCATACCGGAAATAATTGTTTGATTTGTTTCTTCATCTGTTTTTACTCTAAATGAAGGATCTTCTTGAGCTAGTCGATGCAAAGCAATACCCATTTTTTCTTGGTCTACTTTTGTTTTAGGCTCAACTGCAACGTGAATTACAGGCTCTGGAAAAATCATTCTTTCAAGAACAACTTCATTATTAATATCACATAATGTGTCGCCTGTAGTTGCTTCTTTAAGACCTACTGCTGCTGCAATATCACCTGCACGAACTTCTTTTAATTCTTCGCGCTGATTTGCATGCATTTGAAGAATTCGACCAATACGTTCTTTTCGGCCTTTAATTGAGTTATAAATTGTGTCGCCAGAATTAATCACGCCGGAATATACACGGAAGAAAATGAGTTGGCCCACAAAAGGATCGGTCATAATTTTAAATGCTAAAGCTGAGAATGGTTCGTCATCAGAAGCTTTACGAGTTGCAGGTTGGCCTTTGGCATCTTCACATACCAGAGGAGCAACATCAGTAGGTGCAGGTAAATATTCAATGACTGCATCTAACATAGCTTGCACACCTTTGTTTTTAAATGCTGAGCCACATATCATAGGTACAATCTCAAAATTAATCGTTCTAAGACGTAATCCTTTTTTAATATCTTCTTCGCTTAAATCTCCACTTTCTAAATACTTATTCATCAATTCTTCATTAGCTTCAGCAGCAGCTTCAAGCATCTTTTCTCGCCACTCTTTACTTGTATCAACTAAATCTGCAGGAATATCACGATAGTCAAATTTCATACCTTGAGATGCATCATCCCAATAAATGGCTTTCATTTTTATAAGATCAACTACGCCTTCGAATTTTTCTTCGGCACCAATTGGTACTTGAAGAGCTATAGGATTAGCTTTTAAACGTAAGCGTATTTGGTCATAAACTTTAAAAAAGTTTGCGCCTGCTCGATCCATTTTATTGACAAAAGCTAAGCGGGGTACTTTATATTTATTTGCTTGACGCCATACGGTTTCTGACTGAGGTTGAACACCACCTACTGCACAATACACCATACATGCACCATCGAGAACACGCATTGACCGTTCAACTTCAATTGTGAAGTCAACGTGACCTGGGGTATCAATAATATTGATGCGATGCTGATCAAATTGTCCTGCCATACCTTTCCAAAAACAAGTTGTAGCTGCTGAAGTAATTGTAATGCCACGCTCTTGCTCTTGTTCCATCCAATCCATTGTTGCAGCGCCATCATGCACTTCACCAATTTTATGATTAACCCCTGTATAAAAAAGAATGCGCTCAGTTGTTGTAGTTTTACCTGCATCAATATGCGCACTAATTCCTATATTTCTGTATCGTTCAATGGGGGTTATGCGAGCCACTTTAGAATTGCCTTTTAATTAATATATTTAGAAACGGAAATGTGAGAATGCTTTGTTAGCTTCTGCCATTCTGTGAACTTCTTCACGTTTTTTCATTGCAGCACCTTTATTTTCTGAAGCTTCTACAATTTCAGCTGCTAAACGTAAATCCATTGATTTTTCACCTCTTTTACGTGCTGCGTCTCTTAACCATCTCATGGCTAAAGCAACACGTCTTGAAGGTCTAACTTCGACAGGAACTTGATAATTAGCGCCACCTACACGTCGACTTTTTACTTCAACAACTGGTCTTAAATTTGTTAATGCAAGAGAGAATACTTCGATAGGATCTTTCCCACTTTTCGTTTTAATTTGATCAAATGCGCCATAAATAATTCTTTCGGCAACGGATTTTTTTCCACTTGTCATTAACACATTCACAAATTTAGAAACTTCTTGGCTTCCAAATTTTGGATCTTGAAGTATGATTCTTTTGGGAACTTCTCTTCGTCTTGGCATATTATGTTTACCTTAATTTAGTATTCTAAAAACTTAAGCTTCTTTAGGTCGTTTAGCGCCATATTTAGATCGAGATTGTTTACGATCTTTAACGCCCGCAGTATCCAAGCTACCTCGAACCATGTGATATCGAACGCCTGGCAAATCTTTTACACGACCACCTCTTAAAAGAACCACAGAGTGTTCTTGCAGATTATGACCTTCACCACCAATATAACTAATCACTTCATAACCATTTGTTAAACGAACTTTGGCCACTTTACGTAAAGCAGAGTTTGGCTTCTTAGGCGTTGTTGTATAAACACGAGTACATACACCTCTTTTCTGAGGTGAAGCTTCTAAAGCTGGTACCTTACTCTTACTTTCAACTTTTTTTCGTGGTTTACGAATTAACTGATTAATTGTTGGCATCGCCTAAATCCTTAAATTTCTAACGTACTATTGATGATGACTTCTTTAGACTTCGCAATAAAGACGAAGATCTCAAAAAGCCGCAAATTGTATTTTGGTTCCTGCATAATGTCAACCTATCATTCAGTCGGCGCTTCAATTTCAGGGCTAACTTGAGCCTCTTCAATTGGCACTTCAATCTGATCAAGAGGCATCTCTTCAGACTCCGTATATTCTCCCGCTGCTTTAGCTTTTCTTGTTTCATGATAAGCCAAACCGGTACCAGCAGGAATGAGTCGACCTACAATCACATTCTCTTTAAGGCCTCTTAGATCATCACGCTTACCTAAAATTGCAGCCTCAGTGAGAACACGGGTTGTTTCTTGGAACGATGCTGCTGAAATAAATGAATCTGTTGATAATGATGCTTTAGTAATACCTAAAAGCACATATTCATATTCTGCTGGCTTTTTATCTTGAGATAATACCAATTCATTTGCAGTTAATACCTCAGCTCTTTCGACTTGCTCACCTTGAATAAATAAAGTATCGCCTGCATCAGTAATGCGAACACGTCTCAACATTTGTCTCACAATCACTTCGATGTGTTTGTCATTAATTTTAACGCCTTGCAATCTATATACATCTTGTACTTCATCGATAATATATCTTGCTAATGATTCTCTACCTTGAAGGCGAAGAATATCTTGCGGATCTGCAGGTCCGTCAACAATGGTTTCACCTTTAGTAACGACCTGGCCATCATGCGCTGTAACATGTTTATCTTTAGGAATTAAGAATTCCTTAGACACACCTTCAGGACCTGTAATCACAAGTCTTTGTTTGCCTTTAGTATCTTTTCCGAATGAAACAGTGCCTGTACTTTCAGCTAACATACCTGCGTCTTTTGGAGATCTTGCTTCGAATAACTCTGCAACTCTTGGAAGACCGCCAGTAATATCACGCGTTTTAGAAGACTCTTGAGGAATGCGGGCAATCACATCACCCACTTTTACTTCTTGAGAATCTTTTACTGTAATGATGTAACCAAGTTGGAAAGTTACATTAACAGATATATCACTACCTGCTAATTTAACTTCATTTCCAGAAGCATCTAAAATTTTAATTTGTGGCCTTAAACCTTTTGATTGGCCAGCACGTTGCTTAGGATCAATTACTACTAATGATGATAAACCTGTCACATCATCAATTTGTTTTGCAACAGTAATGCCTTCTTCAACGTTTTCAAATTTTACTTGTCCAGCGTACTCAGAAATAATTGGGCGTGTATGTGGATCCCAAGTTGCAAGCACACCCCCTGCTTTAATAGGTTTGCTATCTTGCACAACTAAGTTCGCACCGTAAGGAACTTTATGGCGCTCTCTTTCGCGTCCACTCTCATCTTGAATAATTAATTCACCATTACGAGAAATTACTACTTGTTCATTACGTGCATTAGTTACATAACGCATGGTAGATGTAAATTGAATTATGCCGTTTGATTTACTTTCAACTTGACTGACTGATGCGGCTCTTGAAACTGCGCCACCAATATGGAAAGTTCTCATTGTTAATTGAGTGCCAGGCTCTCCGATAGATTGCGCTGCAATCACCCCGATAGATTCACCCTGACTAATTAATTTACCACGACCTAGATCGCGACCATAACATTGCGAACAAATACCATGTCTTGTTTCACATGTAAGTGCAGTTCTTACTTTTACTTCATCAACACCAAGTGCATCAATTTTTTCAACATGATCTTCTTCAAGTAATGTACCTTTTGGATAAACCACTTCTTGAGTTTCTGGATTGTAAATATCAAGTGCATTGACACGGCCTAGAATACGATCACTTAATGGCTCAACAACTTCACCACCTTTAATCAGGGCCTTTGTAACCAAGCCGTCTTCTGTGCCGCAATCGTGCTGTGTAACGACAAGATCTTGCGTCACATCAACTAAACGTCTTGTTAAATAGCCTGAATTAGCTGTTTTTAATGCTGTATCAGCAAGACCTTTTCGTGCACCATGTGTCGAAATAAAATATTGAAGAACATTCAGTCCGTCTCGGAAGTTAGCAGTAATTGGCGTTTCAATAATCGAACCATCAGGTCTTGCCATCAATCCACGCATACCTGCAAGCTGTCTTACTTGCGCTGCAGATCCTCGAGCACCTGAATCAGCCATCATATAAATTGCATTAAATGATTCTTGATAAAGATCTTTACCATTTTTATCTTTTACATTTTCGCCGGCGTCATTTTTAACAGGTTCTTCTTTGAGCCTTTTCATCATTGCATCAGCAACTTTATCTCCTGCACGACCCCAAATATCAACCACCTTGTTATATCTCTCACCTTTAGTTACTAAGCCTGAAATATATTGATTTTCAATTTCTCTTACTTCAACTTCAGCAGCTTCAATAAGTTGTTCTTTTTCTGGAGGAACAAGCATGTCATGAATGCTGATTGAAATACCAGCTTTTGTAGCATAGGTGTAACCCATGTACATTAATTTGTCAGCAAGAATAACTGTCTCTCTAATTCCAACACGTCTAAATCCTGCGTTAATTAATTTAGAAATTTCTTTTTTCTTTAATACTTTATTAATTAAATCAAAAGAAAGTCCAGCTGGAAGAATTTCAGACAGTATTGCTCTACCAACTGTAGTTTCATATCGATTTATTTTGTCATTTCTTGTGCCATCTAAACCCAACTCAATTTCTTTAATACGAACTGTAACGAGCGCATGAATATCAACTAAACCACTGTCAAATGCGCGATAAACTTCTGCTACATCTGAAAATTTCATGCCTTCGCCACGTGCCGCAATTTTTTCTCGAGTCATATAATAAAGACCAAGAACAATATCTTGAGATGGAACAATAATTGGCTCACCATTTGCTGGAGATAAAACATTATTAGATGCAAGCATCAATGTTCTTGCTTCCATTTGTGCCTCTATAGATAAAGGTACATGCACTGCCATTTGGTCACCATCAAAGTCAGCATTAAATGCAGCGCAAACTAAAGGATGTAATTGAATTGCTTTACCTTCGATTAAGATAGGTTCGAATGCTTGAATGCCAAGACGATGTAACGTTGGTGCTCTATTTAATAAAACAGGATGCTCTCTAATAACATCTTCTAAAATATCCCATACCTCTGGTCCTTCTTCTTCTACTTTTTTCTTTGCAGCTTTAATTGTTGTAGAAAGACCAAGCACTTCTAATTTATGAAAAATGAATGGTTTAAATAATTCGAGGGCCATTTTCTTTGGCAAACCACACTGATGAAGTTTTAATTGTGGTCCAACAACAATTACAGAACGACCAGAATAATCAACACGTTTACCTAAAAGATTTTGTCTGAAACGACCGCCTTTACCTTTAATCATATCGGCAAGAGATTTTAATGGTCGCTTGTTAGCTCCTGTCATCACCTTGCCGCGTCTGCCATTATCAAGAAGTGAGTCAACTGCTTCTTGCAACATACGCTTTTCATTTCTAACAATAATTTCTGGCGCTTTAAGATCTAATAACCTTCTTAAACGATTGTTTCTATTTATTACTCGACGATATAAATCATTAAGATCTGATGTTGCAAATCTTCCACCATCAAGAGGAACTAATGGTCTTAATTCAGGTGGTAATACAGGGAGAATTTCTAAAATCATCCATTCAGGTTTAATACCTGATTTTTGGAATGCTTCGAGCACTTTTAAACGCTTAGCGATTTTCTTGATTTTCGCTTCTGAACCTGTCTCAGCTAATTCAATTCTTAATTTCTCAATTTCACTATTAATATCAAGTGATTTAAGTAATTCTTTGATCGCTTCTGCACCCATCACTGCTGTAAATTCATCACCAAATTCTTCAATTTTTGCAAGATAGTCATCTTCCGTAAGAAGCTGTCCTCTTACTAAAGGCGTCATGCCGGGATCAACAACAATAAATGCTTCAAAATAAAGAACACGTTCAATATCTCTTAATGCAATATCCAAAACCATACCTAAACGGCTTGGCAAACTCTTTAAGAACCAAATATGAGCAACTGGGCTCGCTAAATCAATATGGCCCATACGTTCACGACGCACCTTAGATAAGGTAACTTCAACGCCACATTTCTCACAAATTACGCCGCGATGTTTAAGTCGCTTATATTTACCACAAAGACATTCATAATCTTTAATGGGTCCAAATATTTTTGCGCAAAATAAACCGTCTCTTTCTGGTTTAAATGTTCTGTAGTTAATCGTTTCTGGTTTTTTAACTTCACCATAAGACCAAGAATGTATTTTTTCTGGAGATGCTAATGCAATCTTAATTGCATCAAACTCTTCTTCTCGTGTAACCTGTTTAAATAGGTCTAATAAAGCTTTCATTTGTGATCTCCTTAATTTCTAGCGAGGTCAATATCAATAGCTAGTGAACGAATTTCTTTTACTAACACATTAAATGATTCAGGCATGCCTGCATCAATTTTATGTTCACCCTTCACTATATTTTCGTAAACTTTAGTTCTACCAGCAACGTCATCTGACTTAACTGTTAACATCTCTTGCAATGTATAAGCTGCGCCATAAGCTTCAAGCGCCCAAACTTCCATCTCACCAAAGCGTTGGCCGCCAAATTGTGCTTTACCGCCAAGTGGTTGTTGTGTAACAAGAGAATATGGTCCAGTTGAACGAGCATGCATTTTGTCATCAACTAAATGATGCAATTTAAGTACATGCATATAACCTACTGTGATAGGTCTTTCAAAAGCTTCTCCTGAACGACCATCGAACAATTTCACTTGTGTTTTATTTGCTGAGAATTGTAATAACTTTGTTTTCGGATCATTATCTGGGTAAGCAAGATCCAACATATATTTAATGTCAGATTCGGATGCCCCATCAAATACTGATGTAGCAAATGGAACGCCATCTTTTAAGTGCTCGGCAAGTTCGACTACTTCATCATCATTTAACGATTTAATATCTTCTTTTTTACCAGAAGCATCATTGTAAATTTGATCTAAAAATTTACGCACTTCAGTAATCTTCACTTCTTCTTTTAACATTTGGCCAATACGAATACCTAAACCTTTAGCTGCCCATCCAAGATGAGTTTCTAAAATTTGTCCAATATTCATACGAGAAGGAACACCTAATGGATTCAAGACAATATCTAACGGCGTACCATCAGCCATGTATGGCATATCTTCTACCGGAACAATCTTCGAAACAACACCCTTATTCCCGTGACGTCCTGCCATTTTGTCACCTGGTTGAATTCTTCGCTTCACGGCCAGATATACCTTAACCATTTTTTGAACGCCTGGAGGTAACTCATCGCCTTGCGTTAATTTTCGCTTCTTCTCTTCAAAACGCTTATCAAATTGATCTTTAGCCACTGCTAAATTATCTTTCAATTTTTCTAATTGTTTTGAGGCCTCATCATTACCTAAGCGAATACCAAACCAGTCATATTTATTGATTGAGGCAATAAATTCTTTGGTAATTTTTTCGCCTTTTTTCAAACCTTTTGGTCCACCAGTTGCAACTTTATTAACAAGCAATCTCTCGATTCTTCCAAAAGTATCGTCTTCAACAATTCTTAATTGATCAGCAAGGTCTTGTTTAAAATGTTTTAATTGATCATCAATAATTTGTTGTGCTCTAAAATCTCTATCAATGCCTTCTCTTGTGAAGACTTGCACATCAATAATTGTTCCAGACATGCCTGATGGAACTCGTAAGCTTGTATCTTTAACATCAGAAGCTTTTTCACCAAAGATAGCTCTTAAAAGTTTTTCTTCAGGGGTAAGTTGTGTTTCGCCTTTTGGTGTCACTTTACCTACAAGAACATCGCCCGCCTCTACTTCAGCGCCAATATAAATAATGCCTGACTCATCAAGCCTTCCAAGCATTCTTTCTGAAAGATTTGAAATATCACGTGTAATTTCTTCTGGGCCTAATTTTGTATCCCTAGATACCACAGACAATTCTTCAATATGAATTGAAGTATATCGATCTTCAGCAACTACACGTTCTGAAATTAAGATTGAATCTTCGAAGTTGTATCCATTCCAAGGCATGAAACCAACAAGCATATTTTGACCAAGTGCTAATTCACCAACGTCTGTTGATGCGCCATCAGCAATTACATCGCCTCTTGAAATTTTATTACCAATTTTTACAAGTGATCTTTGGTTAATATTAGTGTTTTGATTTGATCTTGTGTATTTAGTTAAATTGTAAATATCAACACCAACTTCGCCATCTCCTGCTTCATCATCATTTACGCGAATCACTATACGTCTTGAATCAAAATAATCAACTATACCTCCGCGCTTAGCTTGAACTGTTGTACCTGAATCAGTTGCTACTGTTCTTTCAATACCTGTACCTACAACCGCTTTCTCAGCTCTTAAACATGGAACAGCTTGGCGTTGCATATTAGCACCCATAAGTGCACGGTTTGCATCATCATGTTCTAGAAATGGAATTAATGCAGCTGCCACTGAAACAATCTGACTTGGCGCTACGTCCATATATTGAATTGGGTCAACAGAAAACATCTTGAATTCATTACGATGACGGCATGAAATCAAATCATCTTGAAAGTGCCCTTTAGGATTAAGCTCAGTATTCGCTTGTGCAATAACAAATTCACTTTCTTCAATTGCAGAAAGGTAATCTATTTTTGCTGTAACTTTACCATTCTCAACACGTCTATAAGGTGTCTCTAAAAATCCATATTGATTTGTTCTTGCGAAAAGCGCGAGCGAGTTAATCAATCCAATATTTGGACCTTCAGGTGTTTCAATTGGACATACACGACCATAATGCGTTGAGTGAACATCACGCACTTCGAAACCTGCACGTTCTCTTGTTAAACCACCAGGTCCTAATGCTGAAACTCTGCGTTTATGTGTAATTTCAGATAATGGATTCGTTTGATCCATAAATTGAGATAACTGTGATGAACCAAAAAACTCTCTAATAGCACTTGAAATAGGTTTTGAATTAATTAGGTCATGCGGCATTAAATTATCTGCCTCAGCTTGACTTAATCTTTCTTTCACAGCTCGCTCGACACGAACAAGTCCGGTTCTAAATTGATTTTCTACAAGCTCACCTACAGAACGAATTCTTCGATTACCAAGATGGTCAATATCATCAATTTCACCGCGTCCATTACGTAATTCAATCAATACGCCAATGACGGCTAAAATATCATCATTGGATAAGATATTTGAACCAGTTTCACCTTGAGGTCCTACGCGCTTGTAAAATCTTTGTAGCCAATTTGCATGGTTGTCATATACTTTTGGATACGCTCTTCGATTAAATTTCATACGACCTACATTAGATAAGTCATATCTATCTTCATTAAAAAATAAACCTTTAAACAAAGCTTCAACTGCATCTTCAGTGGGCGGTTCGCCAGGTCTCATCATGCGATAAATAGCAACTTTAGCGCTATATTGATCAAGCACTTCATCCGAGGTTAATGTTTGAGAAATGTAATTGCCATGATCTAAATCATTTGAGTAAAGCGTATAAATTTGACCGGTGCCTGTTTCAATTAACTTATCTAATACTGCTTCTGTAATCTCATCATTTGCATTAACAACTACTTCACCTGTATTTTTATCTACAATGGCTTTAGAAACTTTACGGCCTAAAATAAAATCTTTATTTACTATAATTTTATTAACGCCTGCTTTTTCCATATCACGAATATGTTTAACAGCAATGCGTTTGTCTTTTTGAACGATCACATTGCCTCTTTTATCTGGAATATCAAATTTAGCGATTTCACCTCTTAATCGATCAGGCACTAATTCAAATTCAATTGATTTCGTAGTAATGTGAAAACGATCAAAGTCATAATAAGTTTCTAAAATTTGCTCTGGCGAATACCCTAATGCTTTTAATAGAATTGTGACTGGCATTTTTCTGCGGCGATCAACGCGGAAATATAAATAGTCCTTAGGGTCAAATTCAAAATCTAACCAGGAACCGCGGTAAGGAATAATTCTTGCTGAAAATAATAATTTACCTGAGCTATGAGTTTTGCCTCGGTCATGCTCAAAAAACACACCAGGGCTTCTATGAAGCTGAGAAACAATTACGCGCTCAGTTCCATTAATCACAAATGAACCGTTATCAGTCATGAGTGGAATTTCACCCATATAAACTTCTTGTTCTTTAATTTCTTTAACGGTTGGCTTAGAAACTTCTTTATCCATTAGAGTTAAACGAACTTTTACCCTTAAAGGAACGCCATAAGTTAGACCGCGCTGTTGACATTCTTTAACATCAAAAGCTGCTTCACCTAAATTATAAGTAACGTAATCAAGTCGTGCGTTACCAGAATGACTTACGATAGGAAATACTGAATTGAATGTTGACTGTAGACCTTCATCAAGCCTCTGTTCAGAGTACGTATTTTTTTGTAAAAAAGCTGCGTAAGACTCGAGCTGCATTGTAAGCAAATATGGAATATCTTGCACACGCTCTCTTTTAGCAAAACTTTTTCTAATACGTTTTTTTTCAGTAAAGGAATAGCTCATTGCGTCTCCTGGTGTAATTTTCATAAAACAATAAACTTATTCAAAGTGAAGAATATTGTTTTATAAATTTTTATAAGTTTTAACTTAACAATTTATCTAAAACAAAAAATAGCGAAGGCTGACAGCAAACTGTCAGCCATGCTAATTAGCATTACTTAAGTTCTGCTGTAGCGCCAGCTTCTTTTAATTTAGCTAGTGCTTCTTCAGCTATCGCTTTTGCAACACCTTCTTTAATCGCTTTAGGCGCTCCATCTACTAAGTCTTTAGCTTCTTTTAAACCAAGGCCTGTGATTTCACGAACAGCTTTAATGACGTTTACTTTTTGATCGCCAGAAGCGTTCAACATCACTGTAAACTCAGTTTTTTCTGCGGTAGCAACCCCAGCATCAGCAGGTGCTGCAGCAACAGACACTGCAGCTGCAGCAGCTGAAACACCAAATTTTTCTTCCATATCTTTAATCAGCTCTGATAAATCAAGAACTGTCATTGCACTTACTGCATCTAAAATTTCAGCTTTAGAGATAGCCATTTCATACTCCTAATAAAAAATTTAAATTAATCATTAAAATTACGCAGGTTTTTGATCGCGAACTGCTGCTAAGCCACGCACAAATTTTGAAGGTACCTCATTAAGCGTACGAACAAATTTTGCAATTGATGCTTGCATTGTTCCCAACAATTTTGCGAGTAATTCTTCACGACTTGGTAATAATGCTAATGCTTCAATATTTGAAGCACTCATTACCTTATTCGGCATTGCTCCTGATTTAATAACAAACTTATCGTTTGACTTGGCAAATTCATTAAGTACTTTGGCTACTGCAACTGGATCAGTTGAAATGCCATAAACTATTGGACCTACCATTTCATTGGCTAAGTCAGAGAATGCGGTTCCATCTACGGCTCTTCGAACTAAAGTGTTCTTTAAGACGCGAAGATAAACTCCTGATTTTCTGGCTTGAACTCGTAATGCAGTCATTTCTCTTACACCGACACCTCGGTTTTCAGCTAAAACAACAGCTTGAGCACCAGCGATTTGCTTGTTAACTTCAGCAACCATTGCCTTTTTTTGTTCAAGATTAAGACTCAAGGTCTTCTCCTTCCGTTAAATTAAGCATTAAGTAAACTCAATGCCAACATTACGGTGACCTTTATCAGGATGCTATCCTTTAGGGGTACCGCCATCTGCGTAGGCTCTAGCAAAATATCACTAGAATTAGACTTGTTCGCACCTACGGTCTTTGAAAGCTTCATTGTTACTTTCATATCAATGAACCCAAAGTTCTTTTCAAAAAAAGCTTTCGCTTTTTTTATAATTTTTTACAATAAACTTGTTGAATCGATTCTAACGCCAGCACCCATCGTGCTTGAAACCGATAATTTTTTTACAAAAATACCTTTTGTTGAAGCGGGTTTAGCTTTATTAATTACATCAATTAACGCTGCTAAATTACCTTTCAATTGCTCGACAGAGAAAGATGCGCGACCAATAGTGCAATGCACGATGCCGCCTTTGTCCGTTCTGTATTGCACTTGTCCGCCTTTTGCATTTTTAACTGCTGCTGCGGTATCTGGGGTCACCGTTCCCACTTTTGGATTTGGCATTAAACCTCTTGGGCCTAATACTTGACCTAATGCTCCAACAACTTTCATTGCATCGGGTGTTGCAATCACAACATCAAAATCCATCATGCCACCTTTAATTTTTTCAGCCAAATCATCAAACCCTACAATATCTGCACCTGCTGTTTGAGCAGCTTCAGCTGCAGCACCTTGAGCAAATACTGCGACACGTATTGTTTTGCCTGTGCCATTTGGAAGCACTAAAGCACCACGAATGAGTTGATCAGATTTTTTAGCATCAATGCCTAAATTAATTACTGCATCTACTGACTCATCAAACTTTGCTGTTGCTGTCTCTTTAACGAGCTGCAGACCTTCTTGAGCAGGGTATGCTTTATCACGATCTACTTTAGATCTAAGGGTTGTTATTCTTTTATTTAATGGCATGTTATAAACCCTCCACTTCTATACCCATACTGCGTGCACTGCCTGCAATTGTTCTAACTGCAGCGTCCATGTCAGCGGCTGTAAGATCTGCCATTTTTGTTTTAGCAATCTCCTCAGCTTGGGCTCTTGTAATTTTTCCAACTTTATCTGTGTTTGGTCTTGGTGAACCTTTTTCTAATTTTGCTGCTTTTTTAATTAGAATCGATGCTGGTGGTGTTTTCATGACAAAAGTAAAACTCTTGTCTGCGAAAGCAGTTATCACAACAGGAATAGGTAATCCGGGTTCAACAGTTTGTGTAGCGGCATTAAATGATTTACAAAACTCCATAATATTTAAGCCTCTTTGGCCTAGCGCAGGTCCAACTGGTGGACTTGGATTCGCTTTACCGGCTGGAATTTGTAGCTTTATATAGCCAACGATTTTCTTTGCCATTTCATTCTCCTAAAGTAGGTACAAACGCTTTTTTAAAGCTCCCTAGTTAATTTTTACTGCTTTACTACTAAACTTCTTTTTCTACTTGGCCAAACTCAAGTTCAACCGGTGTTGCTCTTCCAAAAATAATCACAGATACTTTGAGCTTACTTTTTTCGTAATTGATATCTTCAATTGTTCCTGAAAACTCTTTAAACGGTCCATCAATAACACGAATCAATTCACCTTTTTCATAGGTAAGTTTCTGCGTTGGATTTGTTTTGCTTTCATCCATACGTTGCAGAATAATTTCTACTTCTTTATCTTTAATAGGTGTCGGCTTTAAAGCGCTTCCGCCAATAAAGGCTGTTACCTTTGGTGTGCTTTTTACTAAGTGCCAACTTTCATCATTCATTTCCATTTGAACGAGTACATATCCTGGATATAGTTTTCTTTCGCTCAATGTTTTTTGACCAGCTTTCATTTCAATAACCTCTTCTACAGGTACTAAAATATCACCAAAAAGATTTTGAAGATTTGATCGTTCAATTCTTTCAGAAAGTCCTTTTTGAACTAACTTTTCATACCCAGAAAAAGCTTGGACAGCATACCAGCGCATCGTCATTACTAACCCCGTCCCAATAACCAATTAATCATGTATGAAAAAATTATATCTACCAGCCCTAAGAAAATTGCCACCACTGTAACAAGAACAAATACTGTAATCGTCATTTGTATAGTTTCTTTTCTTGTTGGCCAAACTACCCTTTTGGCTTCAAAGATTGACTCATTAATAAATCCAAACGTTTTTTGACCAAGGGCTGTTTTCAATAAAACTATTCCTGCTAATCCAAGCCCCACAAGAATCGCTAATATTCTTAACACTAACGCTTGATCACTTAAAAAATAAAAACCAACAATCCCTGCTACAAAAAGTAAGAATGAAAAAACAATTTTTAACTTATCTGTCATTAATACTTCTTTCTTTTAATGGCAGGCCAGGAGGGTCTCGAACCCCCAACCCTCGGTTTTGGAGACCGATACTCTACCAATTGAGCTACTGGCCTAAATATAAAATCCAATTTTTAAAAAAACTATTCAATTACCTTAGCAACAACACCTGCACCTACAGTGCGGCCACCTTCACGAATCGCAAAGCGTAAGCCTTCTTCCATCGCAATAGGGTTAATTAAAGTGACAGTGATTGAAACGTTATCACCTGGCATCAC
>SHXT01000022.1 GCA_009693175.1 Candidatus Methylopumilus sp.
ATACGCTCACTGTTACTATCAGTGACTTCAATACCTGAATCTTTGAATGCTTCAATACCCGCTACGATACCAAATTGAATGAAGGTATCCATACGTCTTGCATCTTTAGGATGGATACATACTAAGGGGTCAAAGTTTTTAACTTCACCTGCAACTTGTGAAGGAAAAGTTGAGCAATCAAACTTGGTAATTCTACCAATACCCGATTGACCATTGATGATGTTGGCCCAAGACTCTTTTACTCCTAAACCTACAGGAGTAATCAAACCTAAACCCGTGACTACAACTCTTCTCTTAGACATGGATTAAACCCAACCCTTTCAGTTTTAAGAAAAGATTAGGCAGCTTTTGTTAGTTATTTTAGATTTTTGTTGATGTAATCAACAGCTTGCTGAACGGTCGTAATTTTTTCAGCTTCTTCGTCAGGAATTTCACAATCGAACTCTTCTTCTAAAGCCATCACAAGTTCAACCGTATCTAGTGAGTCGGCACCTAAATCATCTACGAAAGATGACGTATTTTTTACATCAGCCTCTTTAGAACCAAGTTGTTCTGAAACAATTTTTTTTACACGCTGTTCGATGTCAGACATCTAAAATACCCCTTTAATTTAAGAAATGGTGTTTTAAGCCATGCGTTATTTTAACAAATCTTGTTAAGAATTTTGTAATAAAGTTTAAAAATAACTTAAATCATTAGCATCCCACCATTGACATGAAGGGTCTCACCTGTGATATAAGAAGCCTCTTTAGAAGCTAAAAAACAAACAGCAGCTCCAATTTCTTCAGTGCTGCCCAATCGCCCCAGTGGCACATGATCAAGCAGTCGTTTTTTAATTCCATCCGATAGGTCTTTCGTCATATCAGTATCAATAAATCCCGGTGCCACACAATTAACCGTAATACCACGGCTACCGATTTCTTTAGCTAAGGACTTTGTGAATCCGGTGACACCTGCTTTTGCGGCTGCGTAATTTGTTTGGCCTCCATTACCCATGTGCCCCACCACGGAAGTAATGTTAATAATCCTACCGTAGCGACTTTTCATCATACTTCGGATAAGTGCCTGACTCATTCTAAAAATAGATTTGAGATTGGTTGACATGACATCATCCCATTCTTCTTCTTTCATGCGCATCAATAACATGTCTTTGTTGATGCCAGCATTATTAACAAGAATTGAAATATCACCATGCTCATTAATGATTGCATCAACGGTCGCTAAAATAGCTTCGTTGTCGTTCACATTCAATTGAATACCTTTGCCCTGAATGCGATGTTCCTTAAAATAATCTGTAATTTTTTTAGCGCCCTCATCGGTAGTTGCAGTTCCAATCACAAAAGCTTTTTGTTTGCCTAAGCTTAAAGCAATGCCCTGTCCGATACCTCGACTAGCGCCTGTTACGAGTGCAACTTGATTTTCAAGATTGATTAACATAAGTTTTCCTAGATTATTTTATTGTATGAGCATTTTAAATTCATCGATAGCATCTTCTGTCACTAAAGCAGCACCTTTTAAGTCTGCTGAAATACGTTTTGTGAGTCCTGTAAGCACCTTACCCGGACCACATTCTGCAATGTTATGAATAGGATATGAGGCTATTTTTTCAATCGTCTCGACCCATCTCACCGGGTGACAGAGTTGTTTTGCTAATGCATCTTTTATGGTGACTTCATCATCATGATTCATGACATCCACATTATGAATCACAGGTATACGAGGTTTTTTTACCGTCACTGAATTTAAATAAGTGCGTAACGCAATGGACGCTTTCAGCATAAGTGAGCAATGTGAAGGCACACTCACCTGTAAAAAAATGGCTCGTTTAGCACCTTTTGATTTAGCTATCTCAATCGCACGCTCCACAGCTTTTTTATTCCCCGCGATGACGACTTGTCCAGGCGAGTTAAAATTGACTGCCTCAACAACTTCATTATCTTTTGCCTCGTGACACGCTTTCATGACTTCTTCATCGCTCATGCCAAGAATAGCTGCCATCGCTCCTAAACCTTCTGGGACTACTTCTTGCATCACCTCTGCCCTATATCTAACCAGTTTTAATGCATCTTCAAATTGAATAGCCTCTGATGCAACAAGTGCTGTGTATTCACCAAGACTATGGCCCGCCAAATAAGTGGGGAGTCGGTCTGACTTAGACTGCCAAAGACGCCATGTCGCAAAACCCGCTGTCAAAAGAATGGGTTGTGTATGAAGGGTTTGGTGAATATCTTCATTAGGCCGTGTGGCCATTTTCCAAAAGTCGATATCTAATACTTGGGATGCTTCATCGAAGGTTGATTTAATGAGTGGATTATGATGAAAGCCTGCCATCATACCGACAGATTGAGAGCCTTGACCCGGAAAAATAAATGAAAAATGAATCATAATTAACTTTATATATTTATTTTAACTCTTTGAATTTAATATTTAATTAAAGCTGATCCCCAGGTAAAACCTCCGCCAAAGGCCTCCATCAAAAGCATGTCACCTCTTTTGATTTTATGCTCTCGAATAGCGGTATCAAGCGCTAACGGAATTGAAGCTGCTGAGGTATTTCCATGTCGGTCGATGGTTACAATAACCCGATCCATATGCATATTCAGTTTTTTTGCAGTCGCTTCGATAATGCGAATATTGGCTTGATGGGGTACGAGCCAGTCGATGTCTGATTTTTCTAACTTATTCATCTCTAATGTCTCATCTACAATCAAATCTAAGGTATTCACAGCCATCTTAAAAACCTGGTTACCCTGCATCTCAATCGTAGACTTACCCCTTTGATGAGATACACCACTTGGAACATGAAGAAGCTTTTCATAGGATCCGTCGGCATGAATGTGGGTAGATAAGATACCGACTTTATCTGAAGCCTCTAGAATTAAAGCACCACCACCATCCCCCCAAAGAATAGCATTGCTACGATCTGAGTAGTCAGTGATGCGAGACATAGTTTCAGCACCGATAACTAAGACGCACTTAGCCGAACCTGTCTTAATAAAATTATTTGCCACCGACAACGCATATACAAAACCACTACAAACCGCCTGAATATCGAACGCAGGACAAAGAGATAGTCCAAGTTTTGTTTGGACAATACATGCTGTACTTGGAAAAGTTTTATCAGGAGTCGTGGTCGCTACGATAATGAGATCAATTTTTTTAGCATCAATCCCCGAAGCCTCAATTGCGAGTTTGGAAGCTTCGGCGGCTAAGTCACTTGTATATTGATGTGCCGATACAATATGTCTTTCTTTAATCCCGGTCCTTGTCGTAATCCATTCATCGGTCGTCTCAAACATCTTTTCCAGGTCGAGATTACTGAGTATTTTTTCAGGTAAGTAGCTTCCCGTGCCAGTGATTTTTGAATAAATCATATCTTTTTTACAGATGAAATATCGAGCGGTGTCTCAAGTTCAAGCTGGCTCTGAATTCTTTCTAAGACATTATTTTTTGATTCTTCAATAGCAGTCTGAATCGCATAGAAGAATGAATAACTGTCAGCACCTCCATGACTCTTTACGACAATGCCCTTGAGACCTAAAAAGCTCGCACCGTTATATCTTCTTGGATCAAGTCGTTTCTTAAAGCGATTAAGAACAGGCAATGAAATAAACGCCATGATCTTTGTGAGCCATGTGCGCTTAAATTCTTGTGTGAGAAAACGACCCATCATTTGCGCAAAACCTTCCGTTGTTTTAAGTGCCACATTACCTACAAAGCCATCGCATACTACGACATCAGTCGTACCCTTAAAGATGTCATTACCTTCAACATTACCATAAAAATTAAGATGGCTATGGCGAAGAAGTTCGCCAGCTTGCTTGACAACTTCGTTTCCCTTGATGTCTTCTGAGCCTATATTAAGTAAGCCTATCGACGGCTTTGGGTTATTTGTAACCGAGCTTACAAGCGTAGCCCCCATGACTGCAAATTGTAATAAATGCTCTGCTGTACAATCGATATTAGCACCCAGATCAAGCATGTAAGTTGTACCCTTTTGACTAGGTAAACTTGATGCAATCGCAGGTCGATCAATACCAGGCAACATTTTTAATACGTAACGCGCAGTTGCCATTAGCGCTCCAGTGTTACCTGCACTGACGCAAGCTTCAGCTTTTTCTTCTTTAATTAAATTGATAGCCACACGCATGGAAGAATCTTTTTTATTCTTTAATGCACTTTGTGGTGATTCATCCATCTCCACCACTTCACTTGCATGATGAATCGTTAGACGTGTGTTGGTGTAATGATTTTTTTCTAATTCTTTTTGAATGAGCGCTTTGTCGCCAACTAGAATGATATGAAGTTGGTCGTATTTTGCTAAGGCATTGATTGAGGCAGGTATGGTAACTTTTGGACCATGGTCCCCGCCCATTGCGTCAACTGCTAGGGTAATTGTCATTTATTCTCTTAATGCTTAAGAGCAATGAAAGTAATAAATCAGAATAATTCTAATAAATTATTCTGATTTATTTTGAATAACTTTTTTGCCTCGGTAGTAACCTGTTGGGCTCACGTGATGACGTAAATGAACTTCGCCTGAAGTAGGTTCTACGGCAAGTGGTGGATTAGATAAAAAATCGTGAGAACGATGCATTCCACGTTTTGATGGTGATTTTTTATTCTGCTGAACAGCCATAGCAACTCCTAAATTTAATTTTTATATAATTTTTGTTTTAAATCAGCAAACGGATGAATTCGGTCTAGTGTTTCATCAGTTTTCTTATAGCGGCACTTATCATTTTCATGTCTTGGTGCGCTGGGTAAGGATAGAATCATCTCGTCTTCAATAAGACTTAAAATATCCATCTTTACATTACTTTCAATCAAATCATACTCCGCGTGATCATCAACTTGAAAATCCGTTAACTGCGTTTCTTCTTTAATTAAAAATCCTGATCTTAAAAAAATCGTATGCTCTAATTTCTCTGTACATCTTTGGCAAATCAAATCTAACTTACCTTCGATGCATAATTCTAAACAATGCTCTCTATATTTATTCTCAAAGCCCTTTAAAACAAAAGCAATTGAATCTTCTAAGTTTAAGCATATATCTTGCAGTCGCTTAAAATCAGAGAGGCAAATTATATCACGAATTTCTCTCGATTTTCTCGAAAAATCAATATTGTCTATGTGCTGTTCCATCAATACATTTGAGGTTAAAAGGCATCGTTATTATATAAGAATGACATGTTATAATTTTCTTAAATTAACGTTTATTTAGCAACATATCGCTAAAAACTAAAGGCCTTTCATTGTTCAAAAAAATACTTATAGCAAACCGTGGTGAGATCGCGGTAAGGATCATTCGTGCCTGTTCTGAGCTTGGGATCACGTCCGTTGCGATCTATACCGATGCAGACCGCCATGCACTCCATGTAAAAAAAGCCGATGAGTCCTATAACGTAGGTGCCGACCCCCTCGCAGGCTATTTAAATGCTCACAATATTGTGAATATTGCAGTGACTTCAGGATGCGATGCTATTCATCCAGGCTACGGATTCTTGTCTGAAAATCCAGAATTAGCAGAAATTTGTGCCAGACGAGATATTAAATTTATAGGGCCTAATGCCGATATCATTCGCCAAATGGGGAATAAAATTCAAGCCAGAACGGCTATGATCAAAGCTTCCATCCCTGTGATCCCGGGAAGTGATGGCAATATCGAAAACATAGATGAAGCAAAAAAAATAGCCTCGTCTATGGGCTACCCTATCATGCTTAAAGCTACTAACGGAGGAGGCGGTCGAGGCATTCGTCGATGCAATAACGAAAAAGAACTTATTGCAAACTATGATCGCGTGATCTCAGAGGCGACAAAGGCTTTTGGCAAGCCTGAAATCTTTGTTGAGAAATGTATTGTCTCGCCAAAACATATTGAAGTTCAAATCCTAGCGGATAGTAAAGGGCATGTTGTTCATCTCTTCGAAAGAGACTGTTCGATTCAAAGAAGAAATCAGAAACTTATTGAAATAGCCCCCTCACCTCAGCTTAATTCTACACAAAGAAACTACGTGGGGGATCTCGCCGTTAAAGCTGCAAAAGCTGTGCATTATGAGAATGCGGGTACAGTGGAATTCTTGCTCGACAATGAGAATAATTTTTACTTTATGGAGATGAATACCCGTCTTCAAGTAGAACATACGATTACAGAATCAATTACTGGTATTGATATCGTGCAAGAGCAAATCAGAATTGCTTTTGGATTACCCTTACAATATAAGCAAGATGAAATTCAATTCCGTGGGTTTGCGATCGAATATCGTATCAATGCTGAAGATCCTAAATATGATTTCATGCCTTCTTTTGGAAAAATTACGCGTTATTACGCACCTGGTGGACCTGGGGTCAGAATTGATGCTTCAATTTATACAGGCTATGTCATACCACCCTACTATGATTCTATGTGTGCAAAACTTACTGTATGGGCGCTAAATTGGGAAAGCGTTATCCAGAGAGGTAAAAGAGCATTAAATGATATCGTGGTATTTGGAGTTAAAACAACAATCCCTTATTATTTAGAAATCATGAATAACAAACAATTTAAAGAAGCGAATTTCAACACAAGCTTTGTTGATGAGCATCCAGAACTTATTAATTACCAAAGTCAATTTCCACCCGAATTGATGGCAGCTGCTATATCAGCAGCCATTGCAGCTCATGAAGGTGTTTAAAGTAAAATGAAAAAAATAAATATTACTGAATTAGTTTTGCGAGATGGGCATCAATGTCAAATAGCGACGCGACTGCGTACAGAAGACATGCTCCCTATATGTCCGCAACTTGATGCCCTTGGATTTTGGTCGATTGAAGCTTGGGGTGGCGCCACATTCGATGCATGTGTGAGATTTTTAAAAGAAGATCCGTGGGAACGCTTAAAACTTTTAAGAAAAGCTTTGCCCAATTCACGCATACAAATGTTATTGAGGGGCCAGAATTTACTCGGTTATCGTCATTATTCAGATGATGTTGTTGAGGCCTTCGTAAAACAATCTGCGAATAATGGTGTGGATGTATTTAGAATTTTTGACGCCATGAATGACGTCAGAAATCTAGTGACATCCATTAAAGCTGTTAAGAAATATAAAAAAATTGCAGAAGGTACATTAAGCTACACAACAAGCCCTGTGCACAACATTTCTTATTTTGTAACTCTAGCAAAAGAAATGGAAGGTTACGGTTGTGACACGATTGCAATTAAAGATATGGCAGGTCTATTAACACCTTCAGTGACAAAAGATCTTGTCACCTCCTTAAAAAAAGCAACTTCGTTGCCGATTCATATTCATTCACATGCAACTTCAGGTCTAGCAAGCATTAATCTTCTGACCGCAGTAGAGCATGGTGTAGATATTATTGATACATGTAATTCAAGCTTTGCAGAAGGTGCAAGTCACCCATCTACAGAATCCATGATTGCAGCACTCGAAGACTTAGGTTATAAAACAGATATTGATATCAAAAAAGTAGAAGAAATCAGTGAGTATCTAAAAGTTGCAAGGAAAAAATATTGGCAATTTGAATCTGATTACACAGGGGTTGATACGCGTGTATTAAGTAATCAAGTGCCTGGTGGCATGATTTCTAACTTATCTAATCAACTTAAAGAGCAAGGCGCACTCAACCGCATGAATGAAGTATTACTTGAGATTCCTAAAGTGCGTGAAGATTTAGGTTTTCCTCCACTCGTTACACCTACTTCGCAAATTGTAGGCACGCAAGCAGTGCTTAATGTACTCACAGGTACAAGATATAAATCGATTACGAATGAAACAAAAAGCTATTTAATGGGCGAGTATGGTAAAGCACCTGGGAAAGTTAATCAAAAAATTCAGGCCATGGCGATTGGCAACAAAAAACCACTCACGTGCAGACCAGCCGATCTTTTAGAGCCAGAACTTAATAAACTTAAAATCGAGTCCGAACAAATTACAAAGTCTGATGAAGATATTCTCACATATGCAATGTTTCCAGATGTTGCAAAAATATTCTTACAAGAAAGAAATGCTGGCAGTATTAACCCTGAACCACTTCTTCCTAAAGAAAATGTATTTGCATCTGCAACTAAATTTGCGCCTAGTGAATTTAATGTCACGCTTCATGGTGAAACTTTTAATATTAAATTAACAGGCTCAGGTTATACAGGTGAAGCAAGACGACCTTTTTATGTTTCAGTAGATGGTATTTCTGAAGAAGTGTTAGTCGAAACTTTAAATGAAGTTGAAGTATCTGCTGGAAAAAAATCTTCAAAAAAAGAAGCACAAGAAACAGCTAAGGTAATTAGACCAAGACCTAATCGTGAAGGCTGTATTACAACCGCAATGCCAGGTACGATCATTGATATAAAAGTAAAAATTGGTGATAGAGTTGAAGCCGGTGATAGCGTGATTGTTATCGAAGCTATGAAGATGGAAAATGAAATTCAATCCACTACTTCTGGTATTGTCGTTGCTATTCATGTCACAAAAGGTGAAACTGTATCGCCTGATGAAACACTCATAGAAATACAACCTGAATCCTAAAGAAAACAATGCATGTTAACGCTTGTTTTAGCCTCATCATCTCCCTATCGAAGAGATTTATTATCACGCTTTAATTTGCCGTTTGATGTATTTAGTCCTGAAATTGACGAAATACCGCATGCTAATGAAAAAGCAAAAGATATATCCATTCGTCTTGCGCGAGAGAAGGCTATTAAAGTAGCGCCGCATTATTCTCATTCTTTAATCATAGGATCAGATCAAACTGCAGAAACTCATCATCAAATTATTAAAAAACCTAATACCCATTTTCTTGCGACTGAACAACTCAAATTTTTAAGTGGAAAAATTGTTACTTTCTATACTTCTATTTGTTTATTAAATACCGAAACAAAAATATTTCAAGAGTGTGTCATCGACTTTGAAGTGAAATACAAAACATTATCTGCCAAAACGATTGAGACTTATTTAATAAAAGAACAGCCATATAACTGTGTAGGTAGCATTAAATCTGAAGGCCTCGGTATTACGCTTCTTGAATACGTTAAGGGTGAAGACCCTACAGCACTTATAGGACTTCCTTTAATTAAACTTTCAAACATGCTTCAAAAAGAAGGTATTGTATTTTAATGTTAAATAAAGCACGTGGTCATTTATACCTTATCCCTGTGCCCATAGATCAGGACTCTAATGCATGTATTCTTTTGGAAAAATATCGAAAAATTGTTGAAACACTTGATCATTTTATTGTGGAGAATGAAAAAACAGCACGATTTTATTTGAGTACACTTGATCTTAAGAAGCCTATCAATCAACTTCATTTTAATGTGCTCGACAAGGCTTCATCACCAGATGAAATCACAACTTACCTTCACCCGTTACTTGAAGGCTCACATATTGGATTGTTATCGGAATCAGGTTGCCCTGCTGTGGCTGATCCAGGATCTAAAATGATTGCATTAGCCCATAAAAACTCTATTAAAGTCATTCCTTTGATTGGGCCATCATCTATCGTCTTAGCACTGATGGCCTCAGGACTTAATGGCCAACAATTTAAATTTCATGGATACCTTCCATCTGAAAAGGATAAGAGAATAAAAAAAATAATTGGTATTGAAAATGAGTCAAAGAAAAGTCATGAAACACAAATTTTTATTGAAACTCCTTTTAGAAATCAGCGTCTCTTTAATGATCTTCTAGATAATCTGCACGAAAAAACGAATTTATGTGTTGCGATAAATATAACGTCAGAAGATGAATATATTTTGACAAGAGACATTAAAGGTTGGCGACAGGAAAAACTTCTGGACTTAAAAAATAAGCCCTGTGTTTTTTTAATACAAACTTAATAATTCTTTAATGGGAGAAAAAGTTTTACGATGAATATCGCACACTCCTATACGCTTAATAATTTCGATATGTGCTTTGGTAGGATAGCCTTTATGTTTTCTAAAGAGATATGCCGGATAAAGCTTATCTAACTCTAGCATTTTAAAATCACGCTCTGTCTTTGCAATGATAGAAGCTGCAGAAATTTCAGCTACTTTATTATCACCTTTAATAATAGCTTCGCATGGATAATTGATGTCAGGACAAAATAATCCATCAACCAATACTTTAATGGGAAATTTTTTTTGCAGGGTATCAATAGCTCTTTTCATAGCTAAAAGCGTTGCTTGGTGAATATTTAATATATCTATTTCAGATTCACTGCATATACCAATAGACCAAGAGATAGCATTTTTTTTGATGCTATCTGCAAGAAGGTACCTTTTAGATTCTGATAATTTTTTTGAGTCGCGCAAACCTTCAATATTAAAGTCGGGGCCTAAGATAACTGCTGCTGCATAGACTGGTCCAGCTAAAGAACCCCTGCCTGCCTCATCAACCCCGCAAATAATTTGATCACTCATTTATTTTATGAATTTTAAAATAATTTTATTAATTCGATAAGTTGAATTCCGTTTTAATTGATTGTGAATTTTTATAAACTGCAAGGATAAGTTTTTCCGATAAAAAGCATCTTTAAAAATTTCAATTACCTTAGCAGAAATCTTTTCCGGGGTGGCATCATTTTGTAAAAGTTCTGGAACAATAAATTTATTAAGAAGAATATTTGGTAACCCCACATAGGGTAAATATCGCATACGCTTAAGAATTTGCCAGCTGATGTTTGACATCTTGTAGATAATAATCATAGGTTTTTTATAGAGCGCTGTTTCAAGTGTTGCAGTGCCTGAGGCCACGATAACTAAGTCCGCTGCATTAATAGCATCTGACGCATGTCCAATGAGAAGTTGAATATCTAAGTTGGCATAAATATTCTTAAATAATGTTTTTGAGAAAATTAAATAAGTTTCTCTTGTGGGTAAAGGCACAAGAAATTTAATGTCATATATTTTTTTAGATAACTCAATTGCCGTATCAATCAATAATTGAGCGTGTTGCTTGACTTCGCCCTGCCTACTGCCTGGTAACAAAGCTATTACCTTATTCGCTTTACTAATATTAAGTTTAGCTTGAGCTTTTTTCTTATTAGGTTTGAGCGGAATCAAATCGGCAAGCGGATGACCCACAAAGGTGGCTTGAATATTTGCTTTTGCGTAAATATCTTTTTCAAATGGAAATATGGTGAGCATATGATCCATTATTTTTTTAATTTTTTTAATTCGATTATTTCGCCAAGCCCAGACAGAAGGACTTACATAATGAATCACAGGAATACCCTTATTTTTTAATTTCTTTTCAATCCAAAAATTAAAGTCAGGTGCATCGATGCCTATATATAAATCAGGCTTAACTTCTAAAATCTTGTTTAATAAATATTGTCTTAACTTTAAAAGATGGAATAGTTTTTTGATAGCTTCAAAATAGCCTCTTACAGAAAGATTTTCCATGGGGAAATAAGACGTGGCTCCTTCTTTTTTCATTCTTGGGCCAGCCACACCCATAAATTTGATATCAGAGCGAACTAATTTTAGAGATTTGATAAGGTGACTTCCAAGAAAGTCTCCAGATGCTTCTCCGGCAACTATAGCAATCGTCTTCATGTTTAACGAATAATGCCGCGAGTCGATTTAGCAATAAAATCCAAATAAAGTTTGAGCGCTTTAGTTTCTTGGCTCATGATTTTAATTTTTTCTTCAGCATCATGAAGCGAAAGACCCTGGCGATATAAAATTTTATAGGCTTCTTTAATTTTAGAAATCACTTCTGGATTAAAATCTCTTCTTTTTAAACCTTCTACATTAATACCATTTGGTTTTGCATCATAACCTGCAGCAATCACATAGGGTGGAATGTCTTTAAATACAACTGTATTTACAGCAGTAATGATATGGCTGCCGATTTTACAAAATTGATGCACAAGAGTGAAGCCACCTAATATTGCATAGTCATCAATTGAAACATGTCCAGCAAGCGAAGTATTGTTTGCCAAGATAGTATGGTTATTAATTTCACAATCATGTGCCACATGCACATAGGCCATAATCCAATTATCATTACCTATCTTTGTAATGCCTTGGTCTTGAGCGGTACCTCTATTAAAGGTACAAAATTCTCTAATCGTATTGTTGTCCCCTATTTCAAGAAATGTTTCTTCTTGATTATATTTCTTATCCTGAGGCGCTTCACCAAGCGAGCTGTAATGATAGATATGATTATTTTTACCTATTGTAGTATTCCCAGTAATGGTCACGTGATTACCAATGACTGAGCCCGCACCAATTTTTACATGCTTATCAATAATAGAAAAAGGGCCCACTTTGACACTGGAATCAAGCTCAGCCTCTGGGCTAATAATCACGGTTGGATGAATCAAGATAATGTTACAACTTTATAAAAATTATTTTTTTTCAATCGGTTTTAAGATACACATCATGCTAGCCTCAGCAACAATTTCATCATTTACTTTAGCTGTAGCAATGTATTTCCATATACCCTTTAAAACACGATCAATTTTCACATGAATGATCAGTTGGTCACCAGGAGAAACTGGTTTTTTAAAACGCGCATTATCAATACCTGCAAAATAATATACGGAATCATCTGATGGCTTTGTATCCATTGTCTTAAAAGATAAGATCGCCGCTGCCTGAGCCATTGCTTCTACAATTAAGACACCTGGCATCACTGGGTAATAAGGAAAATGTCCTGGAAAGAATGGCTCATTAATCGAAACATTTTTAATAGCAAATATTTCTTTTCCTAGTTCCATTGAAATAACTTTGTCGATTAAAACAAAAGGATAACGATGTGGCAAATGATTTAAAATTTCATGTATATCCATCGAAGTATTTTTAGTCATTTTTAATAGCCTTATTATTTAAGTTTTTTAATTCTTGCAGCTGTTTTAAGCCATACATTGTGTTCTTGAAATGGCATGATCGCAGTGTAAGTGCCAGCAGAACTAATAGAACGCGTAATCATCGAACCAGGGGAAATGGTAACATCATCAACAATTGATAGGTGCCCTAAAATCATAGCTGCCCCACCAATCATACATTTTTTTCCAATCTTTGCACTTCCAGCAATTCCCACACAACCAGCAATAATTGTATTTTCACCAATAATACAATTATGTCCAACTTGTACCTGGTTATCAATTTTTACACCATCATGAATAATAGTATCATCTAACGCACCTCTGTCGATGGTTGAATTAGATCCAATATCTACATTGTCACCAATTAAAACTCTACCTATTTGAGGAATGGGTATCCATTTATCATCATCCCTTGCGTACCCAAAACCTTCTGAACCTATAATGCAACCAGAATAAAGTATGCAGTTTTTACCGATAACTGTATTTTCTTTAATGACAACATTGGAATGGATTATAGATAGAGTACCAATTAGGCAATTAGCTTCTATAATTGAACCTGCATGAATAATCACACCATCCAAAAGTGTTACGTTGTCTTCTATAACAACATTCGGTCCAATATATAAATCTTTACCGAGTTTAGAGTTTGGATGAATGATTGCAGATTTGTGTATTTCTTTTTTTAAACTTTTATCTGGATTTAATAGGTGTGATATTTTTGCAAAATATGAGTAAGGGTTAAGGGTGACAATAGCAGCACCACTTCGAGACACTAAATCTTCTTTATTAAGGATAACAATACCGGCTTTGGTATTCTTTAATAGCCCCAAATACCTCGGATTGTTAAAAAAGGATATTGCGTTTTGATTCGCTGACTCTAAAGAAGCTACCGAGTTAATAGTGATATTAGAATCACCCATTAACTCGCCGCCTAATTTTTTTACTATGTCACCAGATGAGATTGAATGGCCCATACAAACAATTTAGGCCAATAATTATTTTTTACCTAATGATTTTAATATCTTATCTGTGATATCAATTTTTTCATTAGCATAAGCAACACCATTGTATACAACTAGATCATAACCTTCCGCCTTAGCTACAGAAGTGACAGCCTTGTTCACTTGGTCTTGTAATGCGGCGAGTTCTTCATTTTTTCGAATATTAAAATCTTCTTTGAGCTCACGATCTTTTCTTTGAATATCAATTCTTAATTGATCCAAACTTTTTACTTTAGATTCTTTTTCAGAATCCTTTATTGTTAAGCTATCTTTATTAAAAGCCGTTTGTTTATCATTTAAGGCTCTGATATCAGCCTTAAGCTTATCCGATCTCACGTTAAATTCTTTTTCTAATTTTTTATTTATTTCTAGTGTTTGTGGGGCTTCTAAAAGAATTTTTTGCACCTCAACAAAACCAATTTTAAGCTCAGCATAAACGCTCAAGCTTATGCAAAATAAAATTACAGAAGTTAAAAATTTATATACCAATTACTTTCTCCTAAATATTGTTAAATTAAAAATCTAAAACTGCTGTCCCATTTGGAACTGAATACTTTCAGTTTTGTCGTTAGTGCCTTCATTAAAGGGTTTAGCATAAACTAATTTTAAAGGGCCAAACGGTGACACCCAAACAACACCCATACCAACGGAATATCTTAAATCACTTAAACTAAATGACTGGTCTGAAGAGAATACGTTACCAGCATCTATAAAAGCACTCAAGCGAAATTGCTTATTATTCCGCATAAAAGGCATTGGCAGCAAAAGCTCAGCATTGCCTATAATTTCTTTATTACCCCCAACAAACATAATAGAACCATCTGTAGCTTTTGAATGTGGGCCTATTGCGCCTTGTGCATACCCGCGCACAGTACTTACACCGCCTACATAGAAATTTTTGTAGAATGGGAACTCTTTACCACCGTAACTATCTCCATAACCTAATTGGCCACCCAACATTAAAGTCATACTCTGGTTGATTTCTTTAAACCAATTTTCTTGAAGTATAATTTTATACATCTGTATATCAAGACCTGGCGCTGAAATTTCC
>SHXT01000023.1 GCA_009693175.1 Candidatus Methylopumilus sp.
ATCAAGTGACATTAGTAAATGAAACAAAGTTAGAAGGCACCGCCGGCACACTCATTAAAAATCTAGATTTTTTTCAAGCTAAAGATGGTTTACTGATTCATGCAGACAATTATTGTCTGGCAGATTTTATTGCATTTCAAGAAGCTCACCACAATCGCCCGCCAGAGTGCTTAATGACTATGATGACTTTTCGCACAGACGATCCATCCTCTTGTGGCATTGTTGATTTAGATGAAAGAGGAATCGTGACAGGCTTTTATGAAAAATTAATTAACCCACCAGAAAATTTGGCGAATGGGGCTATCTATATCATCTCAAAAGAGTTGTTTCCATTACTCACTAAAAAATCAAACGAATTTACTGATTTCAGTAAGGATGTAATTCCAAAATTACTTGGGAAAATATATACCTATGAAACAAATTCAGTAATGATAGATATCGGCTCTCCCATCGCTTATGAAAAAGCAAATTTAATCTCCACTTAACCATCTAGCAATTTCCAAAGCATAATAAGTTAAGATGCCATCTGCACCCGCTCTCTTAAATGCCAAAAGAGATTCCATCACAACAGCTTTTTCATCTAACCAACCATTTTGTGAGGCTGCTTTTAACATTGCATATTCGCCACTGACTTGATATGCATAAGTAGGGACACCAAAACTTGTTTTTACACGGTAAATAATATCTAGATATGGCATACCAGGCTTCACCATGACCATATCAGCGCCTTCATTAATATCAAGCTCTACTTCGACTATTGCTTCATCAGTATTCGCTGGATCCATTTGATAACTACTTTTATCACTCTGACCTAAATTTTTAGCTGAACCTACGACTTCTCTGAATGGCCCATAAAAGGACGAAGCATATTTAGCTGAGTATGCTAAGATTTTTGTATGAATAAACCCTTCTTTTTCTAAAGCTTCACGAATTTTCCCTATGCGGCCATCCATCATGTCGGAGGGTGCCACAATATCGGCGCCTGCTTTTGCATGACTTAAGGCTTGTTTAATTAAAACTTCTACTGTTTCATCATTAAGCACATAGCCAGATGAATCTATCAAACCATCTTGGCCGTGACGCGTA
The DNA here is from genome assembly GCA_009693175.1 of Candidatus Methylopumilus sp. Taxonomy (GTDB): domain Bacteria; phylum Pseudomonadota; class Gammaproteobacteria; order Burkholderiales; family Methylophilaceae; genus Methylopumilus. The sequence continues at coordinate 1,087 of SHXT01000023.1, forward strand.
TAAGGATCAAGTGCGACATCGGTAATGACACCAAGATCAGGCACATGTTTTTTAAGGTGTTGAACAGCTCTTTGAATAAGGCCTTCTGCATTGTATGCTTCTTTCCCATCTTCCGTTTTTAGGTTCTCGTCGATCACTGGAAATAATGCAATCGCTGGAATGCCTAACTTAAAACACTCTTTTGCAGTTTCAATAATGAGATCCATACTTTGACGTGTGATGCCTGGCATCGATGGAATGGCTTCTTCTTTTTGTTTTCCTTCTATGACAAATACAGGATAAATTAAATCATCGGTACGTAAATAATGCTCACGCATCAATCGACGTGAAAATTCATCTTTACGCATTCGTCTAGGTCGTATTAAATTTTCCATAAGAATTTTTTTAAAAGTGAAATAAAGTTTTTAAGGATTCGCCTGGGTCAGATTCTCGCATGAAAGCTTCTCCAATAAGAAAAGTATTCACATGATGATCTTGCATGATTTTAATATCCACAGGTGTAAAAATACCTGACTCAGTCACAATAATTTTATCCACACCTATATTTTTAATGAGATCAAATGTGGTTTGTAAAGATACCTCAAATGTTTTTAAATTACGATTATTAATACCTAAAAGTGGTGTCTTTAATTGCAATGCTAAATCAAGCTCTTCTTGGTTATGGACTTCCACCAAAACATCCATATCTAATGCATGGGCCATTGCTTCTAAACTTCTCATCAAATCAAATGAAAGAGCGGCCACAATCAATAAAATACAGTCTGCTCCCATCATCCGCGCTTCATAGATTTGATAGGGGTCTACCATAAAATCTTTTCGTAAGACGGGTAAAGTACACGAAGCTCTTGCGTCTTTTAAATAATTCGCGTGACCTTGAAAGTATGTCTCATCCGTTAAGACAGATAAACAGGTTGCACCGCTTTTTGCATAAGATTCAGCGATTAACTTAGGATTAAAGTTTTCACGAATAACACCTTTAGAAGGGCTTGCTTTTTTAATTTCAGCAATCACCGCTGCTTTATTTTTTGATAATTGATTTTGAATTGCCTTTACAAAACCTCTGGGTAGCGACGCACTTTTCACCTCATCTTTTAATTGGTTTAAAGATATGCGTTTTTGTGCTTCTTTAATTTCTTCAAATTTGGTTTTAATAATGGTGTCGAGAATATTAACCATGTGATGCCACCTTAAGAGCTTCTAATGTGTTAAATGCTAAACCCTGATCAATGGCTTGTGCTGCTTTTTCAATACCTTCTTTTAAAGAATTTGTGATGCCGCCCACATAAATGGCAGCCCCTGCATTGAGTAAGATGATATCTCGATGAGGGCCGTAATTTCCTTTTAATACATCCAGTATCATGGCTTTAGATGCATCAGCGTCTTTAACTTGGATCGTTTCAAGCGATGCCATCTCAAAACCAAAATCCGTAGGCTTGATCGCGTATGTTGAAATTATTTTATGTTTAAGCTCAGTAATCGTGGTCGGACTTGAAATCGAAATTTCATCCATACCATCATCACCATGCACTACCATCACATGTTGACTACCTAATTTTAAAAGTGCTTCTGCCATCATTTTTGTTAAAGATGCTTCATATACACCAAGCACTTGATGCGTTGCTAAAGCCGGATTGGCAAGTGGTCCTAATACATTAAAAATAGTTCTCACGCCTAATTTTTTTCGAACCGGTGCAGCATATCGCATCGCTGGATGAAAATTAGGTGCAAACATAAATGCAATGCCAATCTCATCCACAAGTGCTGCAGCGCGTTCGGGTGTTAAATCTACATTAACGCCTAATGCCTCTAACACATCAGCACTGCCGCATTTAGAGGAGACTGAGCGTCCACCATGTTTGGCAACTTTCACACCGGCACTGGCAGCTACAATGGCACTTAAGGTGGAAACATTAAATGTTTGAATACCGTCTCCTCCTGTACCACAGGTGTCCACAAGATGTGTTTTATCATGGATATGAACTGCTTTTGAAAATTGACGCATCACTAAAGCCGCATCAAAAATATCTTCGGCACTTAACCCTTTTTCGTTTAAAGCTAACACATAAGACTCAATCACACTTTCCTCTAATGTGCCTGACATTAAAGACTTCATAAAATCTTTAACAGATAATTCGTTTAGATGAGTTTTAAGCATAAGCTTTTAAAAAATTATTTAAGAGATCGTGTCCATATTCCGTTAATACTGACTCCGGATGAAATTGAACGCCTTCGATCGGAAGTGTTTTATGGCGAACGCCCATAATTTCTTCATCATCAGTCCATGCCGTCACCTCTAAACATTCAGGAAGTGTAGCGCGCTCAATGACAAGCGAATGATAGCGTGTGGCTATGAATGGATTTTTTAAATCCTTAAATACGCCTTGATTCGCATGATGTATGTATGAGGTTTTTCCATGCATCAATGTTTTTGCATGAATAATTTTTCCACCGAAAGCTTGACCAATGGTTTGATGTCCTAAACATACGCCCAGCATTGGAATCTTACCGCCAAACTTATGCACGACATCCAATGAAACACCAGCTTCATTCGGCGTGCAGGGTCCTGGAGAGAGCACAATGTATTGTGGATTTTTTTCTTGAATAGCGTCTAACGTAATCTCATCATTACGATATACTTCAACCTCTTGCTTCAACTCAGCTAAATACTGAACCAAGTTATAAGTAAATGAATCATAATTGTCGATCATAAGTAACATAAATATTTGCGCTTTTTAAATTTTACCTGATTGCACAATTTCAGCCGCGCGTAACACAGCTTTGGCTTTATTTTGTGTTTCAACCCATTCATTATGTGGAATAGAATCTGCCACAATACCGGCACCTACTTGCACATAAAGTGTTTTATTTTTTATAACACCTGTACGAATCGCAATAGCAACATCCATATCACCATCAAATCCTAAATAGCCGACAGCGCCTGCATAAATACCACGCTTACTCGGTTCTAATTCATGAATAATTTCCATGGCACGCACTTTCGGTGCGCCACTCACAGTCCCTGCAGGAAATGTGGCTTTCAAAACATCGATTGCATGCATATGAGATTTTAATGTGCCTTCTACATTCGACACAATATGCATCACGTGAGAATAGCGTTCAATCGTCATATGATCCGTAACTTTAACAGAACCTGATTGAGACACACGCCCAATATCATTTCGTCCTAAATCCATCAACTGCACATGTTCAGCACATTCTTTAGGATCTGACAATAACTCTTTTTCTAATTGCATGTCTTCTTCATTGGTTTTACCACGTGGACGAGTTCCGGCAATAGGTCTTACTGTCACTGTATTATTTTCTAATCGTACTAAAATTTCAGGAGATGCACCGACCACATGATGATCATCCATATGATAATAAAACATATAAGGTGATGGATTAAGCGCACGCAAAGATTCATAAAGTGCTAATGGTGGAGCATCAAAATCTTGCGATATTCTTTGCGATAACACCACTTGCATAATATCACCTTCAAAAATATAAGCTTTTGCTTTTTCAACAGCTACTTTAAATGCAGTTTCTCCAAATTCAGAATGCGCTTTTGTTACAGCTGAATGTTGTGTATTTGCTATATGAATCGATTGCTTGAGCTGATGATGAAGCGTATCTAATCTTTTTACACTCAAATCATAAGCATGTGGTATGTTGGGATTTGCATAACTCACAATAAAAATTTTATTGGCAACATTGTCAACCACAACAAGCTCTTCGGATAACATCAATAAAATATCAGGCACACCTAAAGCATCATTATTTTTTTTATGTTTTAAACGTGATTCGATATACTGAATCGTTTCATAGCCAAAATAGCCTGCTAAGCCACCTGCAAATCGTGGCAAGTCTAAATCGTCAGGCACTTTAAATTGAGTTAAATAATATTGAATAAAATCGAGTGGATTTTGTGTCGATTCTTTTTGAATGACTTTATTTTCTTCAATCACTTCGATAAAGTCGCCTCGAATCACAATTCTTTTTTTCGCAGGAAGTCCAATGATGGAGTAACGCCCGAAGCGCGCACCACCTTCAACAGATTCTAAAAGATAGGAATAGGATTGATTTGCTAATTTCTGATAAATAGATAAGGGTGTTTCATGTCCCACATCAAAAGATTTAACCAAGGGAACAAAATTAAAACCTTTATCCTTGTAAGCGTTAAAACGTTCTGATGTAATTAAAGTCGTCATAGGGAAACGCACAAGAAAATGACTTGTGCGTCTAAATTAAACGCTAGCAAGCGATGTACGTAAAGATTTCACCACAGTGTCATATCGATTGGGGTCAGTATCTTTACCAGCACTAAAAATCGCAGAACCTGCCACAAAAGTATCCGCACCTGCTTTTGCAATTTCGGCAATATTATTGACGTTGACACCACCATCAACCTCTAACCAAATTTGACGCCCCGTTTTTTCATAATAAGCATCAATTTTTTTGCGTGCGAGTTTTAGTTTATTCAGTGTTTCAGGGATAAATTTTTGACCACCAAAACCTGGATTCACTGACATTAAAAGCACCATATCAATTTTATCCATCACATGATCAAGGTAATCAAGAGGGGTGGCTGGATTAAATACCAGACCTGATTTACAACCGGAATCGCGCACCAAAGAAAGACTGCGATCAATATGCTCTGAGCCTTCGGGGTGAAAAGTAATGATGTTCGCTCCTGCTTTTGCAAAGTCAGGAATAATACGGTCCACAGGCTTCACCATCAAATGCACATCAATAATAGCGTCTGTCAATGGTCGAATCGCTTCACATACAAGAGGGCCGATGGTTAAATTAGGGACGTAATGATTATCCATGACATCAAAGTGAACGATGTCTGTACCCGATTTGATGACGTCCGTGATTTCCTGGCCAAGTTTTGCGAAATTCGCTGAAAGAATACTAGGGGCAATTCTAAATGTTTTATCCATATTTCTAGTGATCCCAAATGAAAGTTGAGTGAGATATTGTAAAATAGCTATTTTAACTCTTAAATGACGCGAAGCTAAAGCGTCGGATTAAGAATATTCGACATGCAGCTTTATACCATAGGCATTAACCATACCACTGCCCCCATTGCGATCCGTGAAAAAGTCGCCTTTAATCCAGATCATTTAAGTCCGGCTTTACTTGATTTGATTGAGCATCAAGTCAGTGAAGCCGCCATTTTATCAACCTGCAACCGAAGTGAAATCTACGCCAAAGCCAAAGATCCTAAAGTGATCATCGATTGGCTTTGTAAGTATCACGGCATCAAATATAAGACCATCGAGCGTCATCTCTATATTCATAAAAACCAAGAAGCTATTCAACACGCATTTCGTGTCGCATCAGGGCTCGATAGCATGGTCTTAGGTGAACCACAGATTTTAGGTCAAATGAAACGGGCTATTAAAACTGCAGAAAACACAGGCACTTTAGGTGCTCTCCTTAATAAATTATTTCAAAAAACATTTTCAGTTGCTAAAGAAGTACGTACAAAGACAGATATTGGAATGAGTTCTATATCAATGGCAGCCGCATCGATTAAGCTCGCTGAGAGTATTTTTGGTGACTTAAAAACCTCTAAAGTACTTTTAATCGGTGCGGGTGAAATGATTGAGCTTTGTGCTGATCATCTTAAAAATAAAAATCCACTTTCAATGACGGTCGCTAATCGTTCCCTTGATCGAGGCTTAATTTTAGCCAAGCATATAAAAGGTGATGCTTGTTTAATTTCTGAACTCTCTGATCGCCTTCATGAATTCGATATTATTTTAAGTTCAACCGCTAGCCAACTTCCTATTGTGGGCTTGGGTATGGTGGAACGTGCTTTAAAAACAAGACGTCATCGCCCTATTTTTATGGTCGACCTTGCGGTACCAAGAGACATTGAATCCGAAGTGGGTGAACTTAATGACGTCTATCTTTATACCGTCGATGATCTATTTAATCTTATTGAAGAGGGTCTCACTAATCGGCAATCGGCAGCAGCGAAGGCCGAAAAATTAATTGAGGCTCACGTAAAAGATTTCACGCAATGGTTTAAAACACGTACGATCGTGCCTACGATTAAAGCTTTAAGAGATCATGCTGAAAGCTACCGCCTGTCTGAGCTTAAAAAAGCACAAAAACTTTTAAATCAAGGTATACATCCTGAAAAGGTATTAGAGGGATTAAGTAAAGCATTGGCAAATAAATTTTTACATCATCCAAGTCAAGCGCTGAATGAAGCCAAGGGTGAGGAACAAGAAATCTTAACCAAAACATTAAAGAAAATTTACCCACTTAAAGATTAAATGCTATGAAACCTTCCATGCAAAAGAAATTAGCGGCATTAAGTGAGCGCATCAACGAACTCAATATGTTAATGAGCTCCGAAACGATCACGCACGACATGGATCAGTATCGCAAAATTACCAAAGAACATTCAGATATCACGCCTATTGTGGATGAATACCTCGCTTATAAAAAAAATGAAGAGAATTTAAATGAAGCGCAAACGATGCTGTCTGATCCTGAAATAAAAGAATTTGCACAGGAAGAAATTGAGCAATGCAAATTAAAACTTGTCGTCATCGAAGATAATTTACAAAAATTATTGCTGCCTAAAGACCCTAATGATGAAAAAAATATTTTCATAGAAATTCGCGCAGGTACCGGAGGTGATGAATCTGCTTTGTTCGCAGGTGATTTATTTAGAATGTATTCTAGATTCACTGAACGACAAGGTTGGAAAATGGAAATTGTTTCATCTAGCGAATCTGAGGTGGGGGGTTACAAAGAAATCATTATGAAAATTATTGGTTTTGGTACTTACTCAAAACTTAAATTTGAATCAGGCGGCCATCGCGTTCAGCGTGTGCCTGATACAGAAACACAAGGCCGCATTCATACTTCGGCTTGTACCGTTGCCATCTTACCTGAAGCTGATGAAATTAGTGATGTCATTATTAATCCAGCTGAAATTCGATTAGATACTTATCGTGCATCAGGGGCAGGTGGTCAGCACATTAATAAAACAGATTCGGCAGTGAGAATTACCCATTTACCCACAGGCATTGTGGTTGAGTGCCAAGATGATAGATCTCAACATCGAAATAAAGCGCAGGCGATGAGTGTTTTAGCAGCCCGTATTCGTGATGCGCAAATACGCGAACAACAATCTAAACTAGCCTCTGACAGACGTTGTCTCATTGGCAGTGGTGACAGAAGCGAACGTATACGAACATATAATTACCCTCAAGGTCGCATCACAGATCATCGTATTAATTTAACGCTTTATAAAATTGATGCGATTACAGATGGTGATATGGACGAACTCATTAATGCACTTTCTAATGAACACCAAGCTGATCTTCTTGCAGGTTTTGCAGAGGACTAAAATGTGGCAACACTTCACGATGTATTAAAAGTTACACAAAACCGTCTTCATCAAAATATTGGATATTCACTTGATGAAGCAAAGCTTGAGGCGCGCTTTATTTTAGAACACGTCTTAAACATCACTCAAAAAGAAGTTATTCAGCAAAGCGATCAAACTATTGATGTCAAAGATCAAAATCATATTGAGTTGATCACATTGAAAAGAATAGAGGGCAAGCCTTTGTCGTACCTTTTAGGTGAATGGTCATTTTATGGAAGAACATTTAAAGTCAATGCCGATGTACTTATTCCTAGGCCTGATACCGAAACACTTATTGAACATGCACTTAAAAAAATTAACGTTAAGGATGCTTATCAAATACTCGATCTAGGCTCTGGCACAGGTATTATCGGCATCACGATTGCATTAGAAAGGCCGCTGTCAAAAGTTTTACTCATTGATCAATCAGAGCATGCTTTAAAAAATACACGGGATAATCAATCTCTCTTAGAAGTTAAGAACATTACGGTTCAAAAAAGTGATTGGTTTAATGCATTAGATAAAACAAAATTTGATATGATTCTTAGCAATCCGCCTTATTTAAAAACTGATGACCCGCATTTATTAAATGGATTACAACATGAGCCTATAGAAGCTTTAGTTTCAGGATTAACAGGTATCGAAAACATTCAACATATTATCGAATCATCTAAAATATACTTAAAAGAATTGGGCTGGCTTTTCATTGAACATGGTTACGATCAAGCTGAGATTTTAAAACCCCTGTTTAAGGCTAATCATTATCAAAATATCCAACAAGCCAAAGATATTCATGGTGTTGTTCGTGTCACTTACGGACAATATTCAATAGTATAATCGCCACTATGGGCGAAAAGAATTCAGTTGGTATTGTTAAAGCAAAACTTGCACACTTTACAAAACCACTTAAATTAACCAGCGGTAAAAAACTGCCAAGTTATGAGCTCGCCTATGAAACTTACGGCAAGTTAAATGCAAAAAAAAATAATGCTGTACTGATATGTCATGCACTTTCAGGCAATCACCATGTTGCGGGTCGTTATAAAAAAGACGATAAATACCCTGGCTGGTGGGATAACCTTATTGGTCCTGGTAAACCCTTGGATACCCAGCGTTTCTTTGTGATTGGTGTCAATAATTTAGGCGGTTGTCATGGCAGCAGCGGATCTAAAAGCATTCATCCTAAAACCAAAAAACCATGGGGCTCGGATTTCCCAATTGTCACTGTCGAAGATTGGGTCAATGCACAAAAAGCACTCATGGATGAACTTGGTATTAAAACCTTGGCTGCAGTGATTGGTGGAAGTTTGGGAGGCATGCAAGCGATTCAATGGGCACTCTCATTTCCAAAACACATTCGTCATGCCATTGTGATTGCAGCAGCGCCCAATCTTACTGCACAGAATGTAGCTTTTAATGAAGTTGCAAGACAGGCCATTATTACAGATCCTGATTTTTATAATGGCAATTACTATCGTTATAAAAAGAAACCTAAATGTGGACTTCGTATTGCGCGCATGTTAGGCCATATTACTTATTTATCCGATGATGCGATGGGTATCAAGTTCGGACGTAAATTAAAAAATAAAAAGATTGAATATTCGTTTGGTGTGAATTTTGAGATGGAATCTTATTTGCATCATCAAGGTGATAAATTTGCTGAAGAATTTGATGCAAATACCTATTTAAGAATGACCCGTGCGCTCGATTACTTTGATCCTGCAAAAGATTACCAAGGTAATCTTTCTAAGGCTTTTAAAAAAGTAGAAGCTGAATTTTTGGTAGTTTCATTTACGAGTGATTGGCGATTTTCACCTCAACGCTCAAAAGAAATTGTAAAAGCACTTTTAGATAATGAACTCACCGTGAGCTATGCTGAAGTCACGGCAAAACATGGGCATGACGCTTTTCTGATGATGGATCCCCATTATCGCAGCATATTGACAACTTATTTTAAAAAGATTTCAGATCAATTATGAGTGCACAATTTAGACAAGACTTTGCAGTCATCGCGAATTGGATTCCTTTTGGTGCGAAAGTCCTCGACTTAGGCTGTGAAGATGGATCACTCTTAAAATTTCTAGAACGTTCTCTGGAGGTGAAGAGTTATGGTATTGAAAAAGATGATATTCATTGGCTTAACACATTAAAACAAGGTCTTAATGTTATTCAAATGGATTTAGAGTCAGGGCTTTCCGGTTTTGAATCACAATCATTTGACGTTGTTGTGCTTTCACAAACATTGCAAGCTATGCGCAACACTGAAAAAATTGTGCAAGAAATGTTACGCGTAGGCAAAGAAGCAATCGTCACTTTTCCGAATTTTGGTTATTGGCGACATCGTATACAACTCATTCAAGGTCAAATGCCTGTATCTAAAGCATTGCCTTACGCATGGTACAACACACCTAATATTCACTTATGCACGATTAAAGACTTTGATGAATTTTGTATTCAACATAAGATTGGCATTAAAGAACGACTTATTCTGACCCACGGCAAACCCATTCATATCATGCCAAATCTCCTAGGTGCTCTAGCGATGTATCGTCTCGTGTCAAAATAATTCTTGATGCAATCACAGAATCGATTTTGGCAAGGAATCTTTTCTAAAAAAATGTTGATCTGCATTTTTACCGGCTTCACATCGGGATTACCTCTTTACATCTTAATTAGTTTATTGCCCGCATGGCTTCGATCTCATAGTTTAGATTTAAAATCTATCGGTCTTTTTGCCCTTATTCAACTTCCTTATACATGGAAATTTTTATGGGCACCTTTTTTTGATCGCATCGGTTGGGTGATGGGTAGGCGTCGCGGGTGGTTATTTTTTTTCCAAATACTTCTTTTAATCAGCATTCCCCTTTTAGGTTTTTTTAATCCACAAAAAAATCTCATGATGATTATTTTAATTGCTACTTTAATTGCATTCTTAAGTGCAAGTCAGGATGTGGTCATTGATGCTTATAGACGCGAACTTTTAATAGATAAAGAATTGGGTTTAGGTAATGCTGTTCATGTCAATGCTTATAAGATTGCAAGTCTTATCCCAGGCTCACTTTCTCTTATCTTAGCCGATCACTTTAATTGGCAAACCGTATTTATGGTGACAAGTCTTTTTATGTTGCCAGGACTTCTTTTAACATTTTTCATTAAAGAGCCACGTGTCGCTCACATTAAAAAACGCGATTTAAAATCTTCCATTCTTTTACCTTTTCAGGAATTTATAAACCGCCATGGTATAAAAAGTGCACTCATGATTTTACTTTTTATCTTTTTATATAAATTAGGTGACAGTATGGCAACGGCATTAGCCACACCTTTTTATTTAGACTTAGGTTTTAGTAAAACTGAAATTGGTCTTATTGCAAAAAATGCGGGCCTTTGGCCAAGCGTCATAGGGGGCCTTATCGGTGGGGTATGGATGATGAGGTTAGGTATCAATCGTGCTTTATGGCTGTTTGGTGCATTACAAATGGTCAGTATCTTAGGCTTTGCATGGCTAGCCCATATGGGGTATAGCCCTAAATGGTTAGCACTAGTTGTGGGTTTTGAAGCTTTTGGTGTGGGTTTGGGAACTACAGCTTTTGTCGCTTTTATTGCAAAGACCACTCATCCGCTTTATACGGCAACTCAATTTGCACTTTTCACAAGCTTGGCTGCCATTCCTCGAACTTTTGCAAATGCTTCTACAGGTTATCTTGTGGGTCTTGTCGGCTGGGAAAATTTCTTTGTCATTTGTTTTTTACTTGCAATCCCTGGCATGGCCTTACTTTTTAAAGTAGCCCCTTTTAAGTATTAAATTTAAAAGTCGTAATCAACGATGAGTGGTGCGTGATCGCTAAATTTCTCATCCTTGAAAATGCTTGCTGAAATAACTTTTTCTCCAATCAAAGGATGTGCAATTTGATAGTCGATACGCCATCCCACATTTTTTAAATAAGCTTGTCCTCGATTGCTCCACCAAGTATAGGAAACATCTGTCGTATCTGGATAAAGTTTGCGATACACATCTATAAAGCCACCATCTCTAAATAAATAAGTCATCCACTGACGCTCTTGTGGAAGAAATCCTGAATTCTTTCGGTTGCCCTTATAATTTTTTAAATCAATGTCTTGGTGTGCAATATTCCAATCGCCACATAAAACGATAGGCTCACCTAGTGTCATTCGTTTTTTTAAATAAGGTAATAAATAATCTAGAACTTCAAACTTAAATGCTTGCCTCTCTTCACCACTAGAACCTGAAGGTAAATAAATCGATACTACATTTAAGTTGTTATAACGAAGCTCAAGATAACGGCCTTCATGATCAAAGAGGGAAAGTCCTATTTCACGAATAATTTTTAATGGTTTCTTTTTTGCATAAATGCTAACACCGCTATAACCTTTTTTTTCTGCGAAACTAAAATAACTCATGTAATCGCCAAAATATTTCATCTCATGCGTTAAATCACTCTCATGCGCCTTCACTTCCTGCACACAAATAAAATCAGCGTCTTGTGTATTTAGCCATGTGTAAACACCTTTATTAGATGCTGATCGAATTCCATTCATGTTTAGCGTTATAATTCTCATAATTAATCTCTACCGTTTTTATCTATGAATGATCGAAGTCAAGAATTTATTGAGTTTGCCCTAAAAAAACAGGTTTTACAATTTGGTCAGTTCACCACAAAAACAGGCCGCTTAAGTCCTTACTTTTTTAATACGGGACTTTTTAATGATGGTGAGAGTTTAATGAAGCTCGGTATGTTTTATGCTAAATCGATAGAAGCTTCAAAAATTCCATTTGATATGCTCTATGGTCCAGCCTATAAAGGCATTCCTTTAGTCACATCTATTGTGATTGCATTTGCAAAGATGGGTCAAAATATCCCTTTTGCATTTAATCGCAAAGAAAAAA
>SHXT01000024.1 GCA_009693175.1 Candidatus Methylopumilus sp.
GCTCATAAAAACGTCTTATAAAATTGGCAATCCAGTTAGAGATTCAATCAGCAACATTAAAGAACCGTTTTCAAGATTTAAGAATAGAAAAGGTCCTTTAAGGTTACTCGTGGTTGGCGGGAGCTTAGGGGCTGAGTTTTTTAATGGCATCGTTCCATTAAGCATTCAACAAATGCATAATAAAAAAAGACCAATCATTATCCATCAGTCAGGTGAGAAGCATGATAAAGAATTAAAAGCAACTTACAAGAAATATGGTATTAAGGCAGATTGCAGAGCATATCTTAATAATATTGAGAAGATGTATGAGTGGGCAGATTTAGTTATTGCAAGAGCAGGAGCACTGACTGTATCTGAATTTTCTTCAGCTGGTATTGCTAGCATATTAGTACCATTCCCTTTTGCTGTTGATAATCATCAGTTTTATAACGCAAAATACTTAAGTGATAAAAAAGCTGCAAGACTTATAATTCAAGAAGAATTAACGGTCAAAGACTTGAGCGATTGCCTTCAAAGTATGACAAGAGATAAGTGTTTAAAAATGGCAAAAGCAGCATTGGTAAATATCATTACAAAACCTGAAGAGGTCATTTATCGAGAATGCGAGCGATTAATTAAGAAATGAAACACAATATTAATCGAATTCATTTTGTAGGTATAGGAGGCTCTGGCATGAGTGGCATCGCCGAAGTGATGCATAACTTAGGCTATAATATTTCTGGCTCAGATATCCAAGAGTCACCCGTAATTTCTCGCCTTAAAGAATTTGGTATTAAAATTTTCATTAATCATTCAGCTGACAATATTAAAGATGTCGATGTAATTGTGTTTTCATCTGCTATAGATAAAGATAATCCAGAATTAAAAGCTGCCATTAAAAATAAAATCCCAATGATGCCAAGAGCAGAAATGCTTTCAGAATTAATGCGATTTAAAAAAGGTATTGCTGTTGCGGGTACTCATGGCAAAACTACAACGACTAGCTTAATTGCATCTATTCTAGCAGAGGCTTCAATGGACCCCACCTACGTGATAGGTGGAAGACTTTCTTCTCTTAATGCAAACGCTAAATTGGGTAATGGTGAATATATTGTGGTGGAAGCAGATGAATCAGACGCATCTTTCTTACATCTCACCCCCGTGTATTCTATTGTGACTAATATTGATCAAGATCATATGGAAGCTTATGACAATGATTTTGATAAACTCAAAAAAACTTATATTGAATTTATACACCGACTCCCATTCTATGGTGTGGTGATTCTTTGTATTGACGATCCAGTCATTCAATCAATTATTCCTGAAATTTCTAGGCCAATTATTACTTACGGTTTATCAAAAAATGCGGATGTGCATGCAGAGGAAGTCAGGGCAGATGCTGGCAAAATGCATTTTAAAGTCACAATTAAACATTCCGATGTCGTTAAACAAGATATTACTTTAAATCTTCCTGGAAAACACTATGTTAGAAATGCGTTAGCGGCGATTGCGCTTGCTGATGAACTTGAAATCCCCATTTTAAAAACGATAGATGCTTTAAAGCATTTTAAAGGTGTCGGACGTAGATTCGAAACTTATAAAGACTTAACATTTAATGCTAAAGCCTTTACTTTGGTAGATGACTATGGTCACCATCCCGTCGAGATTGAAGCAGTCCTAGATGCAGCAAGAGATGCTTATCCAAAAAAATCAATTTATCTTGTATTTCAGCCGCATCGTTACACGAGAACGAGAGATTTTTTTAATGAGTTTGTTAGAGTGCTTCATAAAGCTGACAAAGTGCTTCTCACAGATATTTATTCGGCTGGAGAAAAAATGATTCCAGGTGTTAGTGCATTGGCTATGATGGAAGGCATTAATAAAATAACAGATAAAGTTTTTTTCGAAAAAGATATATCCTATTTAGCAAAAATAGCACTTCAACATATTGATCAAGATTCGATCTTGATTGTGATGGGCGCAGGTTCAATAGGTACGGTGACCAAGGATATTTTAAATATTGTGAATTCATGACGAATGCATTAATTTTAAAAAATGAGTCATTAAATAAATACAACAGTTGGCGTGTAGGCGGAGTCGCTGATGCTTTATTTGCACCTAAAAATTTAGATGATTTAAAAAGTTTTTTAAAGAGTGAAAAATATTTAAAGCCTTTAACCTTTATTGGATTGGGATCTAATATTTTAATAAGAGATGGCGGTATTCGAGGCACAGTTATCGTCACGCATGCCACTTTAAATGAAATTGAAATGACTCATGAAGGTGTGTACGTAGCATGTGGAAATACATGTGCGAAAATCGCCAAAAATCTTGCTAAAGAGCACTATGTAGGCGGAGAGTTCTTTGCCGGTATTCCAGGCACAATTGGTGGAGCTTTAGCAATGAATGCTGGATGTTATGGTTCTGAAACATGGAATTATGTGACTAAGGTTAGCATGATTAATGAACAAGGCAATATAGTTACAAGACAGAAAAATGAGTTTGGTATCTCTTATCGTGAAGTTGTTAAACCTGTTTTAAATGAATGGTTTGTAGGTGTTTGGTTTAATTTTGAGAAAAATATGACCGCTGATCCAGAAAGTAAGATTAAAGAATATTTGACTCATAGAAAAGATACACAGCCTCTTAATTGGCCTACAGCAGGATCCACATTTAGAAATCCTAAAGATACATTTGCTGCAAAATTAATTGAAGAGTGCGGTTTAAAAGGTTTTAGAGTTGGCAATGCTGAAGTTTCTGACAAGCATGCTAATTTCATTATTAATTTAGGCGATGCGTCTGCAAAAGATATTGAAAGCATCATAAATCATATCGAATCAGAAGTCCTTAAGAAGAAAGGTATTAAGCTTGAAAAAGAAGTCAGAATTTTAGGGGACTTTCTGAATTGATAAATGAGTTTGGAAAAGTTGCAGTGCTTATGGGAGGTGACTCTAATGAGAGAGCTGTTTCACTTTTAAGTGGCAAGGCTGTATTTGATGCTTTAAAACGCTTAGGTGTTGTTGTTGAAACTTTTGATCCATCAGAGAGAAATATTAATGAAATTAAAAGTTATGACAGAGTTTTTATAGCTTTGCACGGAAGAGGTGGAGAAGATGGATCGATACAAGCGGCATTAAAATCAAAAAATATTGCTTATACCGGTAGCGATTCATTAAGTTCAGCCATTGGGATAGACAAGCTTAAAACAAAATTATTATGGCGTTCATTAAATATTTCGACACCTGATTTTTTACAAGTGACTGAAAAAACTTCTTATGCCGAGATTGTAAATTTAATTGAATCCCCTTTTTTTATTAAACCATCTAATGAAGGCTCAAGTATTGGTATTGATAAGATTAAGAGTGAAAAACAATACCAAGATGCTTTTATAAAAACATCAAAGATTGATATGAATGTAATTGTTGAAAAATTTGTGGATGGGGAAGAGTTTACGGTAGCTATTGTGAATGGTAAAACGTTACCGGTAATTAAAATTAAACCCACTAATGAATTTTATGATTATGAAGCTAAATACATTAAAGATGATACGCAATATATTTGCCCATCTGGGATTGAAAAAAATAAAGAAGTTTTAATATCTCAAGAAGCATTTGAAGCATTTAGAGCTATTGGATGTTCTAGTTGGGGGCGTATTGATTTTATGATGGATAAAGCAGGACATCATTATTTTATTGAAGTGAATACCTCACCTGGTATGACAAGCCATAGTTTGGTACCTATGGCCGCAAAAGAGCTAGGTATTAATTTTGATCAATTAGTTTTAGAAATATTGAAAACTGCAGATGTTAAATAACTATTTAAAAGTGTATTGGTTAGGCAATTTAGTTCTTTTACTGAATATTATTTTAGTACTTTTTTTGTTGGGTTATCAATTTATGCATTTTGCTAAATTTCCTATTAGAGAGATTAAGGTATTGGGACAATATCATCATCTTGATGAAGATCAAGTCAGTATGATTTCAGATAGATTTATAAAAGGTAATTTTTTCTCGCTCGATCTTTTTAGTACGAAAGAAGCTTTTACTAAATTGCCTTGGGTAAGAAATGTAAGCCTAAGAAGGGTATGGCCAGATCAATTAGAAGTTTTAGTTGAAGAGCATCAAGCTATTGGGAGATGGGATGCCATAGCCCTCGTAAATGAAAATGGCGAAATTTTTCATGGCGCGTCAGACCAAGATCTCCCGCTATTTTTTGGCCCAGAAGGGACTGAGAGTTATATAGTATTAGAGTATAAAAAAATGCAAAGCATTTTAGATAATAAACAATTAAAAATTGCTCAACTTTCTTTATCATCTAGGTACACTTGGGACATCAGAACTGCTAATAATATGAGAATTATTTTAAGTAAAGATAATATCGAAGAAAATTTATCTCGCTTTGTTACTCAATATGACAATGTCTTATTTTCAGTTAAAAGAATAGGCTCTGCTGACTTAAGATACCCTAATGGTTTTGCAGTTAAGAAATCGAATGAACCCATTCAAAAAATAGATAGTGGTGAGAGGCCGCTGATATGATCAAAAATAAAGAAGAAAAAGATTTAATTGTTGGGCTTGATATTGGGACATCCAAAATTGTTGCTATTGTTGCGGAACTTCAACCTGATGGCTTATTGAATATTATTGGTTTAGGCCAGCATAGTTCAAAAGGGCTAAAAAAAGGTGTTGTGATAAATATTGATTCTACGATGGAAGCCATTCAAAGAGCAATTGAAGAAGCAGAGTTGATGGCAAATTGCAAAATTACTGATGTTCATACAGGTATTGCAGGAAGCCATATTAAAAGTATTAATTCTCATGGCATGGTCAAAATTAAAGATACAGAAGTATCTCAATTGGATGTAGAGAAAGTGATTGAAACTGCATGTGCCATTACACTTCCTAATGATCAGCAAGTGCTTCATATTTTAACCCAAGAATATGTCATAGATGGACAAGAAGATGTTCGTCAGCCGCTTGGTATGAGTGGTATGAAATTAGAGGTAAAGGTACATATTGTGACAGGAGCTATCGCTGCAGCTCAAAACATTGTGAAATGTATTAAGCGCTGCGGGCTTGAAGTATCCGAATTGGTATTACAGCCTTTAGCTTCAAGTATGGCAGTGCTTACAGACGATGAAAAAGAATTGGGTGTGTGTTTAGTAGATATTGGGGGTGGCACCACAGATATTGCTGTTTTTAGACATGGTTCAATTCGTCATACAGCTGTTATTCCTATTGCTGGAGATCAAATTAATAATGATATCGCTGTTGCATTTAGAACGCCTCTGCCATCCGCAGAAGATATTAAAATTAAACATGGCTATGCGGCAAGAAGTTTAGCTTCAGCTACCGAGCAAATAGAAATTCCTGTGGTAGATGGAAAAGAATCTAAAACTATTTCAAAGCTTGCTTTAGCAGAAGTCATTGAGGCTCGAGTGTTAGAGCTTTATAAGCTTATTGTGCATGAGTTGAAACGAAGTGGCATGGAAGATATGATAGCTTCTGGCATTGTAATTACAGGAGGCTCCTCTTTAATGAGGGGTATGGTTAATCTTGGTGAAAGTATATTTAGAATGCCTGTGAGGATTGGCACACCTAGAAACGTGGGTGGCTTATCAGAGGTAGTAGATAACCCAAGATATTCAACAGGTATTGGATTGCTGCTTATGGGTAAGACCCAATTAGAAAAAGAAATGATGAATCAGATTGATGGCAATTCAATAAATAAAATCTTTATGAGAATAAAGAATTGGTTTCAAGGTAACTTTTAATTCTTGGAGATAGGATATGTTTGAAGTTGTTGATAGTAAGTCGCAAAATGCCATCATAAAAGTCATTGGTGTAGGCGGCTGTGGTGGAAATGCTATTGACCATATGATTAATAAGAATTTAATGGGTGTTGAATTCATATGTGCCAATACTGATATGCAAGCCTTAAAGAAAAGCCGTGCAAGCCATATATTACAAATTGGTCAAGCAACGACTAAAGGCTTAGGGGCTGGCGCTAAGCCTGAAATTGGGAAACAAGCTGCTATCGATGATAGAGAAAAAATTATTAATTCTATTCAAGGCGCTGACATGTTGTTCATTACAGCAGGTATGGGCGGGGGAACTGGAACGGGGGCAGCCCCTGTCATTGCTCAAATTGCAAAGGAATTAGGTATTTTAACTATTGCAGTTGTAACAAAACCTTTTCTATTTGAAGGGAAAAGAACAGCAATTGCTGCTGATGGTATTAATGAGTTAGTGCAAAATGTTGATTCTTTAATTGTCATTCCAAATGAAAAATTAATGGAAGTTTTAGGTGAAAATATTCCGTTCTTAGAAGCCTTTAGTGCGGCGAATGATGTTTTGCATAATGCTGTTTCAGGTATCTCAGAAATTATTAATAGTCCAGGACTCGTGAATGTTGACTTTGCCGATGTTAAAACAGTAATGAGTGAGATGGGCATGGCTATGATTGGTTCTGGTGTAGATCAAGGTGAGCATCGCGCATATAAAGCGTCTCAAGCTGCGGTCGCAAGTCCTTTATTAGAAGATGTGAATTTGGTGAATGCACGTGGCGTGCTTGTAAATATTTCTGCAAGTAGTGCATTTACGCTGAAGGAATATCATGAGGTGATGGAAACAATTAAACAATTTGCTGCTATTGATGCTACGGTTATTGTGGGTAATGTAATTGATGAGGCTATGGGAGATTTTATTCGAGTCACTGTTGTTGCTACAGGCTTAGCTCAAAATGTAAAACCAAGAATGCCACGTATCGAACCTAAACCTATCATACAAAATAAATCTTCCATTGAAGAAGACCTTACAGGTGAAGATGAGCCAAATGTTTTTAGTTCAAATAAAAACAGAGCTCAGGTTGAAATTATGAAGATGTCGGGCATGGAAGAATATGACATCCCTTCCTTTTTAAGAAAAAAAGGCGAATAAGTTTTATATGATAAGACAAAGAACTATACAAAAAAGCGTGCATACTTCAGGCGTCGGTTTGCATAACGGTGAAAAGGTCACTATTACATTAAAACCTGCTGAAATCGATCAGGGTATTATTTTTAGAAGGACTGATCAAAAGAAAGTAAGTGAAGTGAAGGCAAGTCCTGATGCTGTAAAAGATACCAAAATGTGTTCAGCTATAGGACAAGATACTTCGCGTATCGCAACGGTTGAACATCTTATGTCCGCATTATCTGCAAAAGGTATCGACAATATTATTGTTGAGATTGATGGTTCAGAAGTGCCTATTATGGATGGTAGTTCTATACCTTTTATATATCTCTTGCAAACGGCGAAAATTCGAGAACAAGAATCATCTAAGAAATTTGTGCTCATTAAAGACGTAATTGAAGTTAAAGATAAAGATAAATGGGCAAGATTTGAACCTTATGATGGATTTAAAGTAGATTTTACGATCGACTTTCCTCACCCTGTTTTTACTGAATCAACGAATCAAGTCGCTGTCGATTTTTATAATGAATCCTATATTACGGAAATTAGCCGTGCACGAACATTTGGATTTATGCAGGAAGTTGAATATTTACGCTCTAATGGGCTTGCAAGAGGAGGCTCTCTTGATAATGCGATTGTATTAGATGAATATAAAATTATTAATTCTGACGGATTGCGTTATGAAGATGAATTTGTGCGCCATAAAATTCTTGATGCAATAGGTGATCTTTACATGCTAGGACATTCAATTATAGGTAACTTCAAAGCATATAAATCCGGCCATGAGTTGAATAACAAATTATTGCTTGCACTTCAATCTCATAAGGAATCTTGGAGCTTAATTACACTAAATAGCCAAGATCCCAAAACATCTGATTTAGCAAATCGCTACCTCAATTCTATGAACGGTATTTTAAATCAAGAGATGATAGAGGTGTATCAATGATCATATTAAGATTTTGTATATTTTTATTGTTTGCTATATTAGTAGCATTTACCTTTTTATATTTAAATACAAAAAATAAAAAATATATTAAGTATTTAAAAATTACTACGAATATCACATTAATTCTTATTCTTATATTCATAATAAGAATGCTTTAAAATCGAAGTGATTAATTCAAAAGAAACGATCGCAATTTTTGGAGCGTCCGGATTTTTAGGGTCAAGTCTTTTAGCACAATTAAGTATATCAAATTATCATTTGAAATTATTTTCTCGGAACAAGGAGAAAATTAAAATCTTAACCGTAGATCCTCAAATTGAAATATTCGATATTGATTTTAATAATCTAGAGCAGGTAAAAAAAGATTTAAAAAAAACAGATGTCGTTATTAATCTTTTAGGCATACTGCATCAATCTAAAAAAGAGTCATTCGACAAGATACATCATATATGGCCGAGTAGTTTGGCCAAAATTATGAAAGAAGCAGGGATTAAAAGGCTAATCCATCTGGGTGCTCTTGGATCTGGCAGTAATGCTCAGAGTTTATATCTTAAATCTAAAACTTTGGGTGAATCCCAGTTAATAAAACAAAAAAATTTGGATGTCACTATCTTAAGACCTTCAATTATTTTTGGTGCAAAAGACAATTTTATTAATATGTTTAAATTACTTGTGAAATGGGCGCCAATTATCCTGCTCTTGTCACCCCAATCTAAATTTCAACCCATTTATATTGAAGACGTATCAAAAATTTTGATTAAAAGTATGTTTGATAAAAAAACCTATGGCAAAGTATACGATCTCGGTGGATCCGATATTTATTCATTGAAAGATATTATTTGTCTTGTCATTAAGTCAGAAAAATTATATCGGCTTATTATCCCTTTAAATAAGAGCCTTTCTTATTTATTCGCTTTCATTATAGAGATGATGCCGATCAAAATATTGACGCGGGATAATTGGAAGTCTATGCAAATTGATAATGTTGTAAATAGTGAGCATACAATCCCTTATCGTTATAATTTTGAACGATTAGAACACTACCTAGATAAAAATAAGAAAAATAACCCTCTCATGCGATCTAAGTATGACTTTTATAGAAGTAAATCTGGGCGATAAATGAAGATATATCTTGTAGGCGGCGCGGTCCGTGATCAAATCATGGGAGTACCTGTCAAGGATAGAGACTATGTGGTGGTTGGCTCAAACTCTGAAGAAATGGTCAAATTAGGTTATAAGCCTGTGGGTAAAGATTTTTCTGTATTTTTGCATCCAAAAACACATTATGAATATGCCCTTGCAAGAACGGAACGAAAGGTTTCCAAGGGTTATAAAGGATTTAAAGTCTATGCATCAAAAGAAGTGACACTAGAAGAAGATCTTCAAAGAAGAGATCTCACAATAAACGCTATTGCAAAAAATGAAAAAGGACAGTTCATTGATCCTTTTCATGGCATTGGCGATATTAGAAAGAAAATTTTACGACATGTAAGTCCGGCTTTTATAGAAGATCCTATTCGAGTTCTTCGCATTGCAAGATTTTCTGCACGATTCTATCAATTTAAAATTTATCCTACAACACAATCGATTCTCAAAAAAATTATAAAAAATAAAGAAATTGAAGCAGTTGCATCTGAAAGAGTTTGGCATGAGATTTCAGTCGGCTTGTCAGAAAAAAAATCGTATTTAATGTTTGACGTACTTCATCAATGTGGTGCTTTAAAAGTATTAATGCCAGAAATTAATTATGTCAAAAATAAAAATCAAATTAAGAAAAGCTTAGAATGCGCGAATAAGTTTAAATATTCGCATGATGTTAAAGCAGCAACTTTATTTATGTATATTTATGCTTCCAAAGTTAAAGTTAAAGATTCAGAAAAGATATATGTAAGACTATCGGTACCTAACTCAGTCAAAAGGTTAACAGAGAAGTTAGCACACAATTTTACTGAACTTAGGCAGTTTAATAAGCTGAAGACTCATCAAATTTTAGATTTAATTTATAAAATGGATTTATTTAGAAATCCTAATTCACTTAGTGAAGTAATGAAAGCCTTTGATGCCTACACGCAAGGACAAAAGCTAAAACAAAAATCAGTATCAACCACTTTAAAGACTCTTCAAAAATGTTTAAAACATCTCAATAAATTGAATCTTGGGGTAATTAGTAAAAATAAAACTAATCTTGATATTAAGTTATCTATTTACGAAGCACGCCTTCGAGTATTGACAAAGCTTATCCAGGTCTAGTGAATTAGATACGTGATTTTTGAAATTCTTTTTGTCACGAAAGCAGTTTTTTTATTCTGCTTAGATACCAAAATAGTTTTCATCCCTATTTTGTGTGCTGTTTTTAAATTAGCAAGATCATCTTCCACCATAACGCATTGATTAGGCCTTTTCTTAAGTTTTTTTAAAATTTTCCTAAATGCATAATGAGAAGGTTTAGGGTTATAGTCTGTGGATTCAATACTATAAATATCTGAGGAATATTTTTGGATATTAAGTGCTTTAATAATAGCAATTGCATAATGAAGAGGCGCATTTGTAAAAATAATTTTTTTACCTATAAGCTTTTTTAATATATTTTTTAAGGCGTGCGATTGTTTTACAAATTTTGATAGCTCTTCTGCATCATGAGTATTAAGCAAAAACTCTTGTGGATTGACACCGTGATTTTGAATAAGACCTTTTAAGGTAGCGCCATATACTTTCCAATATTCATTGCGGAGATGATGCGCATCAGCAAGGCTGATATTAAGTTTGTGACTGACATAAGCAGTCATAGACTGATTAATTCTGGGGAAAATTTTTGAACTTGCGTCGTGGAGTGTATCGTCTAAATCAAAAATCCAAATTTTTGACAATTATTTTGCCTTAATTAAAGTGCCCACACCCTCATCGGTTAGTACTTCCAATAAAAGTGCGTGCTGCACTCTGCCATCAATAATATGTACACTTTTTACACCGCTCCTAGCAGCGTCTAATGCCGAACCTATTTTAGGTAACATACCACCTGATAGGGTTCCATCTTCGACAAGCTTGTCTATTTCATGAGGTGTTAATCCAGTAAGAAGCGAACCGTTTTTATCAAGTACACCAGGCGTATTTGTGAGCAAAATTAATTTTTCAGCACTTAGCACCTCGGATAGTTTGCCTGCAACAAGATCTGCATTGATATTGTAAGTTTCACCATTTTTACCCACACCGATCGGAGCTATTACGGGGATAAAGTCGCCCTCATCTAAAAAATTAATAATGCTAGGATTGATTGATGCAATTTCACCTACATGACCTAGATCGATTGTTTTTTTAGGGTCTGCATCATTTTGCACAATAAGTTTTTTTGCATGGATAAAGTTTCCATCTTGACCCGTGAGGCCAACTGCTTTTCCGCCATGTCTGTTAATAAGATTCACGATCTCTTTATTTACTTGACTACCCAAAACCATTTCTACGATATCCATCGTTTCGGTATCGGTCACTCTCATGCCTTGAATGAACTCTCCTTTTTTGCCTAACTTATCAAGGTGTTCATCAATTTGCGGCCCACCACCATGAACCACAACCGGGTTCATGCCTACTAATTTTAAAAGCACGACATCACTGGCAAATGATTGCTTTAAATTTTCATCGACCATGGCATTGCCACCGTATTTGATCACAATAGTTTTACCAAAGAATTTTTTGATGTACGGTAGAGCCTCGCTTAATATTTTGGCTTTGTGTTCTGGTTTAATTTCACTACCCATTTTCATACCTATAGTTTTTTTAAGATTTTAAAGCTTTTTAATAAAAAATTTTGAATTTCTTTGAGGTAAATAGGACTCTAATCTTTTTTTAGGAAGTTTCTGAATATTTTCTTCCTTAAATCCTTTTTCAATGAACCAATGTTCAGTTCGCGTGGTTAAAGCAAAAAGATATTTGTATTTTTTATCTCGCGCAATATTTTCGCAATAATTGTAAAGTTTTGAACCAAACCCCTTGGATTGATAATTTTTGTTAATAGCAAAACATGCAAACTCAACAGCATCGTTATAAGGATATAAAGCAGCACAACCAATAATTTTTTTATCATGTTCGATGACAAAGAAATTTTCTATTTCATGATCAATTCTTTCCTTGCCTCTCTTAATGAGATAGCCACCAATCTCTAAGGAATTGATAAGCTTATGAATCCCTTTGACGTCGTTATGTGTAGCAGGTCTAATTGAATCGAGTGCTTTCTCAGTAATGACAGTTCCTACTCCCTCATCGGTAAATAATTCCTGGAGAATTGCACCATCAATATGCCTATTAATTAAATGAATTTTGTGAATACCTACTTCAGAAGCTTTGATGGCAATTTCCAAAAGATCTAATTCATTTGAGTTGATATTAATTAACTCATGCTTTTTAGGATTATTTTTTTCAATACTCTTATACAGATTGACCGCTTTCTCTAATGTCATTTCATGAAGAAGTTCATTTCTCAAATTAAAGATACCATCAGAATCAATGAGAAGAATAAGTTTATCGGCTTCCAATGCTATCGAAGTTTTAAGCGCTACATCTTCCAACGTGAGATTAAATACTTCACCTGTGGGTGAATACCCGATAGGAGAGATCACAACCAATTCTTTATTCTCCAATTTTTTCTTAATGGCAGCACTATCAATTTTTCTCACTTCCCCCGTGTGCTGCATGTCAACACCATCAATGACTCCCAAAGGTTTGGCTGTAATAAAATTTCCGCTAGATACTTTAATGTCACTTCCTGCCATGGGGGAATTTAATAAGCTTGAGGACAGTGTCGACTCAATATTAATTTTGATGAGACCATTAGCTTCTTTCACAGCTTCCATACCAAAATCGTCAGTAACTCGAACATTTCTTACGAGCTTAGTAGAAACTTTCTTGTCTTTGAGTTTTTGATCAATCTGAGGTCTTGCGCCATGCACCAGTACGATTTTGACGTTTAAACAGATCAATAAATTGATGTCATGCGAAAGGGCTGTGAATTGATTTTCATCGAGAAGCTCACCACCAAAAGCAATCACAAATGTTTTATTGCTAAAAGTGTTGATATAGGGAGCTGCTAATCTAAACCATCTTGCGAATGTTTGACTATCTAATTTTTGGATAGGGTTAGCGATCAGGTTATTCTGAAAAAGACTAGAAGGCGCGCAGTTGAGAACCTCACAAATTTTTAATAATTGCGCTTCGCTGACATTTTGTGCTCCCCTTTCTATTCTAGAAAGATTGCCAGGGTCGCTCACAATTTTTTGTGCGAGGGTTTGAAGGGTAATCCCTAAGGATTTCCTTCTTTTTCTAATAGCTTCACCGAGAGACATAATTTAATAATTTGCTTAAAATGCATATTTTACATACATTCTTCACAAAAATATCAAATTTTTTGCGTTTTATGCAAAATTACCCC
>SHXT01000025.1 GCA_009693175.1 Candidatus Methylopumilus sp.
TTCAATAAGGCATAAAGATTGTCTGGTCTAAGATTAAGAGCCTGGTTAATGTATGAATGGGCGGAATCGTTTTTTCCTAAATCTATAGCTATTTTACCGAGCATATTTATAGATTTATCATGATGAGGAACAAGATCTAGAATCTTTTTGCAAAAGATTTCAGCCTGAGTATATTCTCTCTGTTCTTCATAAAGCCCTGCCAGGTTTATCATAAGAGTTGTATCATTTTCATTTAACTCTAAGCCTCTAAGAAACAGAACTTTAGCTTCATCAAGCCTATCTAAATTCATTAAAGTTACTGCCTTATTATTATATGCATCAGCATCTGTAGGATCTGACAATATTCTTTTATCCCAATATTCGAGAGACTCGTCGTAATTTCCAAGATGATTATTTATCTCTGAAATTTTTTGTGAAAATTCATTATTTTCTGGGTTCAAATTTTGTGCTTTTATAAAAAAATTTTTAGCTATTTCAAAATTTTCTAATTTAAAATATAAATATGCTAAATTAATTATTGGATTTAAATAGTTAGGATTTTTGTTAAGTGCAAGATTATAATTATTTATTGCATCTTCTATTAAATTCATCTTCTCGTAACTTAAAGCTTTTGTGTAAATAGCTTCAGAATAATCAGGTTGTAATTTAATTGCATCGTCAAAATATTTAATGGCTTGATCGAATTTATTCTCCTGATAGAAAGCTATTCCTAAATGCAAAAGAGCTTCTGGTTGATTTGGTTTAATTAACAATGATGATTCAATTAAGTTTATTCCTTTTTTAAATTTCCTTTCATGAATTAAAATAATGCCAGATTGAGTAAGTGCGTCAGGATTTTTAGGAAATTCCTTTAATATTTGATTTAAAAAGGATTGAGCTTTTTCTATCTCTCCATCCCTCATAAAATTTATTGCTTCAGGTAATAACTTTTCAACATTCATTAATAATTATTTTAATTCTTCAAAATTAAGCTCGACACGATTGCCTGCAGGGTCTTTTAAAAAAATTTGATGGGCAATCATGCCAGGAATCAGTTTTTCTTCAAAAGGAAAATCAAGTAATTTGAGTTTTTTTAAGACGCCAGCATAGTCGCTCGCTTTAAAGGCAACATGATCATAAGATGATTTTTGAAGTGAACGGCTATCACCTTCTTTAGGTGTAATTAGATGCACTGCATCTTTTTCGCCAATATATAACCAAAAACCAAAGCGTTCGAAATTTGGCCTAAAACCTTCTTGCAGCCCCACAACACCACAATAAAAATCTCTTAACTTAATTGCCAAATCTTTTTCTGCAACAAGTTGAATATGATTGATGGATAAAATCATAGCCTAATTTTTTAAGAGGTAGGTTGCAGTGAATAAAGACGAATATGCAACTCGCGCAGTTGTTTTTCATCGACCGCATTCGGTGCTTTTGTAAGTAAGCATTGTACACGTTGTGTTTTTGGAAAAGCAATCACATCCCGAATGGATTCAGCACCTGCTAATAAAGTGACAAGTCGATCAAGACCAAAAGCTAAGCCACCATGCGGAGGTGCGCCATATTGCAATGCATCGAGAAGAAAACCAAATTTTTCTTTTGCTTCTTCGGGTGTAATTTTTAATGCTTCAAATACTTTAGATTGGATAGCTTCTTCGTGGATACGAATAGATCCACCACCTACTTCCCATCCGTTGATGACCATATCATAAGCTTTAGATAAACATTGGCCAGGATTGGTAGCTAATAGATCTGCGTGACCTTCTTTAGGTGCTGTGAAAGGATGATGAATAGCAACCCAACGATTCGATTCTTCATCATGTTCAAACATCGGAAAATCAACTACCCATAAAGGTGCCCAAATTCTGCCATCCACATGATTTTTTTCGTGACCAATTTTAAGTCTTAATGCACCTAAGGCTTCATTCACAATTTTTGTTTTATCCGCACCGAAGAAAATTATATCGCCATTTTCAGCGCCTGTTTTTTCAATGATTGCTTTTAATGCATTCACATGAATATTTTTTACAATCGGACTTTGTAGTCCTGTTTCATTGAGTGCATTCACATCATTAATTTTGATGTAGGCTAAGCCTTTGGCACCATAAATTTTAACGAATTCAGTATATGCATCAATTTCAGAGCGAGTGATTTGAGACCCATGTGGTACACGAATTGCTGCCACACGACCACCCTTCATCGTCGCTGCCGATGCGAAGACTTTAAAGTCGACACCCTTCATAACATCGGTTAATTCTGTTATTTTTAAAGTCACGCGCATATCCGGTTTATCTGAACCATAGGTATGCATCGCTTCTTGGTAAGTCATGCGTGGAAATGAAGATGGTAAGTCAATAGAGGCCACTTTTTTATACATCTCACGAATCATTGTTTCTACAATCGTCATGATGTCTTCTTCAGACATAAATGAAGTTTCAAGGTCGACTTGGGTAAATTCAGGCTGACGATCGGCTCTTAAATCTTCATCACGGAAACATTTTGTGATTTGGAAATAGCGATCAAAGCCTGACACCATTAGTAGTTGTTTAAAAAGCTGAGGAGACTGAGGGAGTGCAAAAAATTCACCTGCATGCACACGCGATGGCACAAGATAATCACGCGCACCTTCTGGGGTACTTCTTGTCAACATCGGTGTTTCAATTTCGATAAAGCCATGGGCATCTAAAAAATCACGTAAGACTTTTGCTACACGATAACGTAAACGTAAATTATTTTGCATCATCGGACGACGTAAATCCATAAAACGATATTCAAGACGAATGGATTCAGAAATAGTGTCATCATCCAACATAAAAGGTGGGGTTAAAGACGGATTTAAAATTTCAATGGTGGACGCCAACATTTCGACTTCGCCTGTTGGGATATTTAAATTTACAGTACCTTCAGGCCTTGCTCTCACTTTACATACCACCTTTAATACAAATTCGTTACGAATCGATTCTGCTAATTGAAAGGTTTCTTTTGTGTCAGGATCAATCACAATTTGTGCAATGCCTTCACGATCACGAAGGTCAATAAAAATGACGCCACCATGATCGCGTCGACGATGAGCCCAACCACATAAGGTGACAGTCTCACCAATATGCGTTTTATTTAAATCACCACAGTAAAGCGTTCGCATCATTTTTTTAAATCTCTTTTGTTTTAAATGGAATGAATTTTTTTAGTTTTTTTAGAAGGTGGTACAACACCCATTGAAATCACATACTTCAGTGCTTGATCCACACTGATATCCAATTCGACAATATTTTTTTGAGCGACCATTAAAAAATAACCTGAAGTCGGATTAGGTGTGGTGGGAACATAGACGCTCACATGTTTACCTTTTAAGTGTTTTGCAATTTCAGGGCTAGGTTCACCTGTTAAAAAAGCAATCGTATAACTTTCTTTATCAGGATAGCGAATCAATACCGCTTTATTAAAAGCACGTCCTGAATCTGAAAACAAAGTATCTGAAACTTGCTTGATACTTGAATAAATTGAATTTACAAAAGGGAGCCTGGACAACAAGATTTCCCAAAGTTTTAAAAATTGACGGCCAAATAAATTAGAAGCTAATAATCCAATCAATAAAATGACGCCTACAGTTAAAAGCACACCTAAGCCTGGGATATCAACCCCAATGAGATTATGCGGTTGATAATCATAAGGGAGCCAGATCAATGTTTGATCTAAAAATTGTACAAGCGATGAAATAACCCATACCGTAATAGCAAGAGGCACGAGTACAAGAAGTCCGGTTAAAAAATAACGTTTTAGCATAATGAATTAATTCGAAGTTGGAATAGGGGTATCTTTTTTAGGTTCAGGGTTTGCATCCGTTTTAGAAACATTTTCTTTTGATTTATTTTTAAAGTCGGTGGCATACCACCCTGAACCAGAAAGTTGAAAGCTCGGTGCTGAAAGTTGTTTTGAGAAAGTCTCTTTATGGCACTCAGGACATAAGGTCACAATCGGATCCGAAATTTTACGCAATAACTCTTTAACACATCCACAACTTCCACATTTAAAATCAAAAATAGGCATCTATAAATTTTCTAAAATGTGTGCTTAAAAAGGGATGTCGTCTTCAAAGTCATCAAAGTTCGTTGCAGGTGCATTAGAGGCTGCAGCAGCACTTGTTCTTTGAGGTGATTGATTAAATTCGTCTGCTGATCCTGATGCAGCAGCTGCAGGTTTTTCAGTGGATGCACTTGATGATGTACTATCGCGGCCACCTAACATTTGCATGCTCTCTGCAATAATTTCTGTGGTGTAACGATCTTGGCCTTCTTTGGTTTGCCATTTACGTGTTTGCAATCGGCCTTCAATAAATACAGGATGTCCTTTTTTTAGATATTCACCCGCGTTCTCAGCTAGCTTTTGATACATGACAATTTTGTGCCATTCGGTACGCTCTTGTTTTTCACCGGCTTTATCTTTCCAATTATAAGTCGTTGCAATACTAAAATTACACACCGCATCACCATTCGGTAAAAATCTTAATTCAGGATCCTTGCCTAAATTACCCATCAACATTACTTTATTAACTGACGCCATTACTTCCTCCTAATAACCGAAAAATCGATGCTTCATGAATAGACTCGTGTTTGTTAACTTTAATGAGCAACTCGCCTTCTTCAAGCAAGATGATGACGTCACGCACACCTTTTATTTTTTTAATTTTATTTTGTACCAACACTAATTGTTTAGGGTTTTTGAGTAGTGATTTATTTTTAATCACATACATCAGCGTTTTAAGTGAAGGCGGGACTTTCATCGATAATGCAAAACCTGCCCACAGTGCCATCAAAATGGCACAAAATGAAAACACTGGAAAACTACCCCCACGATCGGCTAAGAAACCGCCTAATAATCCGCCAAAAAAAATTCCTAATGACTGACAGGTATTATACACCCCAATCGCCGTCCCTTTAGAGCTCGGTGGGGCAATTTTACTAATCAAGCTAGGTAGGCTCGCTTCTAAAACATTGAAGGCGACAAAGTAGACAAAAAGCGATGCCACTAACCCCCAAAAAATATTGATCAACATGCCAAACATCAATTGCGCAATCAGCATCATAAAAATAGAGCTCACAAAGATGAATTTAGATTTGTTGAATTTTTCACTGACGATGATGATTGGTGCCATTAATACAAAAGAACTTAAGAGCACAGGTAAATACACTTTCCAATGCTGATTCACATCCATTTCGCCCGAAGTTTCAAGGGCAAATGGCACCACAATAAACATCGCCATTTGTGCCGCATGGAGTGCAAAAATCCCAAAATTTAAACGTGAAAGCTCCTTATTTTTTAGTATTGATTTAAATGACGGGGCTTCTTCTTTAAATGCTTTTGAAACATTCATATTTAAAGGTGTAGGTACCACAAACTTCACCACTAAAATCGCAGTTAAAGATAAGAGTCCTGTCAGTATAAAAATACCGGGCACCCCTATCAGTCGATTAAGAATAGGTGCTCCCACGAGAGATAGCGCAAAGGTGATACCAATCGTGGCACCGATCATCGCCATGGCTTTGGTGCGATGTTCATCCCTTGTTAGGTCTGCAACCAGCGCTGTAATCGCAGCTGAGATGGCACCCGCCCCTTGAATGGCACGTCCTAAGATAATGATTTCAATTTGATCTGAATAGCCTGCGACAAAAGAACCTAGTGCAAATATAAGTAGGCCGATATAGATAATATTTTTTCGACCATAACGATCGGATAACATACCAAAGGGTAATTGAAAGAGTGCTTGGGTGAGGCCATAAGCCCCTAATGCTAGACCTACTTGAAAAGCGGAAGGGTGGCTTGATAGACCTTCGGCATAGATCGCAAAAATAGGTAAGATTAAAAACATACCTAACATTCTTAAACCGTAAATCGATGCCAGACTTAAGCTGGACCTGACTTCTAACGTGGTCATACCTTGTTCTGTCTTCATAAACTTGAATTAGATATTTCTTATTTGCAAATAATTTCGTATATTAACAGGTTACCTTAGAAAAACATGAGTCGCATGGATACGATTAAGATTCGCGGAGCAAGAACCCATAATTTAAAAAATATTTCGCTCGATTTACCACGTAATAAATTGATTGTAATTACAGGACTCTCCGGCTCCGGTAAATCTTCGCTCGCTTTCGATACCCTCTATGCCGAAGGGCAACGTCGCTATGTCGAGTCCTTGTCAGCTTATGCCAGACAATTCCTAGAACGTATGAATAAACCGGATGTTGATCTGATCGAAGGACTATCCCCCGCAATTTCGATTGAACAAAAATCAACCTCTCATAATCCTCGTTCCACGGTCGGGACCGTCACTGAGATTCATGATTACTTAAGACTGCTTTATGCAAGAGCGGGAGAACCTGAGTGTCCGACCCACGCACAAACGCTCGCATCGCAAACCGTTTCTGAAATGGTGGATACTTTATTAGCATTACCCGTTGATACAAAACTGATGCTCTTAGCCCCAATTGTGAATAGTCGTAAAGGTGAACAACAAGATCTCTTTGAAGATTTGAAGGCACAAGGCTTTATTCGATTACGAGTCGATGGTGAAATTTATGAAATTGATGAACTACCTAAGTTAACTAAAACTCAAAAGCATCAAGTCGATGTCGTGGTAGATCGGATTAAAATCCATCCTGATATTAAACAACGTCTCACGGAATCGACTGAAACAGCATTAAAGTTAGCGGATGGAAAAATGATTGCGCTTGAAATGGACAGCAAAAAATCACATCTCTTCTCCGCAAAATTTACATGTCCTTTATGTGATTACTCTTTAGAAGAATTAGAACCAAGAATTTTTTCATTCAATAACCCGATGGGGGCCTGCCCCGAATGTGAGGGGATTGGTAATATCAACTTCTTCGACCCTAAACGCGTGGTGGCATTTCCTCATTTGTCTTTAGCCTCAGGAGCGATAAAAGGTTGGGACAAACGTAACCAATTTTATTTTCAACTGCTTCAATCTTTAAGCGAACATTACGCATTTGATTTAGAAACCGCATTTGAAGCGCTACCGCAAAAAATTCAAGATGTGATTCTCCATGGTAGTGGAAGTGAAAATATTAGTTTCTCTTATTTAAATGAACGTGGCCAAATGAATAAAAAGATGCATAGCTTTGAAGGTATCTTAAATAATTTAAAACGTCGTTATCACGAAACAGATTCAGGTACCGTGCGAGATGAACTCTCCAAATATTTAAATATGCAAGTGTGTCCTGCATGTAAAGGATCACGTTTACGCATCGAAGCAAGGCACGTCAAAGTTGGTAAAAAAAATATTCACGATATTTGTAATACACCTTTAAAAGAAACAGTACATTTTTTCGAGTCGCTTAAATTAAAGGGTGCTAAAAAAACCATCGCTGAAAAAATTATTTATGAAATCACAAGCCGCTTAAAATTTTTAGTCAATGTTGGTTTAGATTATTTATTGCTCTCACGCTCTGCTGAAACTTTATCTGGAGGTGAAGCGCAGCGCATTCGTTTAGCTTCTCAAATTGGAAGTGGCTTAACCGGTGTGATGTATGTATTAGATGAGCCCTCCATTGGACTTCATCAACGTGATAACGATCGCCTACTTGAGACACTAAAAAAATTACGTGACTTAGGTAATACCGTGATTGTAGTTGAACACGATAAAGAAGCCATTTTTGCAGCTGATCATGTCGTCGATATCGGTCCTGGTGCAGGTGAGCATGGCGGTCATGTTGTCGCTGAAGGGACACCTAAAATGATTGCAAAACATCCGCATTCTTTAACGGGTAAATATATCAGCGGACGAAAAAAAATTAAATACCAAGCCAAAAGGCAATTACCTCGCTCTTTAAAATGGTTAGAACTCAAAGGTGCACGTGGCAACAATTTAAAAAATATCACACTTAAATTACCTATTGGACTTTTAACTTGCATCACGGGAGTGTCGGGTAGTGGTAAATCCTCTCTCATTAATGACACGCTCTATCGTGCAGTTGCACAGCACTTATATGGTAGTCATACAGAAGCTGCAGCGCATGATTCGATTAAGGGATTAGATTTTTTCGATAAAGTAGTAGATGTGGATCAAAGTCCCATTGGCAGAACACCCCGCTCTAATCCTGCGACTTACACAGGCTTATTTACACCTACACGAGAACTGTTTGCACAGCTCAACGAAAGTAGGAATAGAGGTTATGGACCGGGTCGCTTTTCATTTAACGTGAAAGGTGGTCGTTGCGAAGCATGTGAAGGTGATGGGGTAATTAAAGTTGAAATGCATTTCTTACCTGATGTTTATGTGCCTTGTGATATTTGCCAAGGCAAACGTTACAACCGTGAAACGCTTGAAATACAATTTAAAGGTAAAAATATTCACGATGTGTTGTCACTGACGGTTGAGCAAGCTCATCAATTTTTTAATGCTATCCCTGCGGTAGAAAAAAAATTACGCACATTAATCGAAGTCGGCTTAGGCTATATCACCTTAGGCCAAAATGCGACTACACTTTCAGGGGGTGAAGCACAGCGTGTGAAGTTAGCATTAGAGCTCTCTAAACGCGATGCAGGACGAACACTTTATATTTTGGACGAACCTACTACCGGACTCCATTTTGCTGACATTCAATTATTGCTCGATGTCATTCATAAACTTCGTGATGCGGGGAACACCATTGTCATCATTGAACATAATTTAGATGTCATCAAGACAGCAGATTGGGTGATTGATTTAGGTCCTGAAGGTGGTGATGGTGGTGGTGAAATTATTGCGGAAGGTATACCTGAAGAAGTCGCACAATCTAAAAAAAGCTACACGGGTAAATATTTAAAACCTTATCTCGCATAATTTAAGGCACGTGAACACTATGCATGCGGGATAAAATAATCCCGCTTCTTTCTATCAATCCTGATGTGTCTTGATGATGCTCATAATATTTAGGATTGGGAATCATGGATGCTAATTTAGCGGACTGAAAACTATTCACGTCATGGGCTTTTACCGAAAAATAATGTTGTGATGCAGATTCAATACCATACACTTTATTTCCCCACTCAATCACGTTTAAATAAATTTCTAAAATTCTTTGTTTGCTCAAAATTATTTCCAGCATCAGTGTGATAATCGTTTCCTCTAATTTTCGCCAAGGGGTTCTTTGGTTAGATAAAAATAAATTTTTAGCTAACTGCTGAGTGATGGTGGATCCACCGGCTACAATTTTTTTATGACGCTTATTTTTTTCATAAGCTTTTTCAATGCCTTCCCAATCAAAACCCTCATGATCGATAAATTTAGCATCCTCTGCGGCAATGACAGCTTGTTTAATGTAAATCGATATCTCTTGGTAATTCACCCACTGATGACGAAGTTTTGCTTTCTCATCTTTTTCCTGCAGATGCTCTAGCCTTGTCTCCATGAAAGCACTTTCCGCGGGGTTAATCCATACCCAGCCTAAGATGTGAAGCAGAATCCAACATTGATAGGTTAAAAATAAAAGGAAACTGCTTGAAAATATTTTGCCCGTAAAAGATCGATTGGCCCAAAAAAAAGAAACAAATCTTTGCTTCAACATTAAGACGCGCTTAAAAGATCAATCACAGATTTTGTATCAGGTTTAATGCCATGCCAAATATAAAAAGCTTCGGCCGCTTGCTCAACCAACATACCTAACCCATCAGATGTTTTTGCGTGCTGTGATTTTGCTTTTTTAATGAAATATGTTTCCTTGCCATACATCATGTCGTATGCAAAAGATCCTGTATGAAACACTTTGTCATCGATATGAAGCTCACTCTCATGAAGACTCGCTGAAGTGGCATTTATGATAACGTCATAATAATGATGCGCTAATTTTTTGATCTCGATGACGTTGAGATCCACATGAAATTTTTCAGCGTACTCATCCATTTTATGTTTTATCGCCATTGACTTTTCAATCGTGCGATTAGTGAGTGTGAGTTGCAAAGGTTTATTTTCAAGAAGCGAATAGATCACACCTTCCGCAGCACCACCCGCACCCATCAGTAAAATCTTTTTTTGATGTAATGTCACTTTTAAATTAAATGTTAGATCGCCCACTAAACCTAACCCATCTGTATTGTGTCCCGTCACTTCACCAGACTTAAATACCAATGTGTTCACTGCTTCAGCGATCTTTGCTTCTTTTGAATGGTGCTGAGAAAAAAGATAAGCTTCTTTTTTAAAAGGTAATGTGACGTTGATTCCCCCATAGTGTTTTTGCATTAATGTATGCAGGGTTTCATTGAATTTATCGAGTGGAGACAAAATAGCCTCGTACGAAATAGCGAGCCCCGCTTCTTTTGCAAAGTAGGTATGAATTTTAGGTGACAAACTATGATTGATCGGATGACCGATCACGGCAAAGTGTTTTTGGGCTTCTGTCATAACAAATGATGCATGGATTGGATAGCTTCAGAGTATAAGTGTTTTTTGATCAACTGCCATCTTGACACTTTACGCACTATTTAAATGCATAAATACCCTTTATGCATTTTTTTGGTGCATTTTTTAAGGTTTTCTTTATAGAATGCGAGTAATAACAAGAACTTATAACACGATTTGATTGGCACAATTTATGCTTATATTAATTTATGTTGAATCATATAATTAACCCCAACAAGAACATTTGATGTTGATGCTTTTAGGAGAATGAAATGGCAATCGCTGATGTAATGAAGAAGGTGAAAGACAATAATATTAAATTCGTGGACTTTAGATTCACGGATACACGAGGCAAAGAACAGCACGTCAGCGTGCCTATCTCAGCTTTCAATGAAAGCAAATTTAAACAAGGCCATGCATTTGATGGTTCCTCGATCTCAGGTTGGAAAGGTATTCAAGCTTCAGATATGTTATTGATGCCAGATCCTGAGACTGCAAATATTGATCCATTTATGGAAGAGCCTACACTCATTTTAACCTGTGATGTGATTGATCCTACCGATGGTAAAGGTTATGAGCGTTGCCCACGAAGCTTAGCACGTCGTGCAGAAGCTTATTTAATATCAACCGGTTTAGGGGACGCCGCTTACTTTGGCCCTGAGCCTGAATTTTTCATCTTTGATTCGATCAATTGGTCGCAAGGTATGGAAGGTTGTTCTGTCAAAATTAATTCTGAAGAAGGTGCATGGGATTCTTCGAATCAACACGAAGGTGGCAACATTGGTCACCGCCCAGGTGTCAAAGGTGGCTACTTCCCAGTACCTCCTGTAGATTCACTCCAAGATGTGCGTTCAGCGATGTGCATTACGCTAGAAGCTATGGGCGTTCCGGTTGAAGTACACCACCACGAAGTTGCAACCGCAGGCCAATGTGAGATTGGTACTAAATTTAGTACCCTCACACAACGTGCTGACTGGACACAGTTACTTAAATATGTGGTGCTTAATACAGCGCATAACTTCGGCAAGACAGCAACCTTTATGCCAAAACCTATCTTAGGTGACAATGGCTCAGGTATGCATGTGCATCAATCCATTTGGAAAGATGGCAAAAATTTATTTGCCGGTTCTGGTTATGCAGGTTTAAGTGAATTTGCATTGTTCTATATTGGAGGTGTCATTAAACATGCGAGAGCATTGAATGCGATTACTAATCCTGGAACGAACTCATATAAACGTTTAGTACCAGGTTTTGAAGCTCCTGTGAAACTTGCCTACTCTGCTAAGAACCGTTCTGCTTCCATTCGTATTCCATTCGTAGAAGGAGACAAAGCGCGTCGTATCGAAGTGCGTTTCCCTGATTCTATCGCTAATCCATACCTTGCATTCAGTGCATTGATGATGGCAGGTCTTGATGGCGTACAAAATAAAATTCATCCGGGTGAACCTGCAACAAAAGATTTGTACCATCTCTCGCCTGAAGAAGATGCACAAATATCTACGGTATGTGCTTCTCTTGAACAGGCGCTTGAATATATCGACAAAGATCGCGAATTCTTAACACGCGGCGGTGTCTTTACTGATGATTGGATCAATAGTTATATCGAACTTAAGATGGAAGAAGTGACGAAGATTCGTATGACGCCACATCCGATTGAATTTGGCATGTATTACAGCTGTTAATTGAATCGCTCTTTATAAAAAGGTGGCTTTTAGCCACCTTTTTATATGTCTCACATCGTACTTTAAAGCGTCTATGCACTAAAATAGCGCATCATTCGCGGAAATTCCTTACAATAGACGTTTAAGGCCGCACAAAATCAGACCTTAAGCTTTCAATCAAAGCTGGTCTAGGTTTTGCTTATATAAATATATATGGATAAATTCATGAAAAAAGTCAGCATACCCCCTCTTAGCTCTTCTTTGAGGGGCATTGAACATCTCGCAAGCGCAATTCTCCTTTGCGATATCGAAGGCCATATCTTTTACATGAATCCATCCGCTGAAATTTTATTCGGCTTAAGCGCTAAACATATTTACAAGATGACACTTAATGAAGCATTTCCACATTCTGAAATTTTAAAATTAGCGATTAGTCAGGCACTGAATAATGATTCGCCTTATCGCGAACATGAATTTTTATTATCCACATTAAAACAACAGTCGTTTGCAGTGGCCTGCACAATCACGCCCATTCATCATGAATCTATTCGCTATATTCTTGAGTTTCAACAAATGGATCAACAATTAAGAATCGCAAAAGAAGAACGTATGCTTATTCAGCAACAAGCAAATTCTGAATTGATCCGAAACTTAGCGCACGAAATTAGAAATCCACTTGGTGGTTTAAGAGGTGCTGCACAACTTTTAGAACATGAACTTCCTGATCTTTCTTTAAAAGAATATACGCAAGTGATTATTAAAGAAGCGGATCGTTTACAGTCATTGATGGATCGACTATTAGTCCCTCATCAAAAACCTAAATATGAACCTACCAACATTCATGAAGTTTTAGAGCGAGTAAGAAGTTTATTGCTCGCAGAATCCCCTAATGAAATAAAAATCCAACGTGATTACGACACAAGCCTTCCCGACATTATTGGCGATCGCGAGAAGCTCATTCAGGCAGTACTTAATATTGCACGTAATGCTGTGCAAGCTATGCATGAAAATAAACAACAAGGTTTAATTATTTTTAAAACACGCGCAGAGCGTCAGATTAT
>SHXT01000008.1 GCA_009693175.1 Candidatus Methylopumilus sp.
GCAGCTTTTTTATCACTTAAGTATTTTGCGTTATAAAACTGATGATTATCAACAGCAAAAGGGAATGGTACTAATATGCTAGCAATACCAGCTGAAGAAAATTCAGATACAGTGAGTGCTCCTGCTCTTGCAATAACTAAATCTGCCCACTCATACATCTTCTCAATATTATTAAGATATGCTCTGCAATCTGCCTTAACACCATATTTCTTGTAAGTTGCTTTTAATTCTTTATCATGTTTCTCGCCTGACTGATGGATAATGATTGGTCTTTTTTTATTATGTATTTGTTGAATGCTTAATGGAACGATGTCATTAAAAAACTTAGCCCCTAAGCTCCCGCCAACCACGAGTAACCTTAAAGGACCTTTTCTATTCTTAAATCTTGAAAACGGTTCTTTAATGTTGCTGATTGAATCTCTAACTGGATTGCCAATTTTATAAGACGTTTTTATGAGCTTAATTGGAAATGCAGAATAAATTCGCGTTGCAATAATAGCTAATAATCTATTAGTGAGTCCTGGAATTGAATTTTGCTCATGCACGATTAGTGGCTTTCTCATGATTCTTGCTACAAATCCTCCGGGGAAAGAAACATAACCACCCATGGCTATTACTACATCCGGTTTTTCTTCTCTAATTACTTTTGCACATTGGATGCATGCAATAAAAAGTGTAGATGGGAGTTTTAGCCAACTCAAAATGCTTTTACCTCTCACCCCTGTAATATCAATCATAGCTTTTTGATAAGGCTTAGCCTCAATAAGCCTATTCTCCATGCCATGTTTAGTGCCAAGCCAAACAATCAACCAGCCTTTGGTTTTTAAATAATCAGCAATCGCTATTCCTGGATAAATATGCCCTCCAGTACCTCCAGCAATCATCAATATTTTTTTATTGGATCTCAACAAACTATATTCCTCTTAATCCTCTTCTATTTTCCCAATCAATCCTAAGTAATATTGCTAGCGCAACAATGTTAGCTAAGATGCCGCTACCACCATAAGATAAAAGTGGTAACGTTAAACCTTTCGTTGGTAAAAGCCCCATATTTACACCCATATTCATGATGCCCTGAATGCCAAACCAAATGCCAATACCTTGCGATAATAAAGCCGAATAATAATTTTCATTAATGATGGCTTCTTTAGCTATCCCAAAAGCCCGAATCACTAACCACGAAAATAGTCCAATCACTGCAAGGACGCCCACAAAGCCCAGCTCTTCAGCTAGTACAGCCAAAATAAAATCTGTATGTGGCTCAGGCAAATAAAGTAATTTTTCAACGCTGCCACCTAGCCCTACGCCAAAGAATTCTCCGCGACCAAAAGCCATTAAAGAATGCTGTAATTGATAATTTTTAGTTAATGAATCTGACCAAGGATCTAAAAAGCTCAATCGACTTTCACGATAAGTAGCTGCATGAATAATTGCCCATATTGCTACGGGAGTAACAAAAAGTAGCCCTAATAAAATATTTTTATTGATCCCCCCAAGAATTAATATCAATGCCGCAATCACAGAAATTACAACGAGCGCCCCAAAATCCGGCTCTTTAATTAATAAAAGCCCCACAATAATAATTGCTGTTGCCATCGGTAAAAAGCCTTTTAAGAAAGTGCCAATTTCTTTAGATTTTCTTAACACATAGTCTGATGCATACATAATCACAAAAAGTTTCATAAATTCTGAAGGTTGTAAATTAAAAACAACAAGCGATAGCCATCGACGACTCCCATTGACTTTGTGTCCCAGCCCAGGAATTAACACTAAAATGAGCAATACTAAGCCTATTAAGAATAAATAAGGTGACACCTTTTGCCACCAACGAATTGGAACTAAAAAAGTAATAAAACCTGCAACAATACTTATAGCTATAAATAATGATTGCCTAATAAGAAAATATTCGGAGAAATTACCGTATTTTTTAGAGACTTCGGCAAGTGCAATGGATGATGAATAGACCATCACAAGTCCTATCCCAATTAAGATCATAGATACCCAGAATAAACCATGATCCAATGTTGGTTTATCAATCAGTGATTTATTAGAAAATTTATCCAGCATGAATTTCTTTCAACTTCAACACGCATGCTTTAAAAATATTTCCTCGTTCTACATAATTCTTAAACATATCTGTACTTGCACATGCTGGCGAAAACAAAACGACATCCCCTGTTTTGGCTAATCCAAAAGATTTTGTAACTGCATCTTCAAGATTTTTTTCAATACTTACCGGAATAGCTGAAGCGCTGAAGATCTTTTGTATTACACCTGAATCTTTGCCGATCAAAGCAATGTTTTTAACTTTCTCTTTTGAAGCATTCACTAGAGAGCTAAAATTTTGATTTTTTCCATCACCTCCAGCAACTAACAAAATAGGCTTATTCATGCTTTGAATAGCGGCTATGGTAGCCCCTATGTTAGTACCTTTAGAATCGTTATAAAAATCGACGCCCGAAATAGAGTCAACATACTCAATGCGATGAGGCGGTGCTTTAAATTCACCTAATATTTTTTTAATGACAAATTGGGAAATATTGAATGGCTCGCAAAGCGCTAAGGCAGCCATCACATTTTGTATATTATGTGCACCTTTTAGCCGAATCTCATCTAAGGAAATAATTTCTACATTTCCTTTAGCAATAAAATATTGATTACCATTCTTTTTAATACCGTAATTTTTTACATCTGAATCATTACCGAATGTTAGCGAATCTTGTTTAATCTTAGCCTTAAGATAATTATCACTTCTATTCAAAATACTTTTTTTTGCATGATCGAATATTTTGTACTTAGCTTTAGCATATTCTTCGATTGAGCTATATCGATCCATGTGATCCTCTGAAATATTTAACACCACTGCAGTTTCAAGCATCAATGAATGAGTTGTTTCTAATTGATAACTCGATAATTCCAGAACATATACATCGGGTGTTTCTTGACTTAATGTATTTAATATCGGAATACCAATATTTCCTCCTACAATGGTAGATATCTGTGATGCTTTTAATAACTCCCCCACGAGTGAAGTTACTGTTGTCTTACCATTTGAGCCTGTGATTCCAATTACTCTGGAAGATGCTGATTTAACTTGTGCAAAAATTTCAATATCACCGATCACAGGAATGCCCTGGCTTAAAGCTTTCTGCAAATAGCTTTCTTTTAACGAAACTCCAGGGCTAATCACAATCAATTCGATATCGTCAATAATGCTCTTATCAAAAGGTTCTCCAATAAAAAACTTAACTTTTTTAAATATTGTCTTTATTTTTTCAAAGCTATCAACAGTCGCTCTTGTATCAATAGCTGTAATAAAACATTCTTTATCAGCTAAAAAATGTAATACAGATTGGCCTGTATCTCCAAGACCGATGACCAAGACTTTCTTTTTGTAAAGATCGATTGTCATCTAATTTTCAGTGATGAAATACCAATTAACACAAGCATCATTGTAATAATCCAAAATCTCACAACCACTTGAGTTTCTTTCCAACCTTTTTTCTCATAATGATGATGGAGAGGAGCCATGAGAAAGATTCGCTTTCCTACTCCATATTTAAACTTAGTATATTTAAAATACATCACCTGAATTGCAACAGAAAAAGTTTCAATCACAAAAATACCGCCCATGATAAATAAAACGATTTCTTGCCTCACGATGACTGCAATTGTCCCAATAGCTGCTCCTAATGCAAGTGCGCCTAAATCTCCCATAAATACTTCTGCAGGATATGTGTTAAACCATAGAAAACCTAAACCAGCTCCAGCCATTGCAGTACAAAATATAGCTAATTCACCTGCTCCACTGATGTATGGTATGCCAAGATATTTTGCTATAACATAGTTACCTGCGACATAAGAAAATACTCCTAAAGCACTTGCTACCAATACAGCTGGCATGATGGCTAAACCATCAAGCCCATCTGTAAGATTCACTGCATTACTGCTTCCTATAATCACGATATAACTTAATAAAATAAATGTGAGGCCGCTCATCGTAAAACTCACGTTTTTAAAAAAGGGTACAATGAGTGATGTTTGTTCAGGCGTTACCGCGTTCGACCACAAATAAATAGACGCACCAAGACCTATTACCGATTGCCATAAGTATTTTTGTCCAGCACTAATGCCGTTCGGATCTTTATAAATAACTTTTTTTAGATCATCTACAAATCCAACTAAGCCAAATCCAAGTGTCACGATTAATAACACCCAAATATAGTTATTTCTTATATCTGCCCATAACAAGGTCGATACAACAATTGAAACTAATATCAATCCACCGCCCATTGTCGGAGTACCAGTTTTAATTAAATGGTCTTTAGGTCCATCTGATCTGACCGCTTGACCTATGTTGTATTGATTAAGTTTTTTAATGAGCCAGGGACCAAATGCAAAAGAAATCACTAGAGATGTGATGGTCGCCATTACTGCACGCAATGTAATGTAATTAAATACATTAAATCCATGAATCTCTTTTGCTAAAAATTTAAATAATTCGAGCAACATAATTTTTATCTTTCTTAAAAGTTTTAAGTAAGTGCTTTTACAACTTCTTCCATTTTCATAAAACGAGATCCTTTAACAAGTACACAAGAATTTTTTTTCATTTTCGTTTTTACATATTGAATAAGTGCTTTTTTATTATCAAACCATTTCGCATTGCCCTTACATTTGTCTATCGTATGCTTTGTTAACTTCCCTGTTCCCGCTACATCTAATATTTTATTTTTTTTAATATAAGCCCCTATAGACATGTGATACTGGATTGCTTTTTTTCCAAGCTCGCCCATATCTCCAATAATTAATATTTTTTCTCGATCTTGATTTGTTAATACATCAATTGCAGCGCGCATCGAATCTGGATTTGCATTATAGGTATCGTCAATTACTAAAGATCCATA
The DNA here is from genome assembly GCA_009693175.1 of Candidatus Methylopumilus sp. GTDB lineage: Bacteria > Pseudomonadota > Gammaproteobacteria > Burkholderiales > Methylophilaceae > Methylopumilus. The sequence continues at coordinate 4,908 of SHXT01000008.1, forward strand.
CAATCCTTTTTTAAATTCTAATCTTCCATTGACTGGCTTAACAGCTTCTATCCCTTTTTTAATAGTTTTTAAAGGAATTTTTAGTGCTATCGCTGAAGCTATCGCTGCAAGTACATTTTTTAAATTATGTTCACCTTGTAATTTGATCCTGATATCTATCTGTCCTTTTAGTGTTTGAATTTGTGAAACACCTTTAATCATCTTTTTTATATAGATATCAGATTTTGAATTCAGACCAAATGTAATAATTTTTTTATCTTGTACTACGCTTTTCAAAAAGCTATAGAATTCATCATCTCGATTGATAATTGCAATTCCGTTTTTCTTTAGTCCTTCGAAAATTTCTGATTTGGCTTTTGCGATACCCTTCTTTGAAGTAAAGAATTCAATATGAGCTTCACCTACATTTGTAATTACTGCAATATCAGGCTTTGCAATCTTACTCAAATATCGAATCTCGCCCTTATGATTCATACCCATCTCAACCACAGCACATTGATGTATTTTTTTAATATTTAATAGGGAAAATGGAAGGCCAACATCATTATTGAAATTACCTTGACTCATAAGAAGTTTTGTTTTACTTCTCAGATGAAAGGAAAGAATACTTCCAATCATTTCTTTTGTAGTCGTTTTGCCATTGCTCCCGGTGATAGCAACGAGAGACAATTTAAATTGTGCTTTCCAATATTGAGCAATCTTACCTAAAGCTTCTCGACCGCTTTTAACAATAATTTTATTTTTTATGCCTTTAATATCTTTAGATATTAAAGCAGCGACTGCGCCTTTTTTAATAGCACTTATTGCAAAATTATCCCCATCAAATTTCCCACCTTTAATACCTATAAAAAGATCATTTTGATAAATGTCTTTACTGTGAATTGAAATATGTTTAATCGTTTTTTTAAGTAAAGTGGGGTCGCCCTGATATCGACCAGAAACAATTTTTTTAATCTGATTTAAAGTAAGGTTCATTTAATATGCTTTATAGCTTTTAAGCACTTTCCTCGCATGTTTTTGATCGCTGAAAGGGTATTTCACTCCTTTAATTTCCTGATATTTCTCATGTCCTTTTCCAGCAATGAGAACAACATCATCTTTCTTAGCATAATTGATCGCCTTTTCTATTGCTTTGTGTCGATCAATTTCTACACTATAAGGCCCTTTCATATATTTACTAATTTCATCGATAATTTTTTTTGGATTTTCATTTCTTGGGTTATCTGAAGTGATAAAATTAGTATCTGCTAAATCAGAAGCAGCTTTTGCCATGTCTTTTCTTTTGCCTACATCTCTATTACCGCCACATCCAAATACGCAAATAAGTTTACCATCCGTTTTATCTTTCAAAGTTTTAAGCGCTTTTCTTAAAGCATCTGGCGTATGCGCATAATCGATAAATATTTTAGGTGTTTGTTTCGTACCTAATTTTTCCATTCTTCCTGGTACTTGGGAAATATGACTGACTTGTTTCACAATTTTTTGCATTGAATAACCAGATGCTATGAGGGAACTTATCACTGCTAAAAGGTTATAAACGTTAAATTCTCCAACTATAGGTGCTTTAACTTCATAAATTTCTTTTTTAAAGTGCATCTGAAAAATTGTGCTAGAGTTAAAGTATTGAATATGTGTTGCTCGAATATCTCCACTTTTAATGCCGTAAGTTAAAACTTTTTTCTTATTTTTTATTAGCGATAGCTTAAGTTTTTTTCCATAAACATCATCAATATTAATTACAGCTACTTTTAATGATGCAAAGTGAAATAACTTCTTTTTCTCATTAAAGTAATTCTTAAAATTAAGATGATAATCTAAATGATCTCTCGATAAATTTGTGAATACAGCCACATCAAAAAGAATGCCATTCACCCTTCCTTGAGATAAGGCATGTGATGAAACTTCCATCACTGCTGATTTAATTTTTTTTGTTTTAAATTGTTTTAAGATTCGATGAATTGATATTGCATCAGGTGTTGTATAGGCATGTGTTTTTAATTTTTTATATCCATACCCAAGCGTACCTATTAGCCCAGCTTTTTTACCCAACAAATTTTGTATTTCTGCAATCCAATGTGCGCATGATGTTTTTCCATTGGTGCCCGTAATTCCTATAGTCAATAATTTTTTTGAAGGTTCTTTAAAAAAGACATGAGCAATTTCACCTTCTTTATCTTTTAAATCATTTACAGCGTAGTGATCAACATTCCATGACTTTTGCCATGAAAAATTTCTCTTTTCATACAATATTGCTTTAACTCCTTTTTTAAGAGCTTCTGCAATATAAGTTCTTCCGTCACTATGAGCGCCGGGGTATGCTAAAAATAAGGAATTCTTTTTTAAGTGTCTACTGTCATTCGATATATCAGAGAGATTATATTTAAATTTTTTTAATACTCTCTTCATATCGTTTCTTTAGGTTCTGCCTTTTCTTGCTGAAGTATTTTATTTTGTAATTTATCATCTTGAGGAACATTTAATATCTTCATCACATCCGTCATGACATTACTGAATACTGGAGCTGCTACAGCGTTCCCAAAATGGCTTCCAACACTTGGCTCATCAATCATCACAGCCATAATAATTCTTGGGTTAGTTGCTGGGATTAAGCCCACAAATGAGCCTATGTTTTTATTTTTTTCATATTTCCCATTATTTGATTTTTCTGCAGTTCCAGTCTTACCTGCGACTCTATAACCCTTTACTTTTGCATTACCGCCTGTACCTTCCTCGATAACGCCTTCCATCATTTCGACCATAGTTCTTACTGTTTCTTTTTTAAATACTTTAGTTCCTATTACCGGCTCATTTCGTTTATATAAAGTAATGGGTTTTAATTCACCATCATTTGCAAATACGGTGTATGACTGTGCTAATTGGAGTAGCGTCAAATTAATGCCTCCATATCCATAAGAAACTGTTGCCTGACCAATCATTCCCCAATTTTTATAATTCCTCAATACACCACCTACTTCCCCAGGGAATCCCACATTAGTTCGCATGCCGAATCCAACTTTATTTAAAGTGCCCCATAGACTTTTAGGGTCTTGCATAAGTCCGATGCGGGCCGCGCCAACATTTGAAGATTTTGCGATAACTTCTGATACGGTCATAGATAATTTTCCTGGCTCCGCATGCAAATCATGAATAACAAATGCCCCGATTTTCATAAATCCTGCAGAAGTATCAATGACTTGATTAGGACGAATAATGCCACTATCTAATGCAGCTGAAACCACAAATGGCTTCATGGTAGATCCTGGTTCGAACACATCTGTTACCGCTCTATTTCTTGTGGGTCCATATCCAGCATTTAAATTATTTGGGTTATAAGTAGGTAGGTTAGCTAGCGCTAAAATTTCTCCAGTTTTAGCATTAATCACAACGGCTGAGCCGGCTTGCGCTTTATGTTCTTCGATGGATTTTGCTAATTCTCTGTAGGTTAAATATTGAATTCTCCGATCAATAGATAATGTGATGTCATTACCTTCTTGAGGTAACTTAATATCATCAATATCATCTACAGTTCGACCTAGCTTATCTTTTAAAACTTTTCTACGCCCTGCTACGCCAGATAAAGATTTATTTTGTGCAAGCTCAATCCCTTCTTGTCCAACATTTTCCATGTTAGTACATCCTACCAAGTTCGCTGCTACTTCAGCGGCAGGATAAAATCTTTGGAAATCATTCTCAAAAGTAATTCCTGGAATTTTGAGTGCCTTGAGTTGATCAGCATCACTGGGTGGCACACGTCTTTTAAGATAAACATTATCTTTTTGACTATTAAATATTTTTTTATCAATTTCAGTACTGCTTAATTTTAAAATACTTTCTAATTGCACTCTTTGATCCTTATTCATTTTTACTTTTGTAATCTTTGGATTAGCATTTACAGAAAATACAGGCGTACTCCGGGCTAAAATATTGCCATATCTATCTGTAATCTTTCCCCGATCTGCAAGAAGCGATATAACTCGATTACTTGTTGCGGTGGCTTTTTCTTGTAAGAAATTTTTATTAACGCTTTGTAAATAAAATGCCCGCAAGATGAGCGTTAAGAATCCAAGTAGAAATAAAACTAATATCCATCTTCTTCTGACACCAGACAATTCAAAAAATGTTTTTTCAACCTTATTATTAATAAATATACTCAAGGCTGCTCCAACATAATAATGTTTTTAGATTCTGGCTCTTTCATCTTTAAGGACTTTTTTGCAATATCTTCAATTTTTGAATGCATAGACAAAGTGCTCTGTTCTATTTGTAATTGGCTATATTTCAAATCCAATTGTTTGCCTATATCTTTTTGATGTTCGTGCTCAGAAAATAATTTTCGATATTGATGCTCTGAGTTTACCTTGCCGAGCGCCATAAATAAAAGTAAAAAATACAAAATGAAATTTGTTCTTGTCATTTAATATGCAGTCCTCTCTGCAACGCGCATGATACCGCTTCTCGATCTCGGATTATGTTTCACTTCTTTTTCACTTGGTCTTATAGGTTTTGTCACAATATTTAATCTAGGCTTTGGCAACTCATCACTTCTAATTGGAAAATTAGAAGGTAAGGTATCTCTATTTTTTTCATTGTTGATAAATTGCTTCACAATTCTGTCTTCGAGCGAATGAAAACTAATTACGACCATCATGCCGCCTACTTTCAATAGCTCTAAAATTTTTGGCAGCACTACTCTTAATTCTTCTAATTCACGATTCACGTAAATTCTTAATGCCTGAAAAGTTCTCGTCGATGGATCTTGTCCGATTTCTTTTTTAGGCATATGATCCGCCACAATTTTTGCAAGTTGTTTTGTGGTTTCTATGGAACCCACCTCATCTCTTTCTTTGATAATGGCAGTCGATATTCTTCTTGCAAATTTCTCTTCACCATACTCTTTTAAAATCTTTTCTAATTCTCTCTGCTCAATCTTCTTTAAAACATCAGCTGCAGTCATACCTTTTGTTTGATCCATACGCATATCTAGATACGCATCAAATCTAAAACTAAATCCGCGATCGCCTTCATCAATTTGAGGTGATGAAATACCTAAATCAAGAAGTACGCCATCAACTTGTGTAATGCCTTTTCCTTTCAAGACTTCATCGATCTCCGAAAAATGTGCATGCACCATTTCGAATCTCGTATCTTTAATTTTTAAACCTTCTGTATATGCAGTCTTATCGCGATCAATTGCAATCAATCTGCCTTCTTGGCTTAACTGTTCTAAAATTAATTTGCTATGGCCCCCACGTCCAAATGTGCAATCTACATAGATGCCATCTTTCTTTAAAACTAAATGTTCAACTGCTTCATGTAAAAGTACAGTAATGTGCTCATGATTAAAATTACGCTGAGCTTGATTCATAAGGTATTAAGTTAAATATCATCGTTAAAGAGAGAAACCTTCGAGTTCAATCGGCATGCTTGAAGCGTCTTGTTGTATAGCATTTTGCATTTGTTGGTCCCATGCCTCTTTATCCCAAAGTTCAAAATGACTTCCTTGACCAACTAACATGGCTTGTTTATCTATCTTTGCGAATTCTCTTAAAACCTGGGAAAGTAATAAACGACCTACCGTATCAAGAGACATGTCTTCGGCATAACCTACAAGTAATCTTTGTAAGGCGCTCGATTTTTTATCAAAACTTGAAAGTGCCATAATCTTGGACTGAATAGGCTCCCAAGAAATTTGGGGGTAAATCAATAAACATCTGTGGGGGTGAGCTGTAATGACTAAGTCGCCCGAAGATTGAGTGAGCAAATTCTCTCTATGCTTAGTCGGCATAGCCATTCTGCCCTTAACATCAATATTCAAGAGATTAGCGCCTCTAAACATAATTTCCGACCCATTATTCAATTCAAAAAAAGTGGGAAATTACTAAATACCCTTAGTTCTACTTAGAAATTCCCCACAAAAAACCACTTTTTTCTACTAAAGATACTATAGATAATAAAAAAGAGCTATGCAAGCTCTTTTTTAAAGGTTTTTTCATATATGACAAGGGGTTAGAAGGGTAAAGCCAGGTGATTTTTAAGAATTAAAGTTGAAGCCAACCGATAAGCCGGGTTCTGTCGTGGACAGTCATTCATCTAGGCACATGATTGCTCATGCACTCAAGCAGTCTACCCGGTAGCAACACGAGCCGTGTTATTACTACCCTATTTGACTTTGCTCCAAGTGGAGGTTACCGCGTTTCACCGTAACTAAATACGCTCGTCTCTGTGGTCCTATTCCTCGTTTCACAACGTACGGCAGTTAGCCGTCACTCCGCTCTATGGAGCCCGGACTTTCCTCTCCTTGACTTAACAAGCAGCGACTGTCTAGTCAGCTTCAAGCAAATTTTAACACATCCACACAATGGACTTTTTTTATAGCCCTATAAAGCTATGTTAGACGCCAAGGAATTTTTCTCCCAGCATATAACGGAATAATTGCATCATCACCTACAGTAATCTTTTCAGGGACAGTCCAATCTTCTTTAATAAGATTAATTGATGATCGATTTCTATCTAGGCCGTAAAAATCAGCCCCATAGAAACTTGCAAAACCTTCTAATTTATCAAGCACATTTAATTCATCAAACACGGCTGCATAAAGTTCAATAGCGCTTGCTGCAGAAAAAATACCTGCACAACCACAAGTATTTTCTTTTGTTGATTTTAAGTGAGGGGCACTATCGGTACCTAAAAAGAATTTTGCATTACCTGAAGAGACTACATTTAAAAGAGCTTGTCGATGTATTTCTCTTTTCAGGACTGGGAGACAGTAATGATGTGGATTTATACCTCCAACAAACATATGATTTCGATTTAATAAAAGATGCTGCGGTGTAATCGTTGCTGCAATTTTTTTAGATGCACTTAAAATAAAATCAGCAGCTTCTTTTGTAGTGATGTGTTCTAACACAACTCTTAAATTAGGAAATGTTTTGTGTAGTTTTAATAAATGGTTATCAATGAATACTTTTTCTCGATCAAAAATATCAATCACAGGGCCTACAACTTCACCATGAAGTAAAAGTGGCACATCTAGCTTTTCCATCAACTCAAAAACATTATAACGATCATCAATATTTTTGACACCTGAATCTGAATTAGTTGTGGCTCCTGCTGGATAATATTTAATGCCTACAATTTTTTTGCAGTCAGGAATCTTTTTAATTTCCTCTAAAGATGTATTATCGGTGAGATATAAAGTCATTAAAGGCTGAAAGTGGCTATCACTTTTCAAAACTTTTTTAATTCTCGATTCGTATTGAATCGCTTGGTCAACTGTCGTAATGGGTGTTTTTAAATTGGGCATCACAAGTGCTCTCGCAAATTGCTTTGCTGTATAAGGGACAACTGAAGCCATGAGTACATCGTCTCTTAAGTGCACATGAAAATCATCGGGTGTTGTAATCTTTAAAGTTTTAGTCATCTTTTTTTATTTTCAAAGCTTCATTATATAAATGATTCTTGTTGATATTTAATATATCAACAGCTATCTTTACTGCTGCATTCGTTGGCATATGACTTAATAATATTTTTAATATTCTATGCTGATCTTCAGTCAGTAATTCTTTTTTTTCATAGTGAATGGGGGACACCAATATGACAAACTCACCTTTCTGAAAATTGCTATCACTTTCAATAGTCTCTTTGATCTTTAAAATCTCCCCTCGATAAATACTTTCAAATGTTTTAGTAAGTTCTCGTGCCACAACAATCTCATGCTTAATCCCAAAAAAATCAGCCATATCTTTTAAAGTTTTTATGATGCGGTGCGGTGCTTCATAAAAAATCATAGGGCATACTTGCGCATGAAGACTTTCAAAAACTTTTATTCTTTGACTGCTCGTTGTAGGTAAAAATCCATAAAAATAAAAACTGGTATATGCCATACCCGATATGGAATAGGCTGTCGTTACTGCAGATACGCCTGGAATAGGTATCACCTCGAATCCAGCGGCTACAACTTCTTTTACAATGAGGCCACCAGGATCGCTAACATTAGGCGTTCCTGCATCAGATACCAAAGCAATATGTTTACCTTCTTTTAAATACGCAATGATTTTTTGTGCAGATGCTTTTTCATTATGCCGATGTACAGCGAACTGTTTTTTTTCAATGGAGAAATGGGATAAAAGACCCTGTGTGTGCCTTGTATCTTCAGAGGCAATAAGATCAACTGCTTTAAAAGTTTCAAGAGCTCTATAGGTAATATCTTTTAGATTGCCTATAGGTGTTGCAACGACATACAATTTTCCATTAGTCATTGATAGTCCATGTTTTTAAGCACTTAAGCACCTACTCAAGACATGTTTAAAAGAGATATAATCATTTTGTCACATATCAATGCTATGTTAATAAAAGTTTAGAGGAAAACATGCTTAAACATATCAAATTACTTTTTATTTCTTTTGTATTATTACAACTCTTTGGATGCCCTGCTGCAATTATAGGCGGAGGTGCCGCAGGTATGAGTACTGCTGCTGACAGAAGAACGCCTGGCATTATTCTAGAAGACTCTAATATCGAATTAAAATCTTTTGCTCGTATTCAAAAACTAGAAGGTGATATTCATACAAATGTCACGAGCTACAATGGCCATGTGCTTATTTTAGGACAAGTACCAAATGATAAAATCAAAACAAAAATTACAGATCAAATAAAAGAACTCGCTAACGTTAAATCTGTAGTTAATGAATTAACGATTGGGCCGGTGAGCTCCCTTTCAGCTCGTGCTGAAGATACTTTAATCACTTCCAATGTTAAGGCACGTTTTTTCAAAGAGAATAAATTCTCACCTTTTATTGTCAAAGTCATTACAGAAAATAAAGCAGTTTACCTCATGGGAATTTTGACTGAAAAAGAAGGGAAAGAAGCTGAAGATATTGCAAAAAATACAAGTAAAGTAACAAAAGTCGTTAAATTATTTGAATATAGTAACAAATAAGCTAAGTAGGTATTCAACTTAACTTATTGAAAATAAATAATAATTTAGATATGGCTGTTAAAAAAGCCGTATCTATGTTTGATTTAATTAAAGATGTTGTTATAATGTTTTCCATAGTTTTTTCAAAAAATTCAAGTTAGTTCTAAATCCCAAAACATTTTGCCCGTAATATTAGCTAGCTTAATTAAAGAATTATCCATTAGAGGTCGCCATGAGTATAAATATTATCCATTTATCAGATGCAACATTTGAAACTGAGGTGCTTCAATCTTCAATTCCTGTTTTAGTTGATTATTGGGCAGAATGGTGCGGCCCTTGTAAGATGATCGCTCCAATCCTTGATGAAATATCAAAAGATTACGATGGCAAACTAAAAATTGCCAAATTAAATATTGATGAAAATGCACAAACCCCATCTAAATATGGTATTCGAGGTATTCCCACACTAATGATTTTTAAAAATGGAAATGTAGAAGCAACTAAAGTAGGTGCACTATCAAAATCTCAATTAACCACATTTATCGACAGTACCATCTAAGTTATTTATCCTGCCATCAACTCTTCAACGCAACACTAATCGGAAAAAATAAACTATGCATTTATCTGAATTAAAACACTTACCTATTGCACAACTTGTAGAAATGGCAATTAAGGATGAAATTGAAAATGCAAGTCGTATGAGAAAACAAGATTTAGTTTTTGCGATCTTAAAAAATAAAGCAAAAAAAGGTGATAGTATTTTTGGTGATGGTACTTTAGAAGTTTTACAAGATGGTTTTGGATTCTTAAGGTCTCCCGACGCCTCTTATCTTGCTGGTCCTGACGATATATATGTGTCTCCTTCTCAAATACGTCGATTCAATCTTCATACCGGCGATACTATTCAGGGTGAAATTAGAACACCTAAAGATGGTGAACGTTATTTTGCGCTTGTCAAAGTAGATCAAGTAAATAATGAAGCACCTGAAAATACAAAACACAAAATTCTTTTTGAAAACTTAACACCTTTATTCCCAACAATTCCTTTAACTCTTGAAAGGGATATTAACGGTGAAGAAAATATCACAAGCCGAGTCATTGATATGATCGCGCCAATAGGAAAGGGTCAGCGTGGCTTACTTGTAGCTAGTCCAAAAAGTGGTAAAACAGTCATGATGCAGAATATTGCTCATGCAATCACAGCTAATCATCCCGATGTATCGCTTATTGTATTACTCATTGATGAAAGACCTGAAGAAGTGACTGAGATGACTCGATCTGTTAAAGGAGAGGTGGTTGCATCAACATTTGATGAGCCAGCATCCCGTCACGTTCAAGTTGCAGAAATGGTGCTTGAAAAAGCAAAACGTCTCGTAGAACACAAAAAAGATGTTGTAATTCTTTTAGATTCAATTACAAGACTTGCAAGAGCATACAATACGGTCATTCCCTCTTCTGGCAAAGTTCTCACAGGTGGTGTTGATGCAAATGCACTACAAAAACCAAAAAGATTTTTTGGCGCCGCCCGAAATGTTGAAGAAGGTGGTTCACTCACAATTCTAGCCACAGCATTAATTGATACAGGTTCTCGAATGGATGATGTTATTTACGAAGAATTTAAAGGTACAGGCAATATGGAAATTCACCTTGATAGAAAAATGGCTGAAAAGAGACTTTATCCTGCTATCAATGTAAATAAATCGGGTACACGAAAAGAAGAGCTGTTAATCGCTAAGGATGCCCTACAAAAAATATGGGTCCTTAGAAAACTTCTGCATCCTATGGATGACTTGGAAGCTATGGAATTTCTTCTTGATAAGATCAAAGCCACTAAGAATAATAATGATTTCTTTGATAGCATGAGAAGAGGTTAAAGTATAAAATTAATTGATTTTTAGTCCTAAATCATTGATAATACGAATCTATTGAACGAAAGTTGGAAAAATTATGAAAGCTGATACTCACCCAAATTACCCTGAAATTAATATCACTTGCAGCTGTGGTAATAAATTCAAGACACACTCTACTATTGCCAAAGATATGAACATTGAAGTTTGTTCTCAATGTCATCCTTTCTACACAGGAAAACAAAAGATTTTAGATACAGCGGGCCGTGTTGAGAAATTTAAACAAAAATATGGCATGTAACGATTGTTTTTTAAATATAAAGGCAGCATAGGCTGCCTTTTTTTATTTTTTAAATATGCGATTTCAATTAGAACACGACTGGCAAGATAATATGGCAACCCCAAGAAGCCGATTAGGGGAAAGAGCCAAAATTCACTCCTTTGTTATTTTATGTATCATTTGGATTTTTGCAGGCTTATTTGGTCATGCCCCTTGGAAAGGTTACGAATCTCAAAGCATTAGTACAATTCATTCCATTTTAAATGGGCATTTATTAGCACCTTTATCAGCAAGTGAGGATGTATTAACAAATCCACCTCTCTATTATTGGACTGCAGCCATATTTGGCAAAATACTTTCACCCCTCATGTCACTTCATGACGCAAGTAGACTCGTTAATGCTCTGTGGGTAGGGCTTACTATTCTTCTTATAGGTATGGCCAATAGGGAATTATGGGGTAGTGGTTTTGGTCGACAGGCGTCTCTTATTTTTATAGGCTCGATAGGCCTCATTTTTAATTCACATACCTTGATGCCACAAATTGCAACACTTACTGGCTTGACTATGGCTTTTTATGGTTTTGCACTTTCCAATAGACGGCCTTTTAGAGCGGCTATTCTTTTGGGTGTGGGACTAGGTGTTAGTTTTCTATCTACTGGCATCATGCCCGCACTTATTTTAATACTTACCGCTATCACATTGCCGCTATTATTTCAAAATTGGCGCACACATCGTTATCGTTTGGTATTAGGTTTAAGCGGATTAGTAAGTTTACCTTTTCTCATATTATGGCCTTTCATTTTATGGCTTTATGAACACAATATTTTTATAAACTGGATCACCAACACCCATCTTTTTGAAACCTATAATTATCTTTTTTATTTAAAAGGTCTATCTTGGTTTACTTGGCCATCTCTTCCTTTAGCGGCATGGGGTCTATGGAAATTTAGACACAAAATATCTTCTCAATCAAAATTTCAATTACCCATTATTTTTTTCATTGCCACACTTATTTTAACTTCTTCATATGCACCAATAAATCAAGTACTTTTAATACCTTTTTTAATTCCCCTATCAACCATTGCGGCAGGTAGTGTTGAAAGTTTAAAGAGAGGCGCTGCAAACGCGCTCAATTGGTTTGGCATAATTTTATTCTCAACACTTTTATTTATTATATGGCTTGGATGGGTTGCAATGCTTACAGGATTCCCTCATAAAGCATATGAACGCATGCAATTTTTAGCACAGACTAATAAAGTTGATTTAAATACAGCTATGCTGATGATTGCTTTCCTTCTTTCTCTCACCTGGATATTCTCTATTATTAAAATAAGAATTACAAATCGATCATGCACTACAAATTGGTCAGTTGGACTTACGTTGACTTGGGCTTTATTGATGGCATTGTGGCTGCCCTGGATTAACTATAAAAAAGATTTTAGTCCATTGTTTTTATCCATGGGTAAAGCCATGCAAGATAAGTCATGTCTTACAACACACAATATCAATGGCCCGCAAATTGATTTAATTGATTACTATCTTAATATCAGAGCCAACAAAGAAGCTGATGGAAGTAACTGTAGCTATCTTCTTGTATACCAACTTCACAAAAAAGATCTCCCGCCTATCAGTGAAAAGTGGAAATTAATATGGAATAACAAACAACCAGGTGACAAAAATAATTACAAACTATTTTATAAAAAATAAAATAGTTTAAAAAATCTAAAGATGCTTTTTAATTGCATCCGCCACAATTAATTCCAGGCCCTTGCCTTGTTTTTTTTCTAGATGATCTTTAATTTGACTCCGCATAGGCGGCGCCCAAAATTTCTTTAAATGATTTGCAATTTCTTCTTTGGCCTTTTCTTGATCTGGATATGATTTAAAAAAATCACCAATTTGATTGGCCATCGTTACTAAATGATCAATATTCATAATTAATTCTTTAAAATTCTTTCTGGAAACGTATAAATAACATATTGATTAAGCCTTGCAAACCCAATCAGACATACGCCATATTTTAACGCAGATCAAATCGCAAGTCCTGTAGGCGCTGATATTGCAACTAAACAAGATACGCCTAGCATAATTGTTTTCTGCACCATTTCATAACTTGCTCGACTCGTAGTGACAACAAAGCCATCTTCTAGATGCTCCCTAGCTATAATAGCGCCGATAAGTTTATCTAAAGCATTATGCCGACCTACATCTTCTCTAACTATATTGACCTCACCCTTTAAATTAACCCATGCACATGCATGTGTAGCGCCTGTTTTTTTTGTAGGGATTGATTTAAACTAATTTTCTCAAGTGATGCAGTAATCAGGCTTTCTTTAATTTCTACTATTCTATCAATTGTTTTTTTTGGTAAACGTAATGCTTGATCTAAATTTTCTGCGCCACATAAACCACAACCTGTTCTGCCCAGTAAATTTCTTCGCTTATCTTTTAAAGATTGAAAACATTCGGATGAAATCTCAATCTGAAGCCACTGACAAACTAAGTCCTTTTGAGATGAGTGGATAAGCAATTTCTGGTATAAATCCTAAATCATCCTGAATAGCATGAAGAAGAGGCAATAATGCACCAGGCACTGATTGATAATGCAAAATATGCTTTTCAATGACTTGGTAATCAGCAGGACTTAAAATAGCTTCTGACAAAAACTGCTCCAAAAAAAAATTTATGAATTGATTAAATAAAAATCTCTACGTATTATAAATTATCGCTTCATTTCTCACTTAAATAATTTTAAAAAGAGGACACTATATGAATAATCAGACTTCTAAAGAGATAAAAAGTTTTCACGGGGGATGTCCTCATGACTGCCCGGATACCTGCTCTATGGTTTATGAAGTTCAGGATAATAAACTCATAAGTGTGAAAGGTAATTCAGATCATCCAATGACTCGTGGCGGGTTATGTGTGAAATTACAAGATTACGAAAAACGTCACTACCATCCTGATCGATTGCTATACCCTATGAAACGCATTGGCCCTAAGGGCACAAAACAATTTCAAAGAATTTCTTGGGATGAAGCACTCGATACCATAGTTCATAAATGGCAATCCATCATCAAAGAATTTGGTTCACAAGCCATTATGCCCAACAGCTACTTAGGCAATCAAGGATTAGTACATGGCATGAATGGAGGAGACTCTTTCTTTGCTCGATTGGGAGCAACTGTCACTGAAAGAACATTCTGCGGAGAGGGTTCAGCGACGGCTTGGCTTTTAACTGTTGGCCCTACGGCTGGCGTAGATCCAGAGAGCTTTATTCATTCTAAATTTATCATTATTTGGGCTTGTAATTCCGTAAGCACCAATCTCCATCATTGGCATATTGTCAAAGAAGCACAAAAGAAGGGTTCAAAAGTTGTCGTGATTGATGCTTATGCCTCAAAAACTGCTAAAGAAGCAGATTGGCATATCTGTCCTAAACCAGGCACTGACGGCGCTTTAGTGATGGCGATGATGCATGTCATTATTGAAGAGGGGCTAATTGACCAAGATTATGTGGATAAGTACACAGTTGGCTTTAAAGAATTAGCAGAACTGGCAAAAAAGAGAAGTCCTGAGTGGGCAGAAGAAATTACAGGGGTCTTAGCAAATGACATTCGAAAACTGGCAAGAGAATATGCGACGACTCAACCCTCCGCTATACGAATTGGGGTTGCCCTTGAAAAAAGCTGGGGAGGAGGTCAGGCAATTAGAGCGGTTACATCACTTCCGGCACTTACTGGTGCCTGGCGTCATGTAGGTGGAGGCATCCTTCAATTCCCAGTGTGGGAACAACCTTACAAATTTGATGTGATTTGCAGACCTGACTTAATCCCAGAAGGGACACAAGTTGTTAATAATCTTCAGTTAGGACGTGTTTTAACGGGTGAACAAAAACTAAAAGTGCCTATCAAGTCAATGATGTGTTGGAACACAAATCCTGTCACTCAATCAACGGAAAGTGAAAAGATATTAGAGGGTTTGAAGCGCGAAGATCTATTTCTTGTTTCTGCGGAGCATTTTATTTCTGATACTGCAGCCTTTGCTGATATTCTTCTTCCCGCATCCATGGGGGCAGAACAAGAGGATATCATTTTATCTTGGGGTCATTTATACCTCACGTACAATACAAAATGCATAGAATCACCAGGTGAAGCTATTCCAAATTATGAAATTTTTAGACGTCTTGCTAAAAGACTGGGTTTTGAAGAAGAATGTTTTAAATGGTCAGACACTGAATGTCTTCAACATTATATCGATTGGAATTCACCAGCCTGTAAAGATATTGATTTAGATTATTTGAAAAAACATGGTTATGCAAGAATCAATGTCGGTACAAAAGACAATCGTGCACCTCATAAAGAAGGTAAATTTCCAACGCCATCGGGCAAATGTGAATTTAGGGTGGTCGGGGCTAAGAATTTTGTCGCGGGACCATTTAGGCAAATGTATGAAGCTTTCCAGCCAGGAGATGATATTCCTGAGCTACCTGATTATGTGCCATCCAAAGAGACAGCATCAGCGAATCCAATATTAGCTAAAAAATACCCATTAAATATTCTATCGCCAAAAAGTCATGGCTTTATTAATTCAAGCTACGCCAATATCAAAAATAAACTTAAGGCCCAAGGGGAGCAATTTGTGATGATTCATCCATTAGATGCTGAAGAGCGAGGCATCAAACAAGGGGATCGAGCTAAAGTGTTCAACGATCGTGGTTTCTTTGAGGCCGTATCGAAAGTAACGACTGATGTTAATAAAGGTATCGTCGTTGCAACCCTAGGCTACTGGAGACAACATAATAACGGTGTCGTCAATTCGGTTAGCTCTAATGCTTTTGGTGATATGGGAAATTCTCCAACTTCACATGATTGTTTGGTCGAAGTTCAACTAGCCTAATTGAATTGACAGTGCAGAATCATTCACCTCTCAGATTAATTGATCAATTTCATCGGAAGATTAATTATCTTCGCCTATCAATTACTGATCGTTGTGATTTCAGATGTCTTTACTGCATGAATGAAGATATGAATTTTTTACCTCGTGACGAAGTGCTCTCGTTAGAGGAATCAGCGAGGATTGTAAAAATTTTTGCTTCACTCGGTGTTACGAAAGTCAGAATCACAGGTGGCGAACCTCTGGTTAGAAAAAATGTGTCCTGGCTTTTTCATGAAATTGCTAAGATCGATCGCCTGAAAGACATTGTCTTAACGACGAATGGTAGTCAACTAAGTCATTACGTCGAAACACTTAAGGCTTCTAAAGTAAAAAGAATTAATATCAGTCTTGATAGTCTTGATCCTGTTCAATTTGAAAAAATTACCCGCGTGGGTGATTTACATAAAGTTCTGCAAGGCATTGAAGATGCGATTAAGATTGGTTTTGATAGCATCAAACTTAACACCGTCTTAATGCAAGGCATTAATGATCATGAAGTGATTGATCTAGTTAACTTTGCAACTGAAAAAAAGATTGATATTTCTTTTATTGAAGAAATGCCTTTAGGTGATATTGGTCACAATAGAATGAATACTTTTATCAGTAATGATGTGGTATTAAAAAAACTACAAAGCCATTTTAATTTAATCCCTACAACATATAGCTCTGGTGGCCCTGCAAAATATTGGCAGATCGCAAACCAACATACTAAAGTTGGATTTATTTCTCCTCATAGTCATAATTTCTGTGATACGTGTAATCGCGTTAGAGTTTCCTCTAAGGGGGAATTATTTTTATGTTTAGGGCAAGAAGAAAAAATAGAGCTCATGCCTCTTTTACGTCAGCATCTCAATGATGATTGGCCTATTCAGTTTGCTATTCTTGAAAGTATGAAAATTAAACCTCAAGGACATGATTTCAATCTTGAAAACATAAAACCTTCTGTCGTGCGTTTTATGTCACATACCGGAGGCTAAACTTAAGTGGCTGAATCTTTAGCGGTCGTTATTTTGGCCGGTGGCCAATCACAACGCATGGGCGTTAAAAATAAAGCACTCGTTTTATTTCAAGATAAACCATTCATTCAGCATGTGATTGACCAAATGAAATTGCAAACTAACAATATCTATATCAATACTCATCGTAATCAAGATGATTTTATTAACTACAAACTTCCTATGATTGATGATGAATTTGAAAATCAAGAAGGTCCGCTGGTCGGTATGCTGACATGTCTAAAAAAAATGAATGTGGATTGGATACAATTCGTTCCATGTGATACACCTTTTTTACCTTTAGATTTAATTAATCAATTAAAAAAAGGTATTAAGATAGATCATGCATTAGTCGCCGTTCCAAAAACTGAAGATGGGCTTCAGTCAACTTGCTGCCTATGTCACTCATCTACACTTGAAAATCTCATTTTATTTTTTAATCATGGAGGTCGAAAAATTGAAGATTGGATTCGTCAGCTTCCTTTTTCCATTGTAGATTTTAAAGACAAAAAAAAATTTTTAAACTTTAATACTGAAGCAGAAATCTATAAAAATTTATGACGTTAAAAAATTTAAGTTTAAGTCAGTTAATGTCGCTTGGCACATCAAGCGACTATGATCCTCATGCGATGTCTGTTAAAAAAGCAAAAACATGGATACGTTCTTTTCTTAATGTAGTCACTACAAAAGAAAATATTCCTATTCAAGATGCACTGCATCGCATCTTGGCTCAACCTATTATTGCATCTATGCATGTGCCTAATTACGATAACTCTGCAATGGACGGTTACGCTGTTCATACTGATAGATTAAAGAATGAGGGGCCTTTTACACTGAAAATCACAGGTAAAGTATTTGCAGGGAATGTACTTCAAGGCAATACCAAAGAAGCAGTGCACATCATGACCGGGGCATATATACCGGAAGGGCTCAATGCAGTTATTCCTCAAGAATATGTTGAAGTACATAATAAAAAAATTACATTCAATCAAAAACCTCATCCCCTTCAAAACGTTCGTCTTCGGGGTGAAGATATTCAAATAGGTCAAACCATTTTACAAAAAGGTCGCCTCATCCAACCTTGTGATCTAGGTCTTCTTGCGTCTTTAGGTATCGAAACTATTGAGGTATACCAAAAAATTAAAGTTGCTTTTTTTTCAACAGGTGATGAGATTGTTACTTTAGGTAACACACTAAAAGTAGGACAAGTATTTGACAGTAATCGTTATAGTCTCATAGGTCTTTTAAGACGGCTCCATGTTGAGATTCATGATTTCGGTGTCATTCCAGATGACAAAGCATCCATTGAGCATACTTTAAAAAAAGCAAGCGCATTAGCTGATGTCATCATTACCACAGGTGGTGTTTCAGTCGGTGAAGCAGATTACATAAAAGAAATTTTAAAAAAAATAGGTGAGATTTTGTTCTGGAAAATTTCTATGAAACCTGGGCGACCTCTCGCATATGGAAAAATTGGTGCATGTCATTATTTTGGCCTACCAGGGAACCCCGTATCTACCATGGTCACCTTCTACCAATTTGTCAGAGAAGCACTTCTTATATTGTCAGGGCAAGAACCTATTCCCGCTATTCCGCTTATTAAAGCTCAATTATTAGAACCCATTAAAAAAGCACCAGGTCGGACTGAGTTCCAACGAGGTATTTTTCTACAAGACGCAACAGGCCAATTCAAAGTCAAAGCTTTAAAAGATCAAGGCTCAGGTATTTTAAGGTCGATGAGTGAAGCCAATTGCTTTATCGTTCTAGAAGAGTCTCAAGGCCCTTTAGAAAAAGATGTATATGTTGATATTCAGTTATTTGATAGCTTCTTTTAAAAAATCGATACGCTCCAAAAGCACTGTCTGATTCCATACGAAGTTCCTTAAAAATCAATTTTTTTTCTAAAATCTCAACACTTTTTTATTAAAAATCGCTTAATATAGAGACTTGGAAATCAACAAAAAAGTATCCTCTTTTAAACTTTCTGGCACCAGTGGTCTTCAATTTAACCTATCCGATTATAAGGGTCGTTATCTTGTGCTTTATTTTTATCCTAAAGATGCAACCCCAGGTTGTACAACGCAAGGCGTTGATTTTAGAGATACGTATAAAAAATTCCATAAATTAGATACCGAAATATTTGGCATATCTCGAGATACCCTGAAGTCACATGAAAACTTTAAATCTAAATTTAGTTTTCCTTTCGAACTCCTTAGTGATGAAGAAGAAAAAGCTTGTGCGTTATTTGGTGTCATCAAAATGAAAAATATGTATGGTATACAAGTCAGAGGGATTGAGCGTAGTACATTTGTGATCGATCCTAACGGAAAACTGATTAAGATTTGGCGCGGTGTGAAAGTTGAAGGTCACGTCGAAGAAGTTTTCCAATTTGTTAAACAACACAACTTAACTTAATTTATGGCCAAAAAAAATAATACAGCCAAACTCTTTGTCCTTGATACCAATGTTCTTATGCACGACCCTTCAAGTATTTTTAGATTTGAAGAGCACGATATCTATCTTCCCATGGTGACTTTGGAAGAACTCGACAATAATAAAAAAGGTGTGAGTGAAGTTGCACGTAATGCGAGACAAACCAGTCGCAATTTAGAAGAAATTATTGGTACCAATGAAGAAACTTTAGAACATGGTCGGCCTCTTGGCATTAAAGGCAATATACATGTCACAGGAAAACTTTTCCTACAAACAACTTCGCTCCCTCATGATTTGCCTATGCTTGCCGGAAGTAAAGCTGACAATCAAATTTTAGGTATCGTCGCTTATCTCAAGCATCAAGATCCGAAACGTCAAGTTATCCTTGTCAGTAAGGACATTAATATTCGCATTAAAGCGCGTGCCTTAGGTATAGCCGCTGAAGACTATTTTAATGACAAGGTTCTTGAAGATACTGAGATGCTCTATACGGGCATGACAGAATTACCTGAAGATTTCTGGGAAAAACACAGTAAAGATATGAAGTCATGGCAAGAAAATGGCAAAATGTTTTATCGACTGACAGGTCCGATGTGCCCTAATTTCTTTATTAATGAATTTATTTTTTATGACTTTGATAAACCCTTCCATGCAATAGTACGAAAAATTTTAGGTAAAACTGCAACGCTCGAAATCATTAAAGACTTTGTTAATGCTAAACATAATATATGGGGCATTAATGCTAGAAATCGTGAACAAAATTTTGCGCTCAATTTGCTGATGGATCCTGACATTGATTTTGTGACACTCCTTGGTCAAGCAGGCACAGGTAAAACATTGCTTACTCTTGCAGCGGGTCTTACACAAACACTCGATAAAAAAATCTACAACGAAATTATTATGACGCGTGTGACGGTTCCTGTAGGTGAGGATATTGGATTCCTTCCTGGCACTGAAGAAGAAAAAATGACGCCATGGATGGGAGCGTTAGAAGACAACCTCGATGTCCTCAATAAAACAGATGAAGAAGCTGGCGAATGGGGAAGGGCTGCGACACAAGATCTTATTCGTTCACGCATTAAAGTGAAATCACTTAATTTTATGCGTGGTAGAACTTTTCTACATAAATTCCTCATCATTGATGAAGCGCAAAATTTAACGCCGAAGCAAATGAAAACGCTCATTACGCGTGCAGGCCCCGGTACTAAAGTTGTATGTCTTGGCAATATTGCACAGATCGATACACCTTACCTCACGGAAGGGAGTTCAGGGCTAACTTACGTCGTCGATCGTTTTAAAGGTTGGGATCATAATGGTCACATCACACTCGTGCGTGGTGAACGTTCACGCTTAGCTGACTATGCTGCTGAAACGCTTTAATTTAAATGCTTCAAAAGGGTTTGTTCCACTTCTGCTTGCTCAATTTTTATCAGCACTTGCTGATAATGCACTTTTATTCGCAGCAATTGCATTACTCGCTCAACTTAATGCACCAGATTGGCATCAGCCACTTTTGCTTCAATTCTTTGTCATTTCCTATATTATTTTGGCACCTTTTGTAGGGGGTATTGCAGATGCTTATCCTAAAGGTCGCGTGATGTTTTATTCCAACGCCATAAAATTCTTAGGTAGCTTGTTTATGCTATTAGGTATGCAGCCACTCTATGCTTATGGCATAGTAGGCATTGGCGCGGCAGCATATTCGCCAGCTAAATATGGGATTTTAACGGAACTACTTCCACCTAAAGAACTTGTGATGGCAAATGGATGGATGGAAGGATCTACAGTTGTCGCCATTATTTTAGGTTCAATTATTGGTGGAGCGCTTGCTCAATTCGATCCACTTATAGCGATCATTTTAATCACAGGGCTTTATCTTCTTGCTGCCATTTTTAATCGTTATATTCCTGTACTCGCAATTGATCACAGATTGCCTAAAAAAAATCCTTTATTCATGATGAAAGATTTTTGGCATGCATTTAAAGTGCTATGGAAAGATCCTGAAGGTCAACTTTCTTTAGCAGTCACAACGTTATTTTGGGGTGCGGGCGCTTCGTTAAGGTTAATTGTCATTGCTTGGGCAGGATACGCCTTACATTTTAATTTAGAAGAATCTACGCGGCTCACTGCGATGGTCGCTGTTGGCATTGCTATAGGATCCTTTATTGCTGCTCGCTATATTAGTCTCAAAGACTCAGTAAAGGTTTTACCTGCGGGCATTCTCATGGGTGGATTTGTTATGAGTATGGTTGTGATTCAAGATTGGTATATTGCAGGACTTATTTTTCTACTCATCGGCGCTCTTAGTGGTTTTTTTATTGTGCCACTCAATGCGCTTTTGCAACACCGAGGTCATTTACTTATTGGTGCAGGCCATTCAATTGCGGTACAAAATTTTAATGAGAACATTGGAATATTATTACTAAGTGGAACTTACACCTGGATGGTAAGGGAAGAGCTTTCTATCAATACCATTATCATTCTTTTAGGTTTATTTGTGAGTATTACAATGCTTATAATCTATAAGCATTATAAAAAAATAATTTAGAACTAATAGACTTAATCTATTGCTTTAACAATGTCATCAGTAACTTTTTTTGCATCTCCAAATACCATCATAGTTTTATCTAAATAAAATAATTCATTATCAAGTCCTGCATAACCTGCAGACATTGAACGCTTATTTACAACAATAGTTTTCGCTTTAAATGCTTCTAGAATAGGCATTCCATAAATAGGACTTCCAGGTTTTTTCGCTTGTGGATTAACGACATCATTCGCTCCTATCACAAGGACAACATCTGTTTCACCAAACTCGTGATTAATATCTTCCATTTCAACAATCATCTCGTAAGGGACATCTGCTTCGGCTAACAATACATTCATATGTCCAGGCATCCTTCCTGCAACTGGATGAATTGCGTATTTAACCTTAATGCCCTTACTGATAAGTTTTGTAGTCAATTCTTGTAAAGCATGCTGAGCTCTTGCTACGGCTAAGCCGTAACCAGGCACAATAATTACTGAATCTGCATTCGATAATAAAAATGCAACATCCTCAACCGAACCTGATTTTGCTATTTTTTGACTTTGAGAAGAATCGTGTAATGCAGAAGTATCTGCACCAAAACCACCTAATAACACAGAAACAATAGAACGATTCATTGCTTTACACATAATATAAGAAAGAATTGCGCCTGAAGCACCCACACATGCACCTGCAATAATTAAAACAGAGTTATTAAGAGAAAACCCGATACCTGCAGCAGCCCATCCTGAATAACTATTTAGCATCGAAACTACAACTGGCATATCTGCACCACCGATTGGTATAATAAGAGTCACTCCAAGTACAAATGCAATAAAGCACATCAAAAGAAATATAGAAGTATTGTGTGTGCTATAAAAAAAGATACCTGCTGAAATCATTGCAATAAATAAAAATAGATTTAAAAAATGCTGACCTTTAAATTGAATCATTTTTGCACTGAATTTTCCAGAAAGCTTTCCGAATGCAACGACTGAAGCTGAAAACGTAATAGCGCCAATAAAAGCACCAATGAATAATTCAATTCTCTGGGCATCACTGTGGAGATTGTTTGTATTAAATACTGCAGCAATTGCAATGAGCACTGCAGCTAAACCTACAAAGGAATGCATTAAAGCGACAAGCTCAGGCATGCTAGTCATCTCAACTTTTTTGGCTGCAAAAATTCCGATCAAAGCACCAATCAGTATTGCAAGACCTATCATAGGAACAATTAAGTTATGCCCAATATTGAATGTAGTTAGAATTGCAACTACCATTCCAATCATACCGAGCGTATTACCTAGTCTCGATGTTTTAGGTGAAGAGAGGCCTTTAAGAGAAAAGATAAATAATACCGCTGAAAATAAATATAATAATGAAGCCATGATTTAATTTTTGTTAATATGTTCTTTCTTTTTAAACATATCCAACATTCTTTTTGTCACCATAAACCCTCCAAAGATATTAACTGAGGTAAGTAATATCGCAGTGAATGCTAATACACTCGTTAAGTTAATTTCATTACCATTGATAGGGACGGCTTGTAAAATTGCACCTACAATCACAATACCAGAAATAGCATTGGTAACAGACATAAGAGGTGTATGTAGGGCAGGTGTGACGTTCCACACAACGTGATAGCCAACAAATATAGCCAATACAAAAATTGAAATGTTTTGGATAGTCATTAAATCCATTATATGTTTACCTTTCTTTCATTAAATAACTTACCTTCACGCGTCATTAATGATGCGCTTAGCAATTCATCATCGTAATCAATATCTAACTTTCCATCAGCATTGATTAATAACTTTAGAAATTCATATACATTCTTTGCAAAAAGCACCGATGCATCATGGCTCACTAAACTTGGGAGATTTGTATAACCCACAATAGTGACACTTTTATGTTCAATGACTTTATCTGCTTGAGTCAGTGGACAATTACCACAACCGTTTTGCCCTGTACCTGCAGCAAGATCAATAATGACAGAGCCTTGCTTCATGCCCTCTACAGTATCTTTAGAAATTAACTCTGGGGGAAACATGCCAGGAATAAGTGCTGATGTAATTACAATATCTGCTTTCTGGGCATGTTCTGATACAACATTTGCTTGTCTTTTTAACCATGCTGCAGGCATTTTTTGAGCATACCCACCTTGCCCTGAAGCAATATTTTTTTCTTCTTCTGTTTCAAATGGGACATCGATAAATTTTGCACCTAGTGATTCGATTTGTTCTTTAACTGCAGGCCTCACATCAGATGCTTCCACAATAGCGCCTAATCTTTTTGCGGTTGCAATCGCTTGTAGTCCAGCAACACCAGCACCTAAAATCAAAACTCGAGCTGCTTTCACTGTGCCTGCTGCCGTCATGAGCATAGGCATAAATTTTTTATAAAATTGTGTAGCTAATAATACAGATTTATAGCCAGAGATATTTGCTTGTGAAGATAAAACATCCATGCTTTGAGCTCGCGAGTTTCTTGGAAGTGCTTCGAGCGCAAAACATGTTAAACCTTGAGTAGCCATGATTTCTTTTAATGAGTGATTAAAAGGTTCTAGCAAACCAATAATAATAGTGTCTTTTTTAAGAGATTTAATTTCATCGTGACTTGGCGCGCGTACTTTAAGAATAATTTCTTTGTCGATGACCTTGCTCTTGGATTTAACGATTGCACCTTCATTTATAAATGCTTGGTCTGAAATATGAGCTTTTAACCCTGCATCTTTTTCGATAAACACTTCGCATTTCATTTGAATTAATTTTTTAACGATTTCAGGCGTGATAGCTACGCGACTTTCTCCATCAACTATTTCCTTAAGAATACCAATTTTCATTTGTGAGTTTTTTTATAAATTAATATATTAATGATGTGCTTATAATCAGTGAAGCTTAACCTGTGCCTCGGTTCTGCGTGTAATGATTCTAGCCAAAGTCTGAAGGGCCATACTCATAAACCCATGTAAAGCCATTAAATGCATTTTATAAAGCGATTGATACATTAATCGTGCAATGAGACCTTCGATAAACATAGAGTCCCCTATGAGAGAGCCCATTAAATTACCGACAGTTGAATATGCTCCAAGATTCACAAGTGAGCCATAATCTTTATACACGTAGCGAGGTAAATGTGTTTTTCCTTTAATACGCAACTTCATACTTTTAAAAAGAAGATTTGCTTGCTGATGTGCAGCCTGTGCTCTTGGAGGAACATATATATCAGTACCTTCAATCGGACATGCAGCACAATCGCCAAAAGCAAAAATTGAATCATCCTTAGTTGTTTGTAATGAATTATTCACCATCAATTGATTGATGCGATTAGTTTCTAAGCCATCAATATTCTTTAAGAAATCTGGAGCCTTCACACCCGCAGCCCAAACGACAAGGCCTGAAGGAAGAAATTTTTTAGTGTATGTCTTAATACCTTTTGCAGAAACTTCAGTCACACGCTCACCCAGATAAAGATGTACATGTAACTTACGTAACTCCAACGCTACAGAATGAGATAATTTTTGTGGGAGTGCAGGCAATAATCGAGTGCTCGCTTCTACAATGGATATCTTAATATCGCGATCAGGATTAATGCGATCAATACCATAAGCTGTCATTTCACGTGTTGCCTTGTGAAGCTCAGCTGCAAGTTCAACGCCTGTTGCACCAGCACCTACAATAACAACCTCTAATTGTCCAGGCTGTACTTTTTGTTTTTGTGTTTGCGCTTTTAAAATGGCATGGTGTAATTTTTTATGGAACTCTTCGGCTTGCGCTTGTGTGTCTAAAGCAATTGAATGCTTTGCAGCGCCTTTAATGCCAAAATCGTTTGTGGTACTTCCAACAGAAATAATTAATGTATCGTACTTAAAACTTCTTCTTGGAATAATTTCTTGGCCTGCTTCATCGCAATAAGGTGCAATGGACACCTCCTTCTTACGTCGATTCAATTGATCCATGCGACCTAATCGAAAGCGAAAGTGATGCCAATGGGCTTGTGCCATATACTCTAACTCATGCTTATCTGGATTCATGCTACCTGCAGCAATTTCATGCAGCAGCGGTTTCCAGACATGTGTCTTTGTGGAGTCAATTAAGGTAATTTCAGCTTTATTTTTTTTGCCTAATGTATCACCTAACTTTGTTACAAGCTCTAATCCACCTGCGCCACCTCCCACAATGACAATCTTATGCATTTCAATCCTTTTATAACGACCAACAAAAAAACCACTCATGAATTATACAGGAGTGGTTTTTTATTAATTTCTAGAAACTAGTAAAAATTAATTATGATTACTCATTACCATTAATTGATCCTTGAGTCCTCACCCATGCGATTATTTTAAGAAGTTCGTCTGGTGTAATGCCATTTTTTGGATCTGTTGAATCCATTAAACCAACACCTTTAGCGCCCATACCGCCATTTGTGCCATTCCATATAGTTTCAAACATACCTTTGTTAGTAGCATCCTTTGTATATTTAAAAGTCGGTCCGACTAAGCCTGGGCCTACTTGACCTTTAGCTGCTGGTCCATGACATTGTGTACATGAATACATACCAAAAATCTTTTTGCCTTTAGCAACTGCTTCGGCATTGCCAATGTATGGATTTTTTCCTGTCGCTAAAAATTCTTTTGCAGCAGGTGTATCAAATAAAGCCTTATCAATTTTTAATTCGCTACCATCTGTTGTTTTTGTAAAAGAAACATCTGCTGACGATGAACATGCAAATGTCATGATAGAGACTAAAAGTGATGACATAAGCACTTTTTTTACGAACATAATTTCTCCTAAAAATTGTGTCTATCTTGACTCATGCTGACATCAAAATATAAAAATATAAAAAGTTTTGACATAACGAAATAAGTTTAAACCTTAGAATAATATTACTCATTTTTGGCTATAAAGTCACCTATTTCGGAGTGCCTTTTTAATTTTGATTTCCAATTTTATCGCCAGTCACAACAGGTACATGAGGAATGCCATAATCATCTAAAATTTTAATAATTTTGGCTTGATTGCGATCAATTGCGCCCTGCACCATCTCCATGCGATCTTTATCTTTTTTACGAACAGCGACAGAGATATTCCACTCTTCCTTGCCTTTAACATTAACCGATTTATACTCAGGAATTGGCACGACTACAAGTGGTTCTTTAGACTGTTTTGCAAAATAACCGCCAATCGGTCCCCATACAATCGCAACATCAATTTTGCCAGCAACTAAATCGTCAATCATTAAGCTTGGTGGAAAATTAAGGTCGCGCTGTAAACGATAAGGTCGCGCATTCGTCATCAACCCATAGTCACGTAATGGAATAGTTGGTGGGCTTTCGCCTACTATGCCAATAAAACCTTTCTTAAGATCTTCTGCATCCCAATCTTTGATCGTATAGTTACTTGATTTGCGATACACAAACACATAGCCTGAACGGTAATAAGGTTTAGAGGTGCGTAAGCTATCTACATCACTCCCCATACCAATAATCACATCACAACGTTGTGCGTTAATAGTATTTCTTAAGTAGCCTTGTCGGTCAAGCCAGAATTCATATGTAAGATCTTTCCCTAAATCTTTGGCTAACACTTCTGCGATCTTATTTTCAAAGCCCTCACCTTTTTGAGTGGAGTAAGGCATATTGTCTGGATCGGCACAGACTCTAAATTCTTTTGCATCGGGCGTTCTGTAAGGCATCCCTGGTAAACCATCTTCTCTATCTGCGCCAGCTGCAAATACAAAACCCACGTGAGTGATACATGCAACCAATAACAACATTTTTTTAAACATTTTTTTTCTACCTATTAAGTGATGAAATTACTAGCCCCATAAAAAAACACCCCACTTAAGAAGCGGGGTGTTTATAGGACATACTAACTAACAGTTAGTTCTATAAAAATCTTTCGATTAATTATAGGCTAAATACTGTTAAAGCACCGCCGCCAGGAGCAGCATTGTACTTAGTAAGTTCAGCATAACCACCAGCAGCACCAAGAGCGTCTGTTGGGTTAGTTAAGCCAAGGTTCATCGCAACGCCAGCCCAACCACCAATACCTGATAAAACACCCACGTATTGTTTGCCACCGTTTGTATATGTGAATGCATTACCAATCACACCAGAACCTACTTGGAATTTCCAAAGTTCTTTACCTGACTTAGCGTCAAGAGCTTTGAACCAACGATCAAGCGTACCGTAGAAAACTAAGTCTGTAGCAGTTGTTAAAGCACCGCCCCATGCTGAGAATTTCTCTTTGTTGTACCAAGCTTTTTTGTTAGTCATTGGATCATAAGCGCCGAAGCCACCCATAACACCGTCTGGACCAGCAAACATAGTTAATGTTGCACCAACCCATGGTTGACCTGCTACATACTTAGACTCAACTGGTTCGTATGTCATACATACGTGGTTAAGTGGTGTGTAGATAAGGCCAGTCTTAGGTGAGTAAGCAGCTGGTTGTTGGTCTTTTGTACCCAATGCAGCTGGGCAAACACCCTTAGCATTGTAGTCTTGGTGAGTAGAAGCTGTAGCTAACTTGTTAGGTACACCAGATTTTTTGTCAACGTCAGTTGCCCAGTTAACAAATGGATGTACTTTTTCTGCAGCAACTAAATTACCGTTGTCAGCTTGCCATGTATAAGCAAAACCGTTACGGTCATGGTGCCATGCATATGTCTTACCACCATTGTCAAATAAGATCACTTCGTTAACACCGTCGTAATCCCACTCGTCATGTGGAGTCATTTGCATACCCCAGCGTGCCATACCAGTATTTAAGTCACGTGCGAAAACAGTCATAGACCATTTATTGTCGCCTGGACGTACATCTGGATTCCAAACTGATGGGTTACCTGTACCGTAGAACACTAAGTTTGTTTTTGGATCATACGGCCACCAGCCCCATACAGAGCCACCACCATGTTGCCAACCATCTTTAACTGCTTGTGGTTTCAACCATGTTTTAAGACCTAGATCTGTTACGCCACCTTTTAACTTAGCAGTATCAATCTTCTTGAATGAACCGCCTTGTTTGTTACCACCAGCTACGTCTTCATAAACTGAAAGAGCTGAGTAAAGTGGATTTTCTTTGTTGAAGTCTTTACCGATTAACACTTCGGAATCAGGACCTGTTGAGTAAGCTTTCCATGCTGTTGAACCGTCTTTGATGTTGTACGCTTGAATGAAGCAACGAACACCGAATTCAGCACCAGAACAACCTGTTAAAACTTTATCTTTAATTACGTGTGGAGCATTAGTGTTTGTAGCACCAACTTTAGGATCAGTATTTCTAACATCCCATACTTTTTTACCTGAAGCAGCATCTAAAGCAACTAACATACCATCGTTTTGTTGTAAGAAAATTTTACCATCGCCATAACCAAGACCACGGTTCACGTTATCGCAGCAAAGAACTGCTTGAACTGATGGATCTTGTTTTGGGAAGTAAGACCAAACAACTTTTTGATTGTCATTTAAGTCAAGCGCGTAGATGTTATTTGGGAACGCTGTATGAACATACATCATGTTACCAATAACAAGTGGAGCGCCTTCATGACCACGGTTTACACCAGTGCTCAAAGACCATCCAGCTTTAAGGTTTTTTACGTTACCTTGGTTGATTTGTGTCAATTGGCTATATGCTTGATTAGTGTGGTTACCACGTGGGTGAGCCCAGTTATCAGCATTAGCAATTGCTTTTTCTTGATCAGCAGCTGCTGAAGCGATCATTGGCATTGCCACTGAAAGACCAGCTACTAAACCAAGAGCTAACTTGATTTTGTTAAATTTCATATAAATCTCCATAGTTTTTACTAAGGGTTTTAAAAGAAGTAAACTATCCTTAGTCACTTTAAATTTAAAGTGTTTCACTTTAAGACTCGAAGGTACTTCGAAGGCTTACTTTTAGCATAATTTTACTTGTGCTTGAATAGCAATATATGCCTATTTTTTTTAAATTGCAACAATTTCGTTACAATTTATTAACATATTTTTGTGGCTTTGTTTAAAGAACCCTTGACCTAAGCAATTTTTGTTAAAATACCTAATAAAATCAATGAGAAACCCTATCATTTTCTATGCCAACTGAGATACCCTATACCTTATACCCAGAGATTTCTCCCTACAATGCCACTTGGATAGAGAGACCCCAGCACCATAAAATCTATATGGAGCTTTCTGGAAACCCCCATGGAATACCTATTATTTTCCTTCACGGTGGTCCAGGCGGGGGTACCAACCCCAAACAAAGGCAATTTTTTGATCCAAACCATTATCAAATCATTCTTTTTGATCAAAGAGGCTGCGGACAAAGCAAACCTTTAGGAGAAGTTAAAGAAAATACGACGCAAGATCTCGTCGGTGACATCGAAGCAATTCGTAAACATCTTAAAATTAAAACCTGGATTATTTTTGGGGGCTCATGGGGAAGCGCATTAGCATTAGCTTATGCCACAATCTATCCGCATCAAATCAAAGGGCTTATCTTGCGTGGCATTTTTCTAAGTCGCATCAGTGAACTTCATTGGTTCTTAGATGAAGTAAAACAGTTTTTCCCAGAAGCACATCAAAAGCTTGTTAACTTTTTACCTGAAGGTAAGCGTGATGATCTTGTAAAAAGTTATAGTGATCTCGTTTTTTCAGAAGACAAAAATATCAGCGGGCCTGCTTCGATGACCTGGAATCATTTCGAAGACAGTCTCTTAAAATTATTACCACAACCAGAAGAAAATAAACCTATCACAGATGAAGATATTGAAAATGAAATCGCGCGTGCACGCGTTCAACTTCATTACATTAAAGAACAATGTTTTATAGATGGGCAAAAAATATTAAACGAAGTTAAAAAATTAAAAGATGTTCCTACAACAATTATTCAAGGACGTTACGATATGGTTTGCCCACCGATAACAGCATACGAACTCTATAAAAAAATGCCTCATGCACATTTTGTGATGGTACCCGATGCAGGCCACTCAGCTTCTGAACCATCGATGATACATGAACTTATTAAAGCTACTAACACTTTTAGAACATTATAACGATGATTAAACTGCACCCTCTTTTTAAAAATCTTTATCAGAAAAAAGATGAGCCACTCCCTATTTTTATGATGAAAGAAACATTGGCGGGTTGTAAACGTCATAATGTATTTGGTTTAACTGCATCACTTTCTTTCTTTTCTCTCTTTGCGCTCATCCCAATGATTCTACTTATTTTCTTTTTTTTAAGTCATTGGTTAGTGAATTCTGAATATGCTTTAGGAAGATTAGTAATTCTCACAAGCGATCTACTGCCACAGATGAGTAAAAAAATTATGCTCGAAGTTTATAAAGTCTCCAGTCATACAAAGGCTTGGGGCATTGTAGGTATGTTAATTTTGTTGTGGGCTGCCACACCACTTACAAGTTCACTTCGTTCAAGCTTGCTCGTCATTTCTGCGACCGAAGAAAATCCATCTTTTTTAAAGAATAAATTAAGAGACATCATCGCTATCATCGGAATCCTCTTTCTTTTCTTTCTCTTTACTTTATCTGGGATTGTTTTTCAAAAGGCAGCGCTTTTCTTTGGAGAATATTTGAGTGTTTTAAATTCACAAACAATTTATTTCATAGGCTCATTTTCTTTTGTAGTAATTTCTTTAGCACTCTTTAATCGATTCTTTTTCCCAATTAAAGTAAATGTAAAACATTTACTATTAGGATCATTGCTTGCCGCATGTTTATGGTTGGTATTACGTTCAACCTTCGATATCTTTTTATCCTTAAGCCAATCTTATGGCACCTTTTTTGGTGGCATGCGAAATCTTTTTATCTCACTCATTTGGCTCTATCTCAATATCTTGTCTTATTTACTTGGCGTGGAACTTATTGCAACACTACATAAAAAAGATATGTTGCTTCTAAAAAAATTATTTGATGATTCCACATTACCTTCAAGTTCTTTTATGCATTACTTGGCGTCACTCTACGGAAAAATTTATCGGAAAGATGAAATGATTTTTAAACAAGGGAACTGTGACCACAATATATATTATATTGTCCGTGGTTCAATCAATCTCGTTCAGGATAATAAAGTGATACGCGCTTTAAAAGCACATGAATACTTCGGTGAAATGGCAGTTCTAAATGAGACCCCTACGATTGCTTCAGCAGTCTCAACCTCAAATGAATCTGAAATTATTACTATTCAAAAAAATCATCTTGGAATGATGTTAGCGGATGAACCTAAAGTCGCAATGAAATTTTTAAAGAAAATGTCTCTTCGCTTGCAACAACGTTAGGCGTTGGCAGGTTTTAAATCAAAAGCGATACAAATTCTTTCCTCATTGGAGCTAAAGGGAATCGTTCTGTGGAAAACAGAAGATGGGAAAAAAACCACATCACCTACCTGAGGTAGATAAAGTTTTTTTTCAAAATCATCATGTATTTTTGGATAATCATCCCCGTCAATACTTAATTCAATACCCCCTTCATCAGGATGCTTTTTTTGTTGGGGGATCGCTAAATAAACTGCACCACTGATCCAACCTTCTTCATGAATATGAGAAGAAAGATGACCACCTGATTGCATTTTAACAAACCATGAACTACTGAACTCAATCGTTTTTGGAAACGCTTTAATAAACATGGAATCTTCTTTACTAAAGCGTTCGTAATATTTTTTAATAAGTAATGCAATCTCTTTCGCAAGTTGCTTAAATGACGCATCTGAACGTTTAAAAAGATTTCCTGAGGATTGAATGCCATTATGCAAACGACCTTGCATGCGCTCTGAAATATTCGCCTCATTAATATCACGTAGAAGTGATTGCAATAAATTACTCTTGGGATCTTTTAAAAGATCTACTTGGCCATGAAATACAAAATGTAGTGGGTCTTTACAAAAATTATAGCCATCTTCTTTGTGAAAGTTTTTTGCAAAGTGTGTTGAAAGTGTTGCTAAAAGAGGTGAGGTATTTTTTTTCCTAGTAGCGCTGCGGAGTTCTTCTTCAAAGATATCAAATTTTTTTGTCTTGTATAAACAATAAAGAGCACGCTCTTCCCAGTCTTTTAATTGAGAGGCCTTATAAAATTTGTAAGCTTCTTGAAATTTTTTATTATCATGTAAAAAAGTTGCAAGGTTATAATTAGCAACTGGATTATCTGGATTTAATAAAACTGCTTGTCTTAAATATTGATTGGCTTCTTGAATTTCTCCTTGATGCCAAAGTGCATCACCTAAGACCGAACAAAACTCAGCGTTATTTGGATTCATCTCAATTGCCCTTCGATAAGATGAAATAGCATCTACAAGATGTCCTTGATTACGATAAGCGTTAGCTAAATTAAAATGCCCTCGTGCATGATCTATAATTTTTATTGATTGCTTAAATGATTCGATGGCCGAATCAAAGTTATCTTGCAATAAATAAATAGCGCCAATATTGCCATGTGCCTCATAAAATCTAGGCTCTAATTCAATAACTTTTTGATAAGCTGTTAAAGCTTTATTAAATACAGATTGACTTTGATATGCAATACCAAGATTAAAATAAGCAACTACCAAATCTGGTTTTATCTTAATCGCTTTTTGATATTGACTAATCGCCCCCTCAACATCATCTAAATGATAAAGTGCAGAGCCTAAATTAAATTGCATTTCAGCAAATTGCGGTTGAATTTTTAAGACATTGCGAAAGCTATCCGCTGCTTCTTTGAATTTTTTTTGTGCCTCTAGAGTTACGCCTAACACATTATGCAAAATCAATTCATGTGGAAAATCTTGCAGTAAGTGTTTTGCTTTTTTTTCTGCAAGAGCATATTGGCCTGATTGATGAAGTTGAATAAGCTCATCAATATCTGGCTGCTTTAAAAACTTCATAGATTTGGGTTAGTGAGGCACAGTGCTGTCTGCAATCTTATCCATAATCGCAAAAAGTACACCTGAAATAATGAAGGTTGCATGAATACCGACCATCCAAGCCATTTGTGTATTGGTTAATATTTCACCTGGTGTTGATGCATGCATAAATGCTTTTAATAGATCGATCGCTGAGATCGCTACAATTGAACCAATCAATTTAAGCTTTAACCCAGAATAATCTACTTTACCCATCCAATGTGGTTTGTCCACATGATTATCCACATCAATTTTAGAAACAAAATTTTCATAACCACTAAAAATAACCATGATAAGAAGATTTGCAACGAGTGTCATATCCACCAAAGCTAAAATTGACAATACAATTTCTCGCTCAGGCGTTTCAATCACAGTCATCATGATATGAAGAAATTCTTGTCCAAATTTAATAAGTAAACATAAAAGACCACCTACAAGACCTAGATACATAGGCGCTAATATCCAGCGGCTTTTAAATACAATTTTTTCTAAAATATCTTCAATTATCATCTTTGCTCCATAAATTAATTCATTAGTTACAGTTAGTTGGATAAATCATATCACTGCTCAAGCAATTATATACATGAGTTTTGATTGAAAAAAACTAGCATTAGGATACTATTTCATTTTGACTTCCGTAAGTGATTTAATGTCAGCTGATTCCATCATTATTCATGGCCATCTTTTAAAAGAAACGAGAGAGTCTTCTCTTCTTTCTATTGAGGATGTTGCTCGCAGTTTAACGTTGAGTAATAAGCACATTATTTCGATGGAGGAAAATAAAAAAGATGGGTTCGTTTCTCTTCAAATGAAACTTATTTCTATAAAAAAATATGCCACATTTTTAAAGCTCGATATTACTCTTGTGATTGAGAATGCAAGTCATAAAAATAAATCTTTAAAAAATGAAATAGAGAAAGAACTTCCACTGAATAAAAAAATGTGCACTTTATTAAAAATAAAATCATTCTTTTTATGGATAAAGCATATCAAAGTATCGCATGTCTTTTATTTTGTTATTTTTATCTTTCTCTCCAACTTTATGATTGGCACATATCAAAAATATAACCTTGCACAAAAAAACTTTGAGGGTGAAGAAGTGAACTTACCTGTTCTAGCATCGCTTCCTAACGATATTAGCACTTATGAAATAAAGCCTATGCAAGAAAAAGTAGGAGTTCTTGAGACTACACCATTAGAAACTAAAGCCACTGAAACAGAGAGTGAAGCTCTTGCAATTAAAATATGTGGCCAAGTCATTTCAAAACCGATCACGCAAATTTTCTCACCTTCAGACCCACTGAAGTCAAGTAATTATTTCCATGCAATCTCAAAACGCCAACAAACTATTTGCGTCCTTGATAGCAAAGATCAAGAGGATAAATACACAATGGCAGAAGGAGAAAAATTAACCTATCGAAATGAATCGCCTCCCTTTAAGCTTTTGATCGATCCTACAATGACGGATATTTTTTATGAAGGTTGGTTAGTGAAACTTAAACCTGATCAAAATTACATTCAGCTTAATCCTAAGACATATAACTAAATCTGAATTTAAATGGGCTAAACTTATTTAAATTTTCGAACAGCACCTGTTACAACGCCCCATATTTCAAATTGCACACCCTCTAATACTTCGATCGGACTAAATGCTTCATTGGCAGGAAGTAAACGTGGCGATCCATTTTTATTTTTTGCTAAAGTCTTAACTGTAAATTCACCATCTAATGAAGCCAAAACGATATCTCCGATCGAAGCCTCTTGCGAGCGATCAACAATTACAACATCATCATCATGGATACCTGCATTATCCATGGAGGCTCCTTTAATACGCACGAAAAAAGTCGTATCAGCCTCACGAATTAAATAATCATTAAGATCCATTCTTTTTTCGACATGATCATCAACTGCTGAGGGAAGGCCCGCTGGCACCTTATGTTCAAATAAGGGTATCTTTGTCTTGGTGAGGGCTTTATTCACCAAATCAATCGAAACTACGTTTGAAATTTCTTGAATCTTACGTTTAGCATAAGCCTCTAGAATGTTAGATATCACAGCGGTTTGACTTTCTGGGATTCTGATTAAAGTAGTTTTTTCACCAAACTTACCTGTGCCCGACTTACGTCCAGCACCGACTCTTTTGCCACCTCGAATAGGAACGATCTTTTTCATTTGATTATTGTAACAATAATCAAATGAAAAGAAAGCTTTATTTTATGTTTATAAATGACGATAGAACCCTTTTCCAATATGAAAAAAACTGTATATGACTGTTGACAAGGCTTAAAAATCAATGCAAAGTACGCCTAGACTTTCTATGACGCAATCATTGCAATGGTCTTAATTATTTTCATTTACATTTGGAGGAATTATGAATAAAGGCGAATTAATCGAAGCAGTTGCAAAAGCAGCAGGTTCAACAAAAGCAGATGCTGGTCGTGCAATTGATGCAACACTTGCAGCTATCACTAAAGCACTTAAAAAAGGTGACGTAGTCACACTTATCGGCTTTGGTACTTTTAAAGTTTCTAAACGCGCTGCACGAATTGGTCGTAACCCACAAACTGGTAAAGAACTTAAAATACCAGCACGCAAGGCTCCAACATTCAAAGCAGGTGCTGCACTTAAATCAGCAGTTAACTAAGCTTTAGAATTATTTATTCATATAAAAGCACTTGGAGTTCGCTCTAGGTGCTTTTTTTATGCCTTAAGATAATAAGCTTACTTTATAAAGAATGAAATCTCGAATTGCTTATCTTTTTATTCGAGTAAGTTTAGGTATTGTAAATATTTAATACATGCCACAGTCGCGACATTGGCCTTTAACTGCGGAAAAGCCTTTGACTGTCGGCAAGCCTTTTACATTTGTAAAAATAGCGCCATCAACATTTGCATCTGTTAAATCTGCATTCGTAAGATCAGCGCCTGTTAAATCGGCTTGACCCAAATCGGCACGATACATATTAGTATTTTTCAAATTAGCTTCTCTTAAATCAGCAAATAGAAAACTTGCAATATTTAAATCAGCACCTTCAAAATTTGTTTTATAAAATTTACCCCCTGTGGAATCAAATTTCATTTGTCCCATCGGTTGGTTACCTACATCTAAACCAAATTGACCATACTTCACAGTAGCACCTGACATATTGACAGCACCCAAAGTACCAATCATCCGCGCACGGGTTAAATTAGCTCCAGTAAAATTTGTTTCACCAAAAATCGCCTGGAAGATAGTTGCCTCAGCAAGATTAGCGCCTGAAAAATTTGCTTTTTCAAGTCGTGCTAAATTTAAATAAGCTCTTTGCATATTTGTATTTGCTAAGTTAGCACCAATTAAATTTGCACCAAATACGCTAGTATTAAGCATCTTGCAGTGGCTTAAATCCATACCGTGCATATCTAAATAACCCAAATCTTTATTCGAAAAATCACAGTCTGGACTCTTTATTTCAATCAATAAGTCTTCTTGTGATATTTTTTTTCGTTCCACCTCTTTATTTTTTTCATAAAAGACTGCTGCTTTTTTTATAAATTCTTCGGGCGTTTTTGAGAATATGTCTTTACTTACTTCGGCACCAAAACAATAGACTTTATCTTTATAAGTTGTATTTACAGAGCAATCTGTTTTAAGAAAATGCCCTTCTGAAAGGCTAATCAAACAATAGTTGCCAAACTCTCCCGCATAAACAGTGTTGACAATAAATATGAGAAGTAAAAACCAATATTTCTTAAATAACATACTAATACTTTCGTTAGATTTTGATCTATTATAAACCTTTATAACTTTACATTTTCTTATTATGTCTCATTCTAGTTATACAGTTCTTATTACCGGCGCAAATAGAGGATTAGGTCTCAAGTTTGTTGAACGATATGCCTCAGACCAATACCGCGTCATTGCCTGCTGTCGAAATATTAAAAAAGGTGATGCATTGCATAAGCTTCAAGATTTATTTAAGCATATCGAGATCTATAAACTTGATGTCTCTAATTTCGCATCTATTGATATTTTTGCAAAGACATTTAAAGGTCCCATTGATATTCTTATTAATAATGCCGGTGTATACCCTGGTAGTTCATTTGAAGATATTGATATTGATGGGTGGCTTGAAGCTTTTAAAATTAATTCTTTAGCGCCATTTAAAATGACAAAAACTTTTTTGCCCCATCTTAAGAAAAGTCAATTAAAAAAAGTAGCTTCTCTCACTAGCAAGATGGGAAGTATTGAAGATAACACAAGCGGTGGCGAATACCTTTATCGATCAAGTAAGACTGCTTTAAATATGATTATGAAAAGTTTATCAATTGATTTATTAACACATGGTATAGCTACCATTACACTTCATCCAGGATGGGTAAGAACTGATATGGGCGGCCCTCATGGGCTTATTGACACCGAAGAAAGCGTATCAGGCATGAAGCATCAAATAGATCAACTCACGACTAAGACTTCAGGTCAGTTTGTAGCATTTGATGGTAAAAAGATTCCTTGGTAATTCCTACAATCTCTGATCACAGTTTAAAGAAATCAATTAAATTTTTATCAAGCCTGGATTCAGATTGGGAAACGCTCATACAGAAAGTGGGTCCTTGTCTTTTAAAGCCCTATCAACGCCCCCCTTATGAATTCCTTCTAAAAACGATTGCCTTTCAACAACTTCATGCTAAGGCAGCCGAAGCTATTTTTCAAAGATTTTTATTTCATTTCAATCATGAGTTTCCTTCTCCGCAGACGCTTCTTAAAATAGATCCAGAACTTTTACGCGCGAGTGGATTTTCTGAAAATAAAACTGAAACCCTGCTTCGCATTGCTGAGGCTTCTATAAAAAAAATTATCCCCAATCAAGATGACATTGTTCACTTAAGCGATGATGAAATTATTGAGAGACTGATCACTATTAAAGGTATCGGAATATGGACTGCGCAAATGCTACTGATGTTTAATCTTGGGAGATTAGATGTATTACCAATTCATGACCTTGGTATTCAAAAAGGCTATCAAACATTAAAAAAATTAGATGTATTACCCAAACCTAAAGCGCTAGAAAAATTAGGTTCTGCTTGGAAGCCCTATCGAACAATTGCGAGTTGGTACTTGTGGCGCGCCAATTAATGTTCAAGACAGAGATTGGGCTGTGACTTACAGACGCGATTAATTTCATCGGCAGAAAGAATTGCAATATAACTACCACGATACCATGATGCATATTCAGATTTAATCTTTTCAAAATCAGGCTTACCATCAAATGTAATAATCACGCGACCTTCTGGATTTGATTTTGTCCAATCTAATAGCTGAGCGCCAGTTAAAACTTTCGGTGGGTTATTTAGTCTCCCAATAAAATCAAATTGCCCAGCATAATTACCTAAATAAGCTAAAGGTAATTTTTTGTCTTCCATTCCTTTTAATGTATAACTTAATTCTCTTAAATCATAGGCGTTACCTGTTTGATGAATCACGCCTATAAAAAGCACCCCAATCACTAAAATATTTGCTGCAACTAGTTTCCATAAAAAATGGATTTGGTTTTTTGTTGGCCAAAGTAATAATAAAAATGCGCCCACAATTAAAACTAATCCATTTGCAATAGGAAGTGATTTTATCCAAGGCGCCATTTCATTGAAATAATGTGTCAAGCTTAGATAATAAAATAGCCCGCCTGCTACTATTAAAGGCAAAACAAGTGATACATGGTCGTACCATTGTATTTTTTTAATGCGATCAAACTCACTTGCGATGAGAAGTGCTAATGCCGGATAAATAGGTAAAAGATAGTGAGCTTGTTTTCCACTGATGAAACTAAATACGATAAAAACTGGAAAAAACCAAGCTAAACCAAAACGAAATCCCTCGTTCATTTTTTTTATAGATAATTGAAATAATGATCGCCAAAATGAAGGCACAAAAAACCAGGGAAATATTAATAATGGTGCCATCTCTAGATACCACCACTGCGGTCTATTGTGCGCAAATGAATTCACTATGCGATTGGCTGTTTGCCCCCAAAAGATATCATGCTGATATTGAGCGCCACCTGAAATACCTGCAGGAATTGCCCAACATAGGAGTATTGCAACACCCACTAAAAAAGACGTTGTAAAAGATCGGTACCAAAACTTCCATGGAATATTTTTTTTAGCACTCCACCAAGGCGCAGTTAATGCGAGTGGTAATATTTGTAAAAGAATTGTAGGTCCTTTTGCAAGAAGTCCTCCTGCAAAAGCGATTGTTAAATATAAGAATCCGTATGATTTTTTTTCTTTAAGTGATATCAACATCCCGTAAATACCTAAGCATGTAAAAAATGTCAGCATCATGTCAAACATCAGCGCTGAAGAATAAACAGCCCATACACTATTTGCCAAAAGAAGTATAGCGGCTATATTACCTACCTGATTATTTTTAACGCATAACTTATCAGCGATTTTTTTTGTTAAAAAAATCGAACCTAAAGAGAAAAAAAAAGGAATAGCACGGGGCCACCAGTCATTAATACCAAATATAAACCAGCCAAAATTAATGAGCCAAAATAGAAGTGGTGGTTTATGGCTATAAGGAAGATGGTTTAAATGTGGAACAAGATAATCATGGTGTAACCACATGTCCCATGCGACTGAAAGATAGCGCGTTTCATCAGGCGGAATATAATGACGTCCAATCATTGCAACGCTAAGCATTAAAGATGCAATGATTACAATAATGAGATGAAGATTATTTTTTTTTGGTATTAACATGACTTTTATAATGACTTGATTATATCAGCCATCATTATAAATCTAATTTAAAAAAACTTAGAACTCATACTCTAATTGCATGCGAGATGTATAGTTAGGTGCAGCATCATTCACACCATATAAAAGAGCTGCATTATATTTAAATTTTTGGGCTGCACCTATATTAATTTTTCCAAATACAGCAGGGCCCCATCGATGATTTTGATTCTTGTATTTATCCCAGTCATTCCACTCACCTAATTCTCCAAACCCCTGCAAACCAAATTCAAATTCTTTGCGA
Organism: Candidatus Methylopumilus sp.; assembly: GCA_009693175.1. Classification (GTDB taxonomy): domain Bacteria; phylum Pseudomonadota; class Gammaproteobacteria; order Burkholderiales; family Methylophilaceae; genus Methylopumilus. The sequence goes on from SHXT01000008.1 coordinate 45,733, forward strand.
TATCTATATTTTGTTTGAAATTGATATCCTAATTCTGTAATACGTTTTTCATGTTTTGGATTAGGTCCAAATTCACGCTCAAATAAAAAATTGGCATTTAATTGCACACGATTTATATCTGTTTGAAATAATGGGCCAAGTTTTAATTCATAAGGATTGTGTTTTTGCAAAGGCGCCTCAATTTCTGTGATCATACCAACCTCAAAAAGGTATTTACCCGTTTCAGTAAATTGAAATTTATTTTCCCATTCGGCAATCGTTAAACCATGTCCACCTTCTTTTTCTCTCATTGCATATACCTCTGTAAACCAATAATCTGTTGGCGAATACCCCAAGCCTAATTTCGATACATTTTTACGCACCCCCGAATCATTTTTCGATGTGCCATATTTAAAATCAATTTCTCTTTCACCTTTAGTAATTACAGGTAAATACATGTAATCTGCTGGGCCCGAAAAAACTTTAGCGCTTGCAAGCAAAGTGAACGCTAATGCTAATTTTAACTTACTTAACAATCACTTCTCCTTTAGCGGTTTTTGGATGTAATTCTCCATGAAACTCGTAGCGACCAGGCTTTAAAGGTCCTATATATAAATCAGATGTCGAATTAGCAGGAATAATTTTTTCACGCGCTAAATCATAACTTTCAAATTCTTCAGGCGTATTGTCTTTATTAATCAAGATTAATTTTATCTTTTTATCTGCAGGTATTTCAATGGCACTTGGCTGCATTTGATGGTTTTCAATGGTCAATGTAACCTCCTGTTCAGCACTGAATACCAAGTTTGATAATAATAAACTAGCTGTAAATATTAGTTTTTTCATATTTTTTCTTTAAATTTTAAGATTTTCTAAATGAGAATGATTATCATTATAATTTAGAAATAAAATTATGTCAAAAAAATTAAGATTTTTTTAAAGAAGAGAGTGATAAAAAAATAGCTAAAAGTGATTAACTTTTAGCTATAAATCAGAACTAGTAAATGGATCAGGCTAATTCGTTAACGAATTTTTATTTAAATACTGCTTACCTTGTGTGTCGATGGCAATTACTTTTAAACTACCTTTAATTTTTTGCGTATCAAATACAAAATAGGGATTTTCCGACGTACTACCGCCACCAAAGTCTGCGCTCCAAATTTCTTTTTCGTCATCTGTCACACTCACAGAAGTAAGATGCCACTCAGGCAAAATATAGAGCCCAGTATAATTAGTTAAATTAGCTTGAAAACCATTGTGTTGAGGATGTTTAATAAATACAGAGGCTCTCGTATCAGTGTTTAAAACCTTCATTGTGCCGACTTCTTTTAAAACGGCATCCGCGTCATAAGTTACCCCAGCAGAACATCCACCAGCAGAACGAATCGCAACTTGGTTATAGAAAAATTTACCATTCTCATCTTCTGCAATCACATCTACAAAACTATCTTGTTCCATTCTGATATTTGTTTCAAATTTAAAGGGAGCCACCTTTGGATGCATGGTGAGCGCTAATGATCCGATACCTGGTAATTGATGTGGGTTCCCTTCTACAACAACTGAAATATTTTTATATTTCTTATTCACAGTAAATTTAAAAGGCACTTGAGTTCCATCGAGTCCTCTTTTGGCGACATCAAATATAATGTCATCCGATTTCATGAGTGTCTTACCTTTAAAGTATTTGTCTACAACACCTTCTAAAAGATTAGGTGTCTCAGCTTTTACAATATTTGCTATCAAACTTATAGCTAACAGTAAAATAACTAAAAAGTAACTTTTTTTCATCCGAAATAACCTTTTTTCAAAAATATAACTTTGTTGTCAACATAAATTTTTATGTAATACAAGTCAAGCAATAAAATTAATAAAGAATCTTATTGATTTGATCCGCTAAATTAAAATCTTTATCTGTAATACCTTTTTTATCATGTGTCATCAGCTCAATCACAATTGAGGTGTAGGTAATTTTTAAATCTGGATGGTGATCAGAAGTATCAGCTAACTTAGCAATTTGATTGGCTATATCAATCGCTTGATTAAAATTTTGCGTCTTAATCGTTTTTTTAATACACGGTGATTCATAAGTCCATCCATCTAATTGGCTTCTCAACTTCTTTTGAATTTTTTCAATAGTATAAATCATGATGTATCTTAATTATTTAGTTTGCTTTTCTAATGCGTTATATTCGTCTTCATCAATATTTTTTACAGCATCTTTAATTTTTTGAAAAGAAGTAAGGTCTTTTTCTTTAAACGCTAATTGAGCTAATAAGACTAATGCATCTAGATGCCTTGAATTTATTTGTGTGGCTTTAGATAAATGTAATTTTGCATGTGAAAGATCATTCGACTCATATTCTGAAACACCTAAAAAATACCAGCTGTCTGAATTATTCGATTCCAATGTTGACCACTCAGAAGCCAGTCTTTTAAGTTCAAGCCAATCGTGATTTTGATAAGGGATCACAACGCGCATAAAGTAAGGTCTTTTAGTTTCTTCCAGCGCCCAAAAGGGAACTTCATTGGTATTTAACGTAAAAACTTCTTTACTCTTCATGGTATTTTTTATCCATTCCACCGGCATGCTATAAAAATAACCTTGCGGTCCAGGACTCTTAAAACTTGTGATGCCAATTAAATTAAATTGCTGATCAAACAATGCGCCTCCACTTGAGCCTAAGCCAAATGAAGCCGACGTTCGAATAATAAAACTTCCATCGAATGGATAAATTGCTTTAACACTTCCAAAAGAAGATTGTGGCACATTAAATCCAATGGGATAACCTACAGAAAATACCTCTTCTTCGTATTTTAAAGTTGAGCTATCTCTCATCTTGACTGGCTTAAATGGTAATGGGTCAAACTTAAGCATACATAAATCATGCTTCCAATCTGCTTTAATAGCGGTTGGCTTAAAAGCATCACCGTTTTTATTGATACTCACACCTTTGGTATTAGCTAAGATGTGGCAATTCGTTGCAACGTACTCAGGGGTAATGACAACACCCGTTCCAGTCCCGGTACTTCCATGATCTAACTCTGAAGATATCTGAACCATCGAGTCATGAAGAAGAAGCTGATGCTCGATGTCAGGTTGCGCAATACTTATGTTAACCACGCATAATAATGCAATACCACATAAAACTACTTGAGTGTTCATATTAATATTTTTTACCAAAAAATTAAGTCGCTGGTGATGCTGGTGCTTTTCTACCTGGTGCTGCAGGAGGTGTATAGCCAGCAATACGGCACTGAATACCTTCAATGAGCTTACCTTTTGCACCATGCTGAATGACTGTACATGTTTGGATAAGGTTTTTGGATGCTAATTCAGAAATAGTTTTTCTGACTTCTTTAATATCAAGGCCTGTATCTTTAACGATTTCATGATCAATTTTTTGACCGTATTTTTTTAAATATTTTAAAACGACTTCTGTTGTCATATATCTATCCCTTAAGTTAATTTGGTGGGCCCACCTGGACTCGAACCAGGGACCAAAGGATTATGAGTCCTCTGCTCTAACCAACTGAGCTATAGGCCCTATGGATGGGTTTATTCTTTACTGTTTTCTAAGAAACTACGTAATCTTTCTGAGCGCGTTGGGTGCCTTAGTTTTCTTAAAGCCTTCGCTTCAATTTGCCTAATACGTTC
>SHXT01000001.1 GCA_009693175.1 Candidatus Methylopumilus sp.
AGTCAACTAATTATTCGCTTAAGAAAATATTATCCAAAGCATCAATTTATAATATTAAGTACGAGTAAAAATGAGGAAATAGATCTTAGAGATAAATTTACCCAAATAGATAAAAATCTAAAAATTATTCCTTACCATAAATCTATCGACACAAATCTTGCTGTTATTAAATATGTTGATGCTGTTATTACAACCGACACTTATATGGTTCATGCAGCTTGCGCTTGGAAGGTGCCAGTCTTAGCTTTATATTCTATTAATGCAATTCGAGACAATCACCATGTCATATTTGGACCACAATCACAAAGATACGCTCAGATTATTCCGCCCAAGAAAGGTATTGAAGCTATTGGGATTAAAGACACGATCATTGCATTTCAGCATTTAATGAAAAATAAAAAGACTCAATACTGTAAGTATCTTTAATATCGTCTTAAAATTTAACCATCAATTCATTTCGTCTCAAAAAAGGTAACGTCCAAGGTGGATTGTATCGTGCAAGAACGACTGTGCCTTTTGGATCTAGATTTCTTTTCTTCATCTCTTCATTCAATAACGTAAACATCTTAGCATATTTTTTTTCACGTACTAATCCAGAAAATGTAATAACCGCATATTTCTCTTGCGGTATTTCAATAATCTTAACTTCTGGGTTATTGGGAATAGGCAGTGTTTCTTTGGTAAATTGTTTGGGCATATTAAAGCTAATGTACCAACCTTTTTCAACTTCTTCCGAAAGAACAGGTGCTGTCATCTCAATTTTCTCGGAAGCATCACGACTGACTACAGGTGCTGTCATCTCAATTTTTTTAGAGCCTTCATTAGTTTTATTATTCCCAAAAATAAAATCAGCTAATAAGCGAAATCCTTTGTTAGATGAGCTATCAAATGAACCATTAACTAAAACTTGTGCAATTAATTTAGGCTGATACTCTCTAATTTCAAAAGCATCTTTTTTTTCGATACTAGCGAATTCAGGTTCTTCAATCGCCATAACAGTAAAACTTACTAAAAAAAGTAATAAGGTTGTAATGACATTTAATCGCATAATATTTATCCATCTTGAGTTATTAAATTAACAATTCTTTCTGCAGCTTGAGGTGCCATGGTAAGCCCATAACGATAATGGCCTATATTTAAATACACATTATCATAATTTGGATGTTTTTCAATTATGGGTACATTGCCCTCTGAGCCTGGTCTTAAACCGCTCCATTGATTCTGAATATTATATTTTTTTAAGTCGGGCATCAATGATTCAGCTTTATGTTGAAGGTAGTTTTTTGCGTCTTCAGTCACTCCTTTATCAAATCCTACATCTTCAGTTGTGCTTCCACCCAAAACAATACCATCTTGTCTTTGCACCAAATAAAAATCGTCGCTATAAAGAATATGTAATAATTTTTCTTGAATCATGGGGTACTGAATCAGCTGTCCTCTAATAGGTTTTATTTTAGGTTTATCGACTTCATTTAACACATAAGAGCTCCATGCACCTGCAGTTATCACATATTGATCAGCCTCTAAATTTAAGCCGCTCTCTGTTTGTAAGTTGCAAACTAAATGAGTTGAATCTTTAATAGGCTTTATTTTTTCATGCTCTATTATGGCAACATGGTTTTGCACTAAATAAACTTTTAAAGCTTTTAATAAGCGAGGGTTTCTTATTTGTGCAACACGAGGTAAAAGAAGACATGTTTTTCTGTCTTTTTCAATGCGCTGAATTTCAACATGGTTTTTTTTACACCAATTTATTGCATGCGCTTCTTCTTGAACATCATGAATCAACATGCCTGACTCAATCCATTCAGGATCAATATTCGTATCTTTTTTTAAACGCTCTGAAAGTTGATAATAAAAATTTGTACTTTTAAAACAAAGGCTATTGACATCATCATGATAGTCCCAAGGTAATAAAGGTGACAGAATGCCTGCTGCTGCCCATGAGGTTTCTTGGCCCATAGCACTTTGATCAACTAAAACTACTTCATAGCCTTTTTCACTAAGAAATAACGATGTTACACAGCCTACAATACCGCCGCCAATCACAACAACTTTTTTTGTCATACTTTTATTTGCCAGTCAGTATATATTTTTCTAAAGCATTTAATTGATCTGTCACACCAAGTAGCACTAAAACATCTCCGGGAGATAAAACAATATCATCTCTAGGCTCAATGTCTTCAAGCATGTTAGGGCGTCTCAAATACTTAAGTTCTATCTTAAACATGGCGAATGGAATTTGAATAAGTCTCCATGAATTCACATGTGATCTTTCATTAATTTCGATCGCATGCAATCTTAATTGTGGTTCTGTTACTTCCATTTCAGCATCTGACATCCCGCCAAAATAGCCCTTAAACATTTTATAACGCTCTTCTCTAAACAAACGAATGCGCTTTACAACACGATTCAAAGGCACGCCTAATACAACAAGTGCATGAGAAGCCAACATTAGACTACCCTCTAAAGTTTCTGGCACAACTTCACTTGCTCCAGCATTTCTAATCTCATCCATATGGGTATCATCAAGCGTTCTTACAATGACGGGTATATTTTTGTAAGCTTCTTGAATAACATGCAGTACTTTCATAGACGCTCTAAAATCTGCATAACTAATAACAAGTGCTTTTGCCGTTTTAATCCCCGCAGCCTCCAAAACAACTCTTCGACTTGCATCACCATACATAACATGCTCCCCTGCTGTTGCTGCCTCATTGACACGGCTGGGATCGATATCAATCGCAATAAAAGGTATATTTTCTTCTTTTAAAAAACGTCCTAGATATTGACCGCTCCTTCCGAAGCCGCACAAGATGACATGATCTTTTAGAGTGCGCCCCACAGATTCAATCGCTTGAACTGTGTCTGCACTATTACGGTTATAGCTTTTTGATAAATAACGTGCAGTGCGACCGTTATATTGAATAATAAACGGTGCTAACATCATCGAAAATAATGAAGCGGCCAAAACAATTTGAAATGCATACGCGCCTATGATGTGCTCTTCTCGTGCTAAAGCTAAAATCACAAAACTAAACTCACCTGCTTGTGCCAAAATAAGCCCTGTTCTGATACCAACACCAATTTCATAATGAAATAATCGTGTCAATAATGTAATAACAATCGCTTTAAATAAAATAAATCCGAAAGTGATTAAGATTATAAAACCAATATTTGATGCAATCTGATGCAGATTAAGCAACATACCAACACTGATAAAGAAAAGTCCTAATAAAATATCTCTAAAAGCAGCAATATCTGATTCAACTTGATAGCGATAACGGGTTTCAGAAATTAACATGCCTGCCATGAATGCGCCGATACCATAAGACAGCCCTGCTATTTTGGTTGCGAATGAGAAAAGAAGTGTCACCATTAATACATTCATAATAAAAAGCTCACGAGATTTTTGATTTGCTACGATGGCAAACCAAGAATTCATTAAAGGTCTGCCAAATTTAAAAAGAACAGAAAATAAAAATGCAGCTTTTAAAAGTGATATAACAAATATTGTGCTGATATCACTTGTGGAAGCCCCAAGCGCTGGGATTAATATTAAAATGGGAATAACTGCAATATCTTGAAAAAGCAAAATACCAATAGATAGTCGACCATGCCTTGAATTTAAATCGACGCGTTCCATCAAAATTTTTGACACAATAGCTGTAGATGACATGGTAAATGCGCTACCAATAATAAAAGCTGAGCTTAAGTGAAGGCCTAGCCACCAAGCGATCATAATTGAAGCAAATAGAGTAATAAGTACTTGAGCGCCACCTAAACCAAAGAGAATATTTCTCATAGAATAAAGTTTAGGCAAACTAAATTCGAGCCCAATACTAAACATCAAAAATACAATACCAAATTCGGCAAAATGCCTACTTGACTCTGAATCAGGTAATATACCGACTAGATGAGGCCCTAAAATTATGCCCACAACAAAATAAGCAATCATGGCAGGCAGCTTTAAATAGCGGAATAATCCGACCAAAAGCACAGAACTCACCAATAAGAGAAGAACTAAGGGTAAAGAATCAAACATTTATTTATTCCAAAGTTAATTATTAATTTCTAAACTTTCAAATCGCTTTAGAAACCCTTTTACACGAGTGTCTATTACCCTCTACAATATCAATATGATTAACACTTCATCAAAAAATACTCTTACACGCGCGCGCCAAGTGCTTGAAATTGAAGCACAAGAAATTTCTTCTTTAGCAGACAGGCTTGATGATCATTTCATTAGTGCTGTTCAACTCATTTTACATTGCGACGGCAAAGTTGTGGTGAGCGGGATGGGAAAATCAGGGCATATTGGCAGAAAACTCGCCTCTACCTTTGCAAGTACTGGCACCCCAAGCTTCTTTATGCACCCTGCTGAAGCAAGTCACGGTGACCTTGGTATGATTACACCTAATGATGTAGTTATTTTTCTATCTAATTCTGGCAAAAGTGATGAGCTCTTATCTATTCTTCCCGTTATTAAAAGAATTGGTGCAAAAATCATTTCAATTACAGGCAACAGTAATTCTGAGCTGGCAAAAGAATCTGAAATCCATTTGAGCGCTCAGGTTTCTCAAGAAGCCTGTCCTTTAGGTCTATCTCCCACAGCAAGTTCGACAGCTTCGCTTGCTTTAGGAGATGCACTTGCAATTTGCGTTCTTGATCAAAGAGCATTTACTGCAGAAGATTTTGCTCGCTCACATCCAGGTGGTAATTTAGGTAAAAATCGGGTAATTCGAGTGCGCGATATCATGCGACAAGGTGACAAAATACCTTCAATCCAAGAGAAAGCATTGCTTTCTGATGCTGTACTCGAAATTTCACTTAAAAGCTTAGGATTTACGGCAATCGTTAATGAAAAATTTGAACCGATTGGTATTTTTACTGATGGCGACTTAAGGCGACAACTTTCTAAAAAAATAGATTATGAAAAACAATCTATCGAAAACATTATGAATAAAAAACCAAAAACAATTTTTGATGATCAAATTATTATTGATGCAATCAATCTTATGGAGCTTAATAAAATTAACGGCATACTTGTCGTTAATCGCGAAAATAAACTAGTAGGTGCCTTTAATATGCACGATCTTTTCAAAGCCAAAGTAATCTAATGAATGCCTCTCTTAAAGCGCGCGCGCAAAAAATTAAACTTGTTATTTTTGATGTTGATGGTGTCATGACCGATGGTTCGCTTTTTATTGGTGATGATGGACAAGAATATAAAATGTTTAATACTCAAGATGGATTGGGTATGCGACTACTTAAAAAAAGTGGTATTAAGCTTGCAATTATTACAGGGCGACAATCTAATAGCGTTCTTATTCGTGCCGAAAATTTAGAAGTAGACTATTTTTATCAAGGAATATCAGATAAAAAAGAAGCGTTTAATGATCTCATTAAAAAAACAGGATTAAAAGCTGAAGAATGTGCATTTATGGGAGATGATATTGTTGATTTACCACCTATGATGGAATCAGGCTTATCTATTACTGTCCCAGCAGGGCATGATGAAGTTAAAAAGATTTCACATTTTGTTACACAGAAAATAGCAGGTTATGGCGCCGTGAGAGAAGCTTGTGATTTTATTATGAAAGCTCAAGGCACCTATGATTCTGTTATTGCTCCTTACTTTAAATGATTAATCGTTTCTCTGTTTTATTTCCTATTTTCTTCGCGGGAATCTTAGCTTTTATTTCTTATTTGGTGCAGGTATCTGTACAAAATGAAAATGAAAAAAAAGGCACGCCATTAAGTAATAGCCCCGATTATTTTTTAACAAATTTTAAAACAACACAAACCGAATCTAATGGCTCTATTCGTTTTATCTTATCCGCAAATGAAATGACTCACTTTAGCCAAGATGACACTACGCGATTAAAAAAACCAATTTTCATTAAATACAAAAATAATGCACCTAATAGTAAAATTGAAGGTGGAATTGGTCTTGTCTCAAGCGACGGGGAAGAAGTACAAATCGTTGATAATGTAAAGGCTACTCGCTTTAAAACTGACTTAAAGCCAAAAATGGAGCTTTTGACGGATCAAATCACTATACTTCCTAATAAAGATCAGGCTTTTACAAAAAAATCTGTGCATATTACTCAAGATCCAAAAACCGTTGTGAATGCAATTGGTATGAAATATGATAAAAAAAATGGAACGATAAAGCTCTTGGAAAAAGTTCGTGTGCATTATGAAAAACCCGTAAAAAAAACAAACTTAACCTCACCTATTATTCAGAATAAGAACTTAAAAAAATAATGCACATACCTTCTTTTCAATCATCGCTATTAAAATATATAGTTACTTTTCTCTTTTTTGTTAGCATGAACACGCCTTATGTTTTTGCAGAAAAAGCAGACCGAGAAAAACCTATTGAACTTGAGTCAGATACGATGACTTCTGATGACTCTAAAAATACTAGTGTATACACTGGTAATGTAATTTTAACTCAAGGCACTCTACTTATTAGAGCAGATGAACTTACAGTTCGAGAAGATAATCAAGGATTTCAACACAGCACAAGCATTGGTAATCCAACAACATTTAAACAAAAAAGAGAAGGTAAAAACGAATATATTGAGGGTAGTGCGCAACGTGTTGAATATGATGGTCGTATGGATAAAGTTCATTTATATAGTAAAGCATCGGTCAAAAAAGGTGAAGATATCGTTTATGGTGACTACATCATGTATGACGCAAATGCTGAGTTTGCAAAAGCAATGTCAGGAAATACTAAAAATAAAGCAGGTGAAACTGTGCCTGGCGGCAGAACGCGCGCCATTATTCAACCGAAAAATAAGCCTCAAGAGTAGCAATCATTATGAGTGAATTAATCATTGAAAACTTAAAGAAAAGCTTCAAAAAGAGAGCTGTGGTTCAGGATGTTTCATTAGCCATCAGAAGTGGTGAAATCGTAGGACTCTTAGGTCCTAATGGCGCCGGCAAAACAACAATTTTTTATATGATTGTAGGTCTTATCCCAACTGATCGAGGTCACATTTCACTTGATGGCGTAAATATTTATAAAATGCCGATTCATAACCGTGCAAAATTAGGCCTTTCCTATCTTCCTCAAGAGCCTTCTATTTTTAGAAAGATGACTGTTGCGGAGAATATTCTAGCCATCTTAGAACTTCAAAAAATCACTCGCGACAAAATGAATGCAAGGCTTGAAGAGCTTCTGCAAGAGTTAGGTATTGTTCATATTAGAAATAATTCTGCTATAAGTCTTTCGGGTGGTGAACGACGTCGTGTTGAAATTGCTAGATGTCTCGCTTCAGATCCTACTTTTATCTTACTTGATGAACCTTTTGCAGGCATTGACCCTATTGCAGTAATTGATATTCAAAAAATTATCAAATATCTGGCAAAACAAAAAATTGGTATTCTTATTACAGATCATAATGTTCGTGAAACGTTAGGTATATGTGATCGTGCTTATATTGTAAATCAAGGGAAAATTTTAGCATCTGGATTACCTAAAGTGCTCGCTAATGACCAAAATGTTAAAAATGTTTATTTAGGTAAAGACTTTTATCTATAACTACTTAAATTAACGCTATATAAGCGATGAAACAAAATCTTCAATTTAAAGCGTCTCAACATTTATCACTCACACCGCAGATCCAACAATCTATTAAGCTTTTACAGATGTCTTCTGTTGAACTTAACCAAGAGCTTGAGATTCTTATTCAACAAAACCCTCTTATTGAAATGACTGAAGAAGAAGATGAAGATGAGAATGAGAATGAGACTAAAGATGTGCCTCAATCTACTTCACAAGAAACTTCTTTTGAAGTATTAAATGATCAAGAAAATCAGGAGCCTATTTATGAACATGAAATTAATTGGGATGATGAATACACAAAAGATAATACTTATGAAGATTCTAACAATTATCAAGAGTCCGTATCACAAAATTTAAAACAATATCTTGAAAATATTTTTCATCTCATACCAATCACCAAAAAGGATCAAGTAATTATTTCGCTACTGATTGATTCAATTAATGAGGACGGCTATTTAGAAGAACCACTTGACGATTTTTTAGCCAGCATTCCTAAAGAATATGAAATAGATATTGAAGAAATTGAATCTTTACTAAAATTACTTCAAAAGCAAGCGCCTCCTGGTATTGGTGCCCGTAATCTTATTGAATGTTTAACGCTACAACTCGAAAGTAAAGAAGAAAGTCTTATGCAATCCCTCTCAATCAAAGTAGTTAAAAACCATCTTAATCTTCTCGCTACACGTGACTTTACAAGGCTTAAAAAAATATTAGGATGTGAAGATGGGGTGTTAAGAGAGGTGCAAAAAATTATTAAAGGCTTAAATCCCAAGCCTGGAAATATCTTTTCTACAATTGAAAATCATCACTTCATTCAACATGAAGTCAATGTGAAAAAAATAAAAAATAAATGGCAAGTTTATCTAAATGAACAAGCTATTCCAAAAATCAGATTAAATCATATTTATAGAGACTTAATAAAAAATACTCAAAATGAGTTTCCTCATCAATTATCTAACCAAATTCAAGAAGCTAAATGGATTATAAAAAATATTCAGCAACGTTTTGTTACTATTCTAAAAGTTTCTGAAGCTATTATGAAACATCAAAAAGACTTTTTAGACTATGGTGAATCTATGATGAAACCTCTTATATTAAGAGAGATCGCGAATGAAGTAGGTCTTCATGAATCTACTATTTCAAGGGTTACTTCACACAAATATATTAATACTCCTCGTGGTATTTATGAACTTAAATTCTTTTTTGGAAGTTCAATTGACAACACTTCAGGTAGTGAATTTGCATCTACTGCAATTAGGGCTAAAATTAAAGAAGTCATTAAACAAGAAGATCCGAAAAAACCTCTCTCTGACAATGAAATTGTTTTACTATTAAAGGGACAAGGTATAACTATTGCACGAAGAACAATTGCCAAATATAGAGAAATATTAAATATTGCTCCAACAAGTCTTAGAAAGATCTTATAAAATTAACCTTAAGGAAATGTTATGAATATGTATTTAACTGGCCATCATCTAGAAATTACTCCGTCATTAAAGGAATATATTGAAACTAAATTAGCTAAAGTATTCCATCATTTTGATCATGTAATTGATGCAAAAGTTACTCTTACAGTCAATAAATTGGAACATATCGCTGAGGCTACTATCCATCTTCCAAAAAGTGACATACACGCTGAATGTAGAAGCGAAAGTATGTATACTACAATCGATTTGCTCAGCGGAAAACTAGATCGCCAAGTAATTAAATATAAAGAGCTGCATAAAGACCATCATCGAGTGTATGGTGGTTTAAAAAATCAACCCACTGAATAATGTATTTGTCGCAATTTTTTAACTGTCTTTTGTTTAAACCTAAAACGCTACTGCCTGTTATGCATGTTCATGGAGTATTTATTCAAATTTATGGCAAGGGAGTCTTAATAATTGGTAAATCAGGTATTGGAAAAAGTGAGGTCGCACTGGATTTAATTCATAAGGGTCACACACTTATTTCTGATGATAGTGTTGCATTTCATAAAGATAGTAAAAATAGACTGATAGGCGAAGCCCCCCCACTTTTAAAAAATCTACTTGAAGTTCGCGGTTTAGGTGTACTTAACATTCAAAAATTATTTGGCAGGAAAAGTGTTACTAAACACAGTAAGCTTTTTTTAGCCATTGAGTTAATAACCAGCCAAAAAAAAATGAATTATTCAAGACTCGAAATGAATATACACCCCTTTAAACTATTTGATATCGAGATGCCTAAAATTAAACTTTCTATTGATAATGCAAGACACATAAGTCTCCTTATTGAAACGGCCGTTAAAAACTATGCACTAATAAGTGAAGGATTTGATGCTACAAAAAATCTTTCTCAAAAGCTCAATTTTAAATTAAGGCTTGATAGTTAGTAATGCAAGTCATTATCATTTCTGGCTTATCTGGCTCTGGGAAAAGTATCGCACTTAACGCACTCGAAGATGATGGTTTCTATTGTATAGATAATTTACCTGTCACACTTTTATCAAACATTTCTCGTCATCTTGATCATGAACATCAAGATAAAGTTGCAATCAGTGTCGATATTCGAAGTATTGATATTGAAAAACTACCTCAAGTCATTAAAGAAATTGAGTCCTCATCAATTAAAACAAAACTTATCTATTTGGAGTCATCCACAGAATCGATTGTGAGACGCTTTGGTGAAACACGTCGCAAACATCCGCTTTTCAATGAAAAACTATCACTTTCTGAAGCTATTGAAAAAGAGCGTGTAATGTTAGCTCCCTTATCAGAAATTGGTTACAAAATTGATACCAGCAATATAACAGTATATATACTTAAAGCAATACTTTCTGAATTAATTCAATTAAAAGAAGATCATTTAGCTCTTCAATTTAGCTCTTTTGGCTATAAATTTGGTATACCACTCGATGCTGACTTTATATTTGATGTGCGCTGCTTACCTAACCCACACTATGAAGCGCATCTAAAAGATTTAACAGGTATTGATAAGCCAATAGCAGAATTTTTCCAAACCTATAAGGAAGTTGAGAAAATGTATTTGGATATTAATTATTTTATAACTGAATGGCTAGGTGTATTTAAAAAAGACCAAAGACATTCCCTTCATGTGGCAATAGGCTGTACGGGCGGTAAGCATCGATCTGTATATATTGCTAATAAATTATTTAAAAACTTCTCTAACTCAAAATCTCAGGTGATTATCCGCCACCGAGATATTAATTATTAAGCCACTTATGATTAGCATTCTTCTTATTACTCATGGCGAACTTGGAAAATCACTTATTGAATGCGCAACTCACGTCTTAGGTCACGCACCGTCTTCGATCGATTTTTTTACTATCGAAGATAATTGTGCAAATGAAATTATGTTTAATGAAATATCTGAAAAAATTAAAGTTCTTGATCAAGGTCAAGGTGTATTAATACTTACTGATATTTTTGGAGCAACTCCTTGCAATATTATTACTAAGATTGTTAAACCTGGAAAGATAGATGCAATTGCCGGCGTTAATCTATCTATGCTTATACGAGCCATTAGTTATCGACATGAACCTTTAAATAATCTCATTAATAAAGCAATTGAAGGGGGCCAAGACGGTATTATTCAAATTCGTTCAAACTAATCGTGCTAACACTCAATATTAAAATTATTAACAAATTAGGTTTGCATGCAAGAGCATCTGCAAAATTAACACAGGTTGCGAATCAATTTGAATCAGAAATATATATCAAAAAGAATGATAAAAAAGTCAATGCGAAAAGCATTATGGGCGTTATGATGTTAGCAGCAAGTCAAGGTAGCGATATCAAAATTACGACAAAAGGGCCCGATGAAAAAAAAGCAATAGAATCAATCACAGCCCTTATTAATGATTATTTTGGAGAAGGTGAATAATCCTTTTAACTTTTAAGTCATGACCTCATTTATTATTCATGGTATTGGTGTTTCAAATGGCATTGCTATTGGTAAAGCACATTTAATCTCAAACGCACTTCTTGAAGTTGCTCAATATGATATTAATAGCAAAAATATTCCTGCTGAAATTAAAAGATTTGATGAGGCTATTGCATCAGTCAAAACTGAACTTAACAAAATTAGAACTCAATTACCCTCTGACGCTCCTGGGGAGCTTGATGCATTCATTAACACACACATCATGATTTTAAGTGACAAGTCTTTATCTATCCTACCAAGATCTATCATCGAAAATGAAAGATGCAACGCTGAATGGGCAATTAAAAAACAAATGGATAGTATAGTCAATCAATTTGAGCAGATTGAAGATAAGTATTTACGTGAAAGAAAACAAGATGTTATTCAAGTGGTTGAAAGAGTCATTAAAGTGCTCTTAGGTCACTCGAATAAGATTGCTGTTCAAAATAAAGAAAAATTAACAATTCTAGTAGCCCACGATATTTCACCTGCAGATGCATTACATTTCAAGAAACATAAATATGCAGCCTTTATTACTGATGGTGGCGGAGTTACTTCTCATACTGCCATTTTATCAAGAAGTCTTAATATCCCTTCAATTGTCGGATTACAAAATGCTAGGTCTCTTATACGTGATAATGATTTAATTATTGTTGATGGAATGCAAGGTGTTGTGATTGTAAATCCATCATCTCAAGTACAAAAACAATACAAAAAACTTCAAGATTTCTGGAATAATGAGCAAGATAAGTTACAGGATATTAAATCAAAAAAATCAATTACCCAAGATGGAAATTTAATAAGTTTATTTGCAAACATTGAAGTTCCAAATGATATAGACGCAGTAAATGCCTCAGGCGCTACAGGTATCGGTCTATTTAGAACAGAATTCTTATTCATGAACAGACAAGATATGCCAGATGAAGAAGAACAATTTCAAGCATATAAAAAAGTAGCTGAAGCTATGGGCAAAAAACCCGTTATTATTCGTACCTTAGACTCAGGGGCTGACAAGCAAACGGCACTTGATAATAAAAAAATAAGCCCTAATCCTGCTCTTGGATTAAGGGCCATTCGATTATGCTTATCCGAACCTAAAGTTTTTATGACTCAACTTCGTGCCATTTTGAGAGCATCTCAATTTGGTAATATCAAAATACTTTTCCCTATGCTAAGTAGTATTAGTGAACTTCGGCAAACCAAACTTATTTTAGAAAGGGCAAAAGCCAGTCTAAGAAAAGATAAAATCCGTTTTAATGAAAAAATTATCATTGGTGGCATGATTGAAATACCAGCTGCAGCAATCAGTGCTGATATTTTTGCCCAAGAACTTGACTTCTTATCAATTGGAACAAATGACTTAATTCAATATGCGCTTGCGATTGATCGTACAGATGAAACAGTTTCTCATTTATACAATCCGCTTCATCCTGCAGTTTTAAAATTAATTGCACTCACTATTAAGTCAGCACAAAAATATCATAAATCAATTGCTATTTGTGGCGAGATGGCAGGCGAACCTAAGTTAACTAAATTACTCATTGGCATGGGCATTGAACAACTTTCGATGCATCCTTCACATATCTTAAGTGTTAAGAAACAAGTATTAAATAGCTCAATGAAAAATATGAAGTCTCTAGTGCATAAACTACTTAATTTAAATGAAGTAGATAAAATCGAAACTTTATTGAAAAAAATTAATCAAATTAATTAAATATCAAGCTTATAAAATTATTATGTCAAACCCTATTTTATATCGTGGAAGCCTTCCACTTTTTGATCAAATCAACGCAGATCATATATCACCAGCCATGAAAATAATTTTATCTGATGCTAATAATTTAATTAGTTCATTAAAAAATAAAACTGGTCTTATATCGTGGGAAAACTTCGTTGAGCCTATTGAAATAATGAGTGAAAAAATTTCAAGAGCATGGGGTCAGATTGAGCATCTTAATGCAGTAATTAATTCATCCGATTTAAGAAAAGCATATAACGAAAATCTCATAAAGTTAACAGAGTTTTATACTAATCTTTCACAGGATGAATTACTTTACAAAAAATATCGCACGCTTAAAGAAAGTTTTCAATTTAAATCTATTACATCCTCACAAAAACGTATTATCAATAATGTGTTGCGAGAATTTAAGCTTGGCGGTGTTGAACTTAATACAAATGACAAGGCTCGTTTTAAAACCATTCAAGGAAAACTTGCAAAACTTTCAACACAATTTGAAGAAAACATTCTTGATGCTACAAATCAATTTTCACTCTTTGTTATTGATATAAATGAACTTAAAGGCATTCCTGAAGAAAATATTAAAAAAGCTCGTGAAGATGCTCTAAAAGAAAAAAAAGAGGGTTATAAATTCACATTACACTTTCCATCTTATCTCCCAGTTATGCAATATTCAGAAAATAGGGCTTTACGTGAAAAGCTCTATTATGCATATGCTACGCGCGCATCTGAACTTGCGGGCCCGAGTTTTGATAATACCCAACTCATCGATGAAATACTTGCGCTACGTTATGAATCAGCTAAGCTTTTGAGTTTTAAAAATTTTACTGAAATGTCACTTGTTACTAAGATGGCAAAATCAAGTGAAGAGGTCATTCATTTTTTAATGGATTTAGCTAATAAGGCTAAACCCTTTGCTATCAAAGACATGGGAGAGCTTAAGTTATTTTCTAAAACATTGGGAATAGAAAAATTAGAAGCATGGGACATTGCTTATGTATCTGAAAAACTTCGCCAAGATAAATATAACTTTTCAGAGAATGAAGTTAAACAATATTTTCCTGAATCATCTGTTTTAAAAGGCTTATTTAAAGTTGTTGAGACTATTTTTAAATTAAAAATTATTAAAGCAGATGCTTTAATTTGGCACAAAGATGTAAGTTTTTATTCTATAAAACATGATGACGATCAATTAATTGGTCAATTCTATTTGGATTTATATGCTCGCAATCATAAACGCGGCGGCGCTTGGATGGATGAAGCTATTTCTCGATACAAAAACTCATTTGAATCATCATATCCAGTAGCTTTTCTTACATGCAATTTTACGTCACCTTCAGATAATAAACCTGCTTTATTTTCACATGATGACGTCATTACACTTTTTCATGAATTTGGTCACGGCCTTCATCACATGCTAACTAAAGTCGATGACTATAGCATTTCAGGGATTAAAGGGGTTGAATGGGATGCAGTTGAACTGCCTAGTCAGTTTATGGAAAATTTCTGCTGGGAATGGGATGTTGTAAAACATATGGCTCAACATGTTGATACTAAAGAGCCTCTGCCTAAAGCTCTTTTTGACAAAATGGTAGAAGCTAAAAATTTTCAATCCGGTATGCAAACCTTAAGGCAGATTGAGTTTTCACTATTTGATATAAGATTGCACACTGAATATAACAATAAAAATAAAATTAACTCTTTACAACTTCTTGAAACAATTCGTGATGAAATCGCGATATTAAGGCCTCCGTCTTGGAACCGTTTTCCTAATAGTTTTTCACATATTTTTGCTGGGGGATATGCTGCTGGATATTATAGTTATAAATGGGCTGAAGTTTTAGCTTCTGATGCTTTCAGTTTATTTGAAGAAGAAGGTGTCTTGTCGAGTAAAGTAGGTCAAAAATTTGAGAATGAGATTTTAGCAAAGGGTGGCTCTAGACCAGCTATGGAATCTTTTATAGCATTTCGTGGACGAAAACCTTCAGTCGATGCACTTTTAAGACATAGTGGCATGACTTAAATCTTATGAAACTAGCTACATGGAATGTAAATTCGTTAACTGTAAGAATTGGCCAAGTTGAGGAATGGATTAAAAAAAATCAACCCGATCTGTTATTAATCCAAGAAACAAAACAAGACAATACTAAATTTCCACATGAAACTATTAGTGCGCTAGGCTACAAATCTATTCACAATGGACAAAAAACTTATAACGGCGTTGCAATCATAAGCAAATATGAGCTTTACGATGTTCAAAACAATATACCACAATTTGAAGATGAGCAAAAAAGATTTATTGCCGCAACTATTAATACTGAACATGGAAAAATTAGAGTAGTTTGTGTTTATGTGCCTAATGGACAGTCTGTAGATTCAGAAAAATATCATTACAAACTTAATTGGTTAAACTATTTTATCCAATGGCTTAAAAATGAAATGAAAATGTATCCAGATATTATAATTGCGGGTGATTTTAATATTGCGCCTCAAGATATAGATTGTCATGATCCTGAAGCATGGAAACATAGCATTCTTGTAAGTCAAAAAGAAAGAGAAGCGTTTCAAAAAATATTAGATCTAAAATTACTAGATAGTTTTAGAAAAATTAATCCAAATGAAATTCAATATAGTTGGTGGGATTATCGTATGGGAGGATTTAGAAGAAACCTTGGTATGCGTATTGACCACATTTTAATGAATAAAAAACTCGCTGATATGGCAAAATTATGTGTGATCGATAAAGAACCAAGAAAATATGAACGTCCGTCTGATCATGCGCCTGTCATGGTCGAAATGTAATTTATTTTACTTTGATACCAAGCTGTTTTAACTTTCGATAAAGATGCGTTCTTTCAACACCTGATACTTCAGAAAGCTTTGACATACTTTGATTATTTTGATGAAGGTGATATTTAAAATACATTTTTTCAAAATTATCCCGTGCTTCTTTTAATGGTTTAGTAAAAAAATCTTTCATATCATAATCTTTGTTTTTTTTATTATTTTTAGTGGGCTTATTTTTATAATTTAGCAAACTAAATTGATTTGAAACACGTTTAACATCATCTGCATTAATTTTTTCAAGTAAACTTGTTTGCATCAAATTAAATATAAAACTTTCCAATTCTTCAATATCGTTTATCCAATCCATAGAGCGCATAAGATTTAAAGCCGCC
Organism: Candidatus Methylopumilus sp.; assembly: GCA_009693175.1. Taxonomy (GTDB): domain Bacteria; phylum Pseudomonadota; class Gammaproteobacteria; order Burkholderiales; family Methylophilaceae; genus Methylopumilus. The sequence continues at coordinate 16,403 of SHXT01000001.1, forward strand.
ACATCGAAAACTTTATAATCTGATGTGTCTGACTTAGTGAGGTGCATAGTCAAAATAGACGAAGCCAATTCAGGAATATCTTCTTTATGTTCATTAATTGAAGGAAGTGATAATGATCCAGACAAAAGTACATTAAGAATGCGCTCATCAAAATCTACTTCGCCGTCTTGTATAAGTAATTTTGATGTTGAACAAATGATTCTAGTATCGTAATGCGCTGCTTTAGTGATCATTAAATTAAATCCTTTTTTTTGAGACTTATTTAAATACGATATTTCATGTAAAAAGATTGTGCCCCCTCTGTATTGATCAAGTAAATTTGTAGGTGCGTTCGAAATGACTTCAAAATCTTGTATATCAATCCAAGGTTGATTTTTTGGATGTAAATATTGTGCACAAATTTTAGCGCACCCACCTTGCGGCCCTACCAGAAGAAGTGGTGTTCTTAAAGTGATTACTTTATCAAGTCTCTTTTTGAGATCTTGAATCACGGCACTTTTGCCAATATTTAATAAATTAACTTCGGTCCTGGGTAAATGATTTGAATGTTTTAATGCTTCATTAACTGTTTTTAAAAGCTTTTGTAATGTGATTGGTTTTTCTAGAAAATCAAATGCGCCGATTTTAGTTGCCTCTAATGCAGTGTCAATAGTTCCATGTCCAGACATCATAACGACTGGGCCTGTGAGAGATTTTTCATTTACCCACTCTTTAAGAAGTGTAATGCCATCACAATCTGGCATCCAAATATCTAATAAAATTAAATCCGGTATTTTATTTTTTTTAAGCTCTCGTGCTTCTGTTGCATTTTCAGCAACAAAAGCTTCAAACCCTTCGTCCACAAGAATATCGCTTAATAACTCTCGTATGCCTAACTCATCATCCACTACTAATATTTTCTTGGCACTCATAACGATTTACTTTTTTTAATAGGTAGCTTTATGGTAACGCTTGCGCCTGAGTTTTTAAGGTTTTCTATATTAATTTTACCTTCATGTTCTTCAATAATCTTTTTTACAATAGCTAATCCTAACCCAGTGCCATGAGACTTTGTTGTCACATAAGGCTCGAAAGCTTTTTTTAAAATATCATTAGAAAATCCTGATCCATTGTCTTTCATGGACATAATAATATTATTTTTTAACTTACTTGTTTTAATTTGAATAGCGGGAGCTTTTGTATTATTTGCCATAGCATCTTGCGCATTTTGGATAAGGTTAATTAATACTTGTCTCATCATATTAATATCTACTTTAGTTTGCGGCAATTCTTTTAATAAGCTATTTGTAATCTTAATTCCTGAGTTTTTAAATAAATGTGTCACTTCTTTAATAAGCATATTAATGTTTGTTGCTTCCAAAATTAATTTAGGTGCTCTTGCATACTCGCTAAATTCATTTACCATTGTTTTCATAGCATTCACCTGATTAACGATGGTCACCACACCTTTATTCAAGATATCGGCATCTTCTTTATTTAATCTTGACTCCAACTTATGTTGAATTCTCTCCGCTGAAAGTTGAATAGGTGTTAAAGGGTTTTTAATTTCATGTGCAAGTCTTCTTGCTACTTCTGACCATGCTGCATCCCTTTGAGCTTGTATCATCATAGTAATGTCATCTATCATTAAGACATAATTACTAGTCTTATTTTGTGGCAAAGAAGTAATCTGAAGCAAAAGAACTTGATTATTTTTGTCGTATTTAATTTCAAATTGTTTTGCAGTATCTTCTTTTTTTTTATTTTTTTTTATTTTTATCTCCTCTTGAATAGCTAAAACAAAATGCTTTAATACACTATTCTTTTCAGAGATAACGCTTAATAACTTGCCAATATTTTTTGCTAGATCTACTTGCAATATTTTAGATGCCGCAATATTAAATGATTTAATCTCCATTGCTTCATTAATTACAATCACACCTGATGATAAATGCGCTAATACTGTCTCAAGATAAGATCTTGCAGATTCAAGACGTATTTGATTATTTTTTGAGGCTTCTGTTGCTTGATCAAGCTGTCTTGTCATACTATTAAATGATTTAACTAAAATTCCCAATTCATCTTTGCCTTTTTCTGGCAACATTGTCTTAAAATTTCCTTTGGCAATTTTTTTAGTGCCCTCTGCAAGCAGTGCAAGTGGCTCTGATAGTTTTCTACTAAGTAGGAATGCAATAGCTACAGCTGCTAAAATAGCAAGCATGAGCACAAGCGTTAATGTAATTGAGAAAATCACTTTTAATGACTCGCGACTATAAGAGAGCTTTTGATAATCTTGAAATACTTCTTGAACGGATTCTGCTAGAGATGATAAAGAATCAGGTACTGGTTCTAAAATTTGTAAAATGAGCTTTTCATTTGTGATCGATGTCCCATTAATGGGCGCTAATACTCTTAAATACAATCCTTTGTTTGCAATCGGTTCAATTTTTCCATACATATTATTTTCAGCTTGTTTAAGTTGAATTAAAGTAGGCAAGGCAGGTAGAAATGATTCTGCATCATTGCTTGAAACTGCAATAATTTTACCTTGTTCTGTAATGATTGTGGCGTCCTGCACACCCGATTTTTCACGAAGATCACTAAGCGCAGCGTATTGCGAGGTACTGGGCATTGATGAAAGTGTCAAGGCCATACGCTCAGACTTTAATTCTAAATCTGTCAGCATAATATCTAATGCTTTTTGACCAAGCTTTAAACCGCCATCTAATGCAGATTCAACTTTTACGTTAAACCATGATTCAATTGAGCGAGTTAAAAAATTAACAGAAACCAGGTAAACAATAAGTCCAGGTATAACAGCCATAAGAGTAAATGAAATAACAAGGCGCATGGATAAATGACTGCCCATAACCTCTGTTTTAATATTTTTGAATAACTTCTTAACTTGATTCGCGATAATTGCAATCAAGCTTAAAATAAAGAAACCACTTAATATTAAAACGATTGTGTATGAATTACCTGATATAAATTCTGAGCTAGAACTTGCTTTTGAAAGAAGAAACAAAAGCAAAGCACCAATCAAAGAAGCAATGGCTATTAGGTATCTCATTTTTTATTTACGAATGCCCATTGAAATGATTTAGAAGCTAATTGCCATTCTTGATTGCTTGTTATATCTACTTGAAGTTGTTTTGGTAATTTTGTCTGATCTAATCTAATCTTAAGATAAGCCACGTATTTATCTAATTTATCAATTTGTGATTTATCAAAAACACGCCAATTCCTTATTTGCTTAAGTTCATTTTTAGCCTGCGTTAAATTATCGAAAGCTGTAAGACGATTTCCAGATTCACTTAAAATAAACTGTCTTGATAGCGCATGATAACTCAAAATGAGTTCTTTTGATTTTTTAACAATATCTTTATCAAACCAATATTTTCTTGGCTTTTTAAGTTCAAAATCAATAATAAAACTTATAGGTATGCCTTTTCTAACTGCTTCATCTATATCTTCATTAAAAGATAAATCAAACTCAGCATTTAAGAAATAAGCTTCGAATTGCTTATTAATGTCAGCCCTATTAACAACAATACTATTGTCGAGCGCAAAACTCGTCGAGCGTAAAAATAAACTTATCCAAATAACTAAAAAAATACTTAACTTAAATTTTTTCAAGCAGTGCATAAAAGAATCCGTCATGATTTTTGCTTGGAATTAATTGATTTCCATATTTTTTATATTCTACCCCTGCCGTCCATTTTACTTCTTTTGCATCTATCTGTTCTTTAATAAAACTATCAATGACTTTCTGATTTTCGTCGGGAAAAATAGAGCACGTTGCGTAAAGTAATTTACCACCCTTTTTTAATACTTGCCACATTGCTAACAGCATTAATTTTTGTTGCCCACTAAACATTTCAATGTCACGCGATCTTCTTAACCACTTAATATCAACGTGTCGCCTTACTACGCCTGATGAAGAGCATGGAGCATCAAGCAAAATACGATCAAATAACTTTTCATTCCACCATGTTTTTACTTGTGTCACATCAGCACATTTTAAATGAGCATTTAAATGAAGCCTCTCTAAATTTTCTTTTACCTTATGAAGGCGTTCTTTTTGATGATCAATCGATACCAATTTAATGTCGGCAATTTCTAGCATATGTCCTGTTTTTCCTCCTGGCGCACAGCAAGCATCAAGACAAAGTTGCCCATCTTTCAGATCTAAAAGGTTTATAGCAATTTGAGCTCCAAAGTCTTGAATAGAAACTTCGCCTTCATTAAAGCCAGGTATTTTTTCAACAGGCGTGGGCTGAGTCAGCTCTAATGCAACATCTCCTAAAATTTTATAAGGGATCACCTCGGCCTTAAGTTTTTCTTCGTATAGCTTAAGATTTGTCTTTCTCTTATTAATTCGTAAAGTTAGGGGCGGGTGTTTATTGCCATTTAGTAATATACTTTCCCATATCTCTGGATATTCTTTTTGTACTAATTTTATCCACCATAAAGGATAAGAATAAAAAGCTTCCTGATTCTTTTTTAACACATCCCGAAGCGTTTCTTTCTGACGAATAAAATTTCTCAGCACTCCATTTACAAATGATCCTGCCCAGGCTTTATTAATGAATTTACCAGCTTCAACTGCTTCATTGACAACCGTAAATTCGGTAGATTGATCATGATTTAATTGAAATAGAGCCACACAAAGTAACGCCTCAATTTTTTTGTTAGTTATTTTCCTGGTAATAAGCTGTTGAATAAAAAATTGACTCTCGCCTAAGAAACGAACTGCGCCATATGCTAAATAAATAGCAATTGATTTTTGTTGCGGTGTGATATGAATATGATGATCAAAATGTCTTTCAAATACATGATTTAAGTTATGCCCCTTAAGTAATTCTAATACACAATCAGTTGCAATTAATTGAGAATGATGCAAAATGTTTACGATTTAAAAGAATCATTTAATGTTAATCGATAGCCTGCAATAAAATCTTTTGCATGAAGCCTTTTCCCGTTTGGCATTTGAAGTTCTTTAACTAACAAAACTCCCTCACCACATTTCACATAAATACTTTCGTCAAGCTTGATAAATTGACCTGCTTTAACAGTTTGCTCAACATCGATAACCTCAATTGGTTCCGCATCCCAGATCTTACATATCTTTCCATGATATTGCGTCTGTGCGATTGGGTAAGCATTAAATGCATGTATTTTTCTTGCAATCACTATCGCCGAATCTTCCCAATCTATCTTAGCCTCTTCCTTAGTCACTTTTTCAGCGTAAGTAACGCTTGCTTCGTCTTGAGCTATTGACTGAAGCGTGCCTTTTTCAATTAATTCATTTATGACTTCTGTCATCAAATGCGCTCCTAGCTTGGCTAGTTTTTTTGTAAGTTTCTCGGTTGTATCTTTTTTATCAATTTTAACTTCAACTTTTTTAACCATATCACCAGCATCTAACTTCTGCACAAGGCGCATAATAGTGACACCTGTTTTTTCATCCCCCATTAAAATAGCACGATGAATAGGAGCGGCTCCTCGCCATCTCGGAAGAAGTGAAGCATGGATATTAAAACAACCTAAAGATGGGAGATCTAAAATCGACTGTGGAATAATAAGTCCGTATGCAGCTACAATCATGACATTAAAATCTACGGCGGCTAATGCCTCATATGATTCTTTACTCTTTAATTCAGAAGGCTGATAAACAGGAATATTTAATTGATTGGCCTTCACCTTGACGGGGCTAGGGTTTAATTTTAAACCACGGCCTGAAGGCCTGTCAGGTTGAGTGAGTACGCCTACTATTTTATAGTTAGCTTCATGGAGCGATTCCATTGCTAGTACTGCAAAATCAGGCGTGCCGGCAAAAATAATTTTTAAAGAATTCAAAATTTAAACTTCACTGCCAATTAAATTAAGCACTAATTAAACTCTCTTTAACGCGTTTCTTCATTTTTGTTTTGATACGATGACGCTTTAATGGTGACAAATAATCTACAAACACTTTACCTAGCAAATGGTCCATCTCATGCTGAATACAAACGGCTAGTAATCCGTCCGCCTCAATTTCAAATGATTTTCCTTGATAATTCAGTGCTTTGACTTTTATGCGTTCAGCGCGCTTCACTAGCTCAAACACGTCTGGAACAGACAAGCATCCTTCTTGATATTCTTGATGTCCCGATGCTTCAATAATCTGAGGATTAATCAAAACATTTAAATCGTCTTTTGTTTCAGAAATATCCACCAAAATTAATTGAATATGATGATCTACCTGTGTCGCGGCTAAGCCTATACCTGGCGCTAAATACATCGTTTCTGCCATGTCGTCGACGAGCTTTCGAATCGAGTTATCCACAACTTCGATTGGCTTTGCAATAGTATGAAGCCTGGGATCAGGGTAATTTAATATATTTAAAATCGCCATAAATGTTGATTATTTTATTTATTGCTGATAACTTATCTACAAAGCTTAAAATACCTTAAACTTATTAGTCATATTAAGAATATTATACTTTGCTAATAGCCCATTTGCCCGACTCAAATTCAATTAGCTGTCATTTACCAGTAAGCCATTTTTCATTCACTATCCTAAAGGATTCTTTATGCTAGAACTGCTTATCTATATGTTTGAAAATTATCTAAGCACACAAAATCTTCCCGACTTTAAAAGTATTACTGCTGAACTTGAAGCTGCCGGGTTTGATAACCAAGATATCGAAAATGCTTTTACCTGGTTTAATCAACTTAAAGTAATGACAAATGCTATTCCTGTGAAGAATAACGTATGCTCTTCATTAGGCTATCGCATGTACTCAGAAAACGAACAAAAAAAGATCAGTCCAGAAAGTTTAGGTTTTGTTCTATTCTTAGAACAAGCCAAAGTACTGGACACAAATGAGCGTGAAATTATTCTTGATCGCGCTATGGCACTTAAACAAGAACATATTAATATCGAAGAGATGCGTTGGATCGTTATGATGGCACTTTGGAATGAAGGTCGCGAAAAAGACTTCTTATTTATTGAAGATGCAATCTATCAAGATCACAACTTAGTCTTACACTAAGTTTTTTCTATATTTTGAATAATGCGGGAAATAATGCCTGCTTGATTTAACGTATAAAAATGAAGACTGGGTACATCCCATCTGATCAAAGTTTCACAAAGTTCAGATATGACATCAACACCATATGATCTTAATGAAGGCAAATCATCTCCGAAACTTTCTAATTTAATTCTAAGCCAACGTGGAATTTCTGCCCCACAATTTGAAGCAAATCGTGCCAATTGTTTAATGTTATAAATTGGCATAATCCCAGGGGCAATTGGTAAATCAATATCTGCAATTAAACACTCATCCATAAATCTAAAATAAGCATCTGCATTAAAAAAGAATTGTGTAATTGCAGAATTGGCTCCAGCATCTATTTTATTTTTAAAATTTAAAATGTCTATTTGAGCAGAAGCCGCTTCAGGATGATATTCGGGGTAAGCTGCAACCTCAATATGAAAGTAATCATTAGTTTCTTGTCGAATAAACCTTACTAATTCATTGGCATGTTTAAATTCACCGCGCACCACTTCGCCTTGAGGCACGTCACCTCTTAATGCAACTAAATGTTTGATGTTATGTTTTTGATAAAGATCGAGTAAAGTTTTAATTTCCGCCTTTGTCGACGAGATCCCTGAGATATGAGGCACTGCATTCAGTCCTTCTTTTTTAATTTCTAAGACTGTTTCAAGCGTGCGATCACGTGTCGAGCCCCCTGCACCAAAGGTTACTGAATAAAATTCAGGGTTAAATGCAGATAGCTGCTGACTTGTATCCATTAAGTTTTTAATTCCTTCCGGTGTATTGGGAGGAAAAAACTCAAAACTGTAAGAAATTTTTTTAGCCATTATTAATAACGATAATGTTCAGACTTGTAAGGCCCTTGTTGTTTAACACCAATATAATTGGCTTGCTCTTCTGATAAAGACGTGAGCTCTGCGTTTAATTTTTTTAGTTGTAACCGCGCTACTTTTTCATCCAAATGTTTTGGCAAAGTATATACACCTACAGGATATTTGTCGGCATGAGCAAACAATTCAATTTGAGCGATCGTTTGATTCGCAAAAGATGAACTCATCACGTAACTTGGATGACCCGTACCACAACCTAAATTTACAAGCCTGCCTTTTGCAAGCAAAATGATGCGTTTACCATCTTTGAAAATCACGTGGTCAACTTGTGGTTTAATTTCATCCCATGCGCAATCGCTAAGAGATGCCACATCGATCTCATTATCAAAGTGTCCAATATTACATACAATCGCCTGATCTTTCATGCGCGACATATGATCATGTGTAATCACATGATAATTGCCTGTTGCCGTTACAAAAATATCAGCATGTTCAGCTGCATAATCCATCGTCACAACACGGTAACCTTCCATCGCAGCCTGAAGCGCACAAATAGGATCGATCTCTGTCACCCATACCTGTGCTGATAATGCACGAAGCGCCTGTGCTGAACCCTTGCCTACATCTCCATATCCTGCAACAACCGCTACTTTGCCTGCAATCATTACATCCGTTGCACGTTTAATTGCATCAACCAAAGATTCACGACAACCGTAAAGATTATCAAATTTAGATTTAGTCACTGAATCATTCACGTTAATTGCAGGAAAAGCTAATTTACCTTCTTTATGCATTTGATATAAACGATGTACGCCAGTTGTAGTTTCCTCGGTCACACCTTTAATTTGCTTAAGCCTTTGAGAATACCAATGAGGATTAATCGACAATTTCTGCTTAATTGAGTTAAAAAGAGAAATCTCTTCTTCGCTTGATGGCTTTGCAATCACTGAAGCATCTTTTTCAGCACGCGTACCTAAATGAAGAAGTAGGGTTGCATCGCCACCATCATCTAAAATCATATTAGTGTAACCACCATCACTCCACTCAAAAATACGATGGGTGTATTCCCAATATTGATCAAGCGTCTCTCCCTTGAAGGCAAATACAGGTGTGCCACTTTTAACAATCGCTGCTGCTGCATGATCTTGTGTTGAATAAATGTTGCAAGATGCCCATCTCACATCAGCACCTAAATCCTTAAGCGTTTCAATTAAGACTGCTGTTTGAATTGTCATATGAAGTGAGCCGCTAATGCGCGCACCCTTCAATGGTTTTTGTTTTGAATATTCTTCACGAATCGCCATTAATCCTGGCATTTCAGTTTCTGCAATCGCAATTTCTTTACGACCAAAGTCAGCCTGATTAATATCGGCAACAAGGTAATCTTGTGTGTTTAAATTTTGGTTAGCCACTGTATTCATTTTAAATCCTTATTGAATGTAAGTGACCAGCTGGGATGTTTCGGTATCCACCAACACCCCGTGACTGGCACGGTTATAAATTGGTGAACGCCGTTTACAAGTAAAACTTGTAATCTGAGCCTGGGATTTTATGAAAAAATCTCGCAGCGTTCCTCAGAAGAAGGCATTATAAATTAAAAATACTTATCGCTCAAATACTTCAAGGAGAAAATGGATTAAATCGCTGCTTTAAGGCTTTGAGCCTTATCGGTAGCTTCCCAAGAAAATTCAGGTTCATCACGACCAAAATGGCCATAAGCTGCGGTTTTTTTATAGATTGGGCGCAATAAATCAAGCATTTTCACGATACCTTTAGGTCTTAAATCGAAATGTTCGAGCACTAAAGCGGTTAGTTTCTCATCAGCAATCTTACCTGTACCATAAGTTTCAACCATCACAGAAGTAGGCCTTGCAACACCAATCGCATAAGAAATTTGTACTAAACAACGAGATGCTAACCCTGCAGCCACAATATTTTTAGCTACATAACGTGCAGCATAAGCTGCTGAACGATCAACTTTACTTGGATCCTTGCCCGAAAATGCACCACCACCGTGCGGAGCAGTTCCACCATAAGTATCCACAATAATCTTACGGCCTGTAAGGCCACAATCCCCTTGAGGGCCCCCAATAACAAAGCGACCTGTGGGATTTACAAGATATTTAATATCGCCTTTGATGAGCTCTTTTGGCAATATCGGTTTAATGATTTCTTCGATGGTAGCTTCGCGAATCGTTTCTAAAGAAACTTCAGGGTCGTGCTGTGTTGATAACACTACAGTATCAATTCGATCAGGCTTGTTATCTTTATACTTTAAAGTTACCTGTGCTTTAGCATCGGGACGAAGCCAAGAGAGCCTACCATCTTTTCTTAAATAAGACTGTCTTTCCATGAGCCGATGGGATAGCCAAATAGGCAGCGGCATTAATTGTGCAGTTTCATCACATGCATAACCAAACATAAGCCCTTGATCACCCGCCCCCTGATCTAATGGATCGTCTAGGGCTCCATCCACACCTTGTGCAATATCAGGAGATTGTTTGTCATAGGCCACAAGAACGGCACAGCCTTTATAATCAATGCCGTAATCTGTATTGTCATAACCAATGTAGCGAATAGTATCGCGTGCCACTTTAATATAATCAACATTCGCGGTGGTTGTAATCTCTCCTGCCAATACTACGAGACCCGTATTGGTTAAGGTTTCGGCAGCAACACGTGCAGTAGGATCTTGTTCTAAAATTGCATCCAGAATAGCATCTGATATTTGATCAGCAACTTTGTCAGGATGGCCTTCAGAAACAGATTCTGAAGTAAATAAATGTTCACTCATGAGTTTTTCCAGGTCTTAAATTACGTAAAGCGTTTAGAATAGCAAAATATCGCAATTAAATACAATTATGCTATCCAGACTACTCTTATTTTTCATTGTCTTATTTTTCAAATTGCCGCTTTTTGTATTACATGGATTAGGTGCATTATTTGGTCGACTTGCTTATCGATTCGATCAACGTTTCAAAGAGCGTATCGATATTAATTTAAAACGTGCACATATTGCATCTGATGATGTCACGTTAAAAAAACTTTCTCGCTTATCTGTCGGTGAGATTGGAAAATGTCTTATGGAAACGCCTGCTATTTGGTTTAATCCACCTCAAAAAAATTTTCGCTGGGTAAGGCAATGTTATGGATGGCATCATGTTGAAACAGCTTTAAAAATGAAAAAGGGTATTATTTTCTTAACGCCTCATTTAGGTTGTTTTGAAATTACAGCACAATACTATGCACATTTTCATCCAATCACCGTACTTTTTAAACGTCCAAAAAAAGATTGGCTTGCAAATATTGTATTGTCTGGAAGACGTCACTCAAATATTCATCTTGCAGAAGCTAACATTCAAGGTGTGAAACAATTGATGCAAGCTTTAAAGAAAGGTGAGGCGATTGGTGTTTTACCTGATCAAGTACCGTCTGAAGGGCAAGGCGTATGGACAAACTTCTTTAGTCAATCAGCTTATACAATGACCCTCGTAAGTAAGCTTGCAGAATCTTCTAGCGCAACCGTTTTAGTTGGATTCGGCCATAGATTATCTCACGGCAAAGGATTTGAAGTTTATATAGAGCCTTTGGGTAAAGATCATTCACCTCAAAGTATCAACGATAAACTTGAAACACTTATTCGTAAATATCCAACACAGTATCTATGGAATTATCAACGATTTAAAAATCCTAACAAATAAGAGACAATGATTTTATGAAAATTTGTTTTACAAAAATGCATGGGATTGGGAATGACTTTATGGTGCTTGATTATACAAAGTCACCTTTCACATTATCAAAGGCTACGATTCAATCATTGTCTCATCGGCATCTAGGCATTGGATTTGATCAACTTCTTGTAGTTGAAACTAGCTCACTCAAAGATGTTGACTTTAAATATCGTATCTTTAATCAAGATGGTGGCGAGGTAGAACAATGCGGTAATGGGGCACGTTGTTTTTATCGATTTGTAAAAGACCAAAATCTTACACATAAAAAAATTATTCGCGTCAAAACTAAATCAGGCGTAATCGAGCTGAGTGAAGACGATCAACATATGATTGAAGTTAATATGGGTGAGCCCATTTTCACACCTAAACTTATTCCATTTATTTCAGAGGTCGAACAAAATTTATATCCTATAAAAATTGATCTCCCTCAGCAAAAAAAAACTATCAATATCAATATATTGTCGATGGGAAATCCTCATGCAGTTATAACGGTCAAGGATTTGAATAAAGTCACGATTGAGACCTTAGGCCCTTATTTAGAATCACATCCGCTTTTCCCAAAGCGTGTCAATGTCGGTTTTATGAAAATTATAAATTCAAATCATATTCACTTACGTGTCTATGAAAGAGGCGTAGGTGAAACACTTGCCTGCGGAACGGGTGCTTGCGCTGCTGTGGTATCTGGTATTAAAAATCAAATACTCACATCTCCTGTCAAAGTTGATATGAGGGGTGGCAATCTCATCATTGACTGGAAAGGTCTTGGCTATCCTGTCATGATGAAAGGGCCCGCTATTACTGTTTATAAAGGAGAAGTTGAAATCGCTTAAACTTTATGGAACACAATCTCTTCCAAAAAAGCTATATCGATTACCTCACTTTTGAAAAAGGTTTAAGTGCTAACTCAATTAAAAGTTACACACATGATCTTGTGCAGCTCGTCCAACTGATCGAACACGATCGCTTTGAATCTGTCAAAATTCAAGATATTAGACGAGCAAGTGCAAAACTCAATAGCCAAGGACTTAATGGCAAATCGATTGCGCGCATGCTTTCTGCTTGGAGAAGCTTTTTTGATTATCTTATTGAGCGCCATCAGTTTAAAGATAACCCTGTAAAAGATGTGCACGCGCCTAAAAATGCTAAAACATTACCACAAACCCTGTCTATCGAGCAGATAATCAAACTTATTTCAATCGATGACACCACTTTATTGGGGTTAAGAGACAAAGCATTCTTAGAGTTATTTTATTCATCTGGACTGCGTTTAAGTGAAGTCGTTAATGTCAATATTAACGATCTCGATTTACATGAAGGAGTCATCACAGTTACAGGTAAGGGCAACAAAACTCGTATCGTCCCTATGGGTCAACACGCTATAGATGCGATTAAGTCTTGGATTGAAAAGCGCGCTTCTATTAAGATTCATGAAACTTCAGCTGATGCTTTATTTATTACAGAACGTGGTAAACGTATGACACCGCGTGCGATTCAGTACCGTATCCAAATGTGGGCCATTAAACAGGGTATTGATAGCACTGTTCATCCTCATTTGTTAAGACATAGCTTTGCGTCGCATGTTTTACAATCAAGCCAAGATCTAAGAGCTGTGCAAGAAATGTTAGGGCATGCAAACATTAGTTCGACCCAAGTCTATACCCATTTAGATTTTCAACATCTTGCAAATATTTATGACAAAGCACATCCAAGAGCTAAAAAGAAATCATGACGAATTTAATTTATCTAAGCGCTATTGACGCAGTTCAATTCTTTAAACTATAGTGAAGGTATGGAAACAGAACTCATTGCATTAGAAAAAAAAATTAAGCAGCTCATTGGCTTAATTGAATCTGCACAACAAAAAAATAAAACACTTGAGCGTAATTTAAGTATTACAGAAGCTACACTTATAAAACTTCAATCGAATATGAAAGAGGCTAGTGTGCGTCTTGAAAAAATGATGTCTCAACTTCCTGAAGATAGTCTATGAGCTCAAAGAATATAACAGTAACCATCATGGCGCGCGACTTCGTCATTGCATGTCCCGAAGGCCAAGAAAAAAATTTGATGGATTCAGTAGAATATTTAAACCAAAAAATCAATCTTGTTCAGTCACAAGGTTCAATTGTGGGTGTTGATCGCATTATCATTACGGTAGCTCTCAACATCACTAATGAATTTATTAATCAAGGCTCACCTCAAACATTTGATTTAACTCAGTTCCGTCAAAAAATTTCTTCGATTGAACATCAAATCGATGAAGTACTTGCGCAAAACTAAAGATCTGCCTATTCTTTATTAAACATTGCAATGAGCACGTTTGTTTTTTTAAGTGTTGCTTAGGCTAATAATTCCTTGAACTAGTCTATAGCATAGGTTTTAGCTCATCAGGTTGCGGTGTGAGCGATCTAAATTGGGTGTTCTTATAAGGCACCCTTGGCGATTGCACCTAATGCACCTTAGGCTTTTACCCCTTGAACATTTGGTTCAGGATGCTGGTCTAGGCAACACTTAAGAGAATCAACAGGCTTTTTTTGTTGATCATATTATTTACATTTTTTATTAAAAAAAATATGCGTTATTGGCTAATGAAATCCGAACCCTCTGATGTCTCGATTGATGGCTTAGGAAAATTACCAAAACAAACAATTGATTGGTATGGCGTTAGAAATTATCAAGCACGCAATTTTATGCGAGATCTTATGAAATTGGGTGATCTAGCATTTTTCTATCACTCAAATTGCGAGGTACCTGGAATCGCAGGCATTGTTAAAATAAGTAAGCTTGCCTACCCTGATCGTTTTCAATTCGAAAAAGGTCATAAATATTACGATCCAAAATCAACAACTGAAAACCCGCGCTGGCTTAATGTTGATGTGACACTTGTAAAAAAAACAAATCTTCTAAGCTTAAAAGAATTAAGAACATTTAAAGCATTACAACATATGCGCATACTTCAAAAAGGTAATCGACTTTCAATTACACCTGTCACCGAAGATGAATGGAAATTCATTGAAAAATATTTAAAATAAATACTTCTTTTAGTTTGCGTTATCTAAGCTACCCATCGATTTTGGATAAGTCACAATCCCCCAAGGAATCTTTTTATTAGAAATATGTTTAGTGACTTCTAATCTCTCGGTATCAATGACTAATATCTCATCTGATTTTCCACAGGCTAGCAAAATATCTTTGTCATCAGGTGAGAAACTAAAATGCCAACAACGTCGACCAGTTGGAATGTCTTTAATCTTTTCAAAATTCACTGTGTCATATACCTCTAATGTTTTTGCTTTAGAACTTGCCACAAATAAACGCTTACCTTCTCGATCAAAACTTACACCATAGGGTGACTCGCCTGTCGACACTGTTTTAAGATATTTAAATTGATTATCTAATACAATAAAATTGTTTCCCATTTCCAAGGTCACTACATAATATTTTCCACTAGGTTCAACTTTGATACCGCGTGGGCGATCGCCATATTTTTTTGTAGAAATAGTTTTCAATAATTTTCCATTACTAAACTTATGCACTGTGATTGTGTTGTCAGCCTCGTTAGTCACGATAATTTCCTTACCGCTTTTACTAAACTCAATGCCTTCTGTTTCAGGGCCGCCAATAATCTCTCTAATTTTTTTACCTTTTGTTAAATCTACCACGGCAATGCGAGCGGGTATCTTCACTGCACCATTATCATCTTCCTCTTGTCCAGCAACAGGCGCTTTACCTGTTGATGCGGGTTCAGTTGAAACAAATACTTGATCTTTATATACCCGAATAAATTCTGGATTCTTACCAACTGCAATATGCTTTACAAATTGATTGGTCGTTAAATCAATCACCGATAAATTATTATCATCTTTATTTGCAGTGATTAAATAATGACCATCTTTAGTGATACCAATACCACGAGGATTTTTAGCTTGAATATCAATTGAGCCATCTATTTCCATAGTATCTAAATTAATAATACTCACACCGCCTTCTTGATTAGACACATAAGCCTTGCCACGATCACCAGCATTTGCTATTGCAAAAGAAATCATTAAGCCTAGTAGGGCAATTAATTTTATAACGCGCATTCCGCTCTCCTAAAATTTTTTACTTTATTATTATTATTTAACATTATTTAACAATACCCTAGGGCGTTTCTCCTTCTAATACTTCATGAAAATAAGGAGACGCTAACCTAAGAAAAGTTTATACGCTGGGTTATCTGTTTCATCCCAGAAAGGGTAGCCTAGTTGATTTAAAAAGACTTCAAAATTAATTTCGTCTTCAGGTGGCACTTGCATGCCTACCAACACACGACCAAAGTCGGCACCATGGTTACGATAGTGGAATAAACTGATATTCCAGTTATGTCCCATAGTTTCTAAAAACTTCATAAGCGCGCCTAGTTTTTCAGGAAACTCAAATCTAAAAATCATTTCATTCTTAGCCTGTGGTGCATGACCTCCCACTAAGTGCCTTAAATGAAGCTTAGCCAATTCATTATCGGTTAAATCGAGTGTAGGCAATCCTTCTTTATCAAGCAAAGCTTTGATCTGAGACGGCTCATCCGTATCGCTGATTGCGAGGCCAACATAGATGTGCGCATTCTTCGGATCCGAAAAACGATAATTAAACTCAGTAATATTCCTCTGACCTAATAATTTACAGAAATTTTTAAATGCACCTGGTTTTTCAGGGATTGTGACAGCGAGCACAGCCTCTCTTTTTTCGCCAATTTCAGCTCGCTCCGCCACAAAGCGTAAGCGATCAAAATTCATGTTAGCCCCTGAAGCAATGCCTACCAAGGTTTCATTTTGTAATTTATTTTTCTTGATATAAGCCTTCATACCTGCAACAGATAGGGCACCTGCGGGTTCTAATATAGAACGTGTATCTTCAAAGACATCCTTAATCGCCGCACAAAGTGCATCATTATCAACAACGATCATCTCATCTACATAAGATTGGCAAAGAGGAAAAGTAATCTTCCCAACTTCTTTAACTGCCGCACCATCTGCAAAAAGACCTACTTGATCGAGCACTACGCGCTCGCCTTTTTTCAAAGATAAAGTCATAGCCTCTGCATCTTTAGCTTCAACACCAATCACTTTAATGTCAGGTCGTATCGCTTTAACATAGGCTGCGACCCCGGCGAGTAAGCCACCGCCGCCTACACAACAGAAGATTGCATGAATAGGTTTCTTGTATTCATCTAAAATTTCTTTGGCAATCGTACCCTGCCCTGCGATGACGTCAGGATCATCGTAAGGATGTACAAAAGTAAGGCCTTCTTTTTTCTCAATCGCAAGCGCATGCTGATATGCCTCTGAATAAGAATCCCCCCAAAGAACCACTTCAGCACCACGATGTTTCACCGCTTCAATTTTAATTAAAGGCGTCGTGGTCGGCATCACAATCACTGCGCGACATCCTAACTTCTGAGCGCTTAATGCAACGCCTTGTGCGTGATTACCTGCAGAAGATGCAATAACACCCTTATCAAGAAGTTCTTTGGGTAAGCCTGACATCTTGTTATAGGCACCACGTAATTTAAATGAAAAAACGGGCTGTAAGTCTTCGCGCTTTAATAAAATTTTATTATGAAGACGAGTCGAGAGATGTGTTTGAAACTCAAGTGGCGTATTCTTCGCCACGTCATACACTCGTGCTTCATTAATACGTTTTACGTAATCATTCTTCATATGCTAATTTTCAAGAGTCACCTTGGCGTGTATGATAGATGTTAAAGCTTCATTATAAATAAAATATAAGGGTTTAAGTAAAAATGGCATTCACGCAAGATGAATTAAAGCAGCAGGTTGCTAAGGCTGCAATTGACTATGTGAAATCTGGCATCATTGGTATAGGGACAGGTTCTACTGCAAATTACTTCATTGATGAGTTAGCAAAAGTAAAACATAAAATTGATGGTGCAGTTGCAAGTAGTGAGTCTTCCGCTGAGCGTTTACGCAATTATGGTATTGAAGTTTTTGACTTAAATAGTGTTAATGGTATGGATATTTATGTCGACGGTGCCGATGAAATCACTGAACACATGCATATGCTTAAAGGTGGTGGTGGTGCACTCACTCGTGAAAAAATCGTAGCCGCGGTCGCTAAAACCTTTATCTGTATCTGTGATGAAACTAAGTATGTCCCCGTATTAGGTAAGTTTCCACTGCCTGTTGAAGTGCTGCTTATGGCTAAAAGCTATGTGGCGCGAGAACTTACAAAACTAGGTGGGCAACCTCAATTAAGGAATTTTACAACTGATAACGGCAATGTCATTTTAGACGTACATGATCTCGTCATTAAAGACCCTATAGCGATGGAAGCCACTATTAATCAAATTGTAGGTGTTGTGACGAACGGTTTATTTGCCGCGCGCCCAGCAAATGTGCTCTTATTAGCTACAAAAGATGGTGTTAAAACCATTACAAAATAAACAACTTTCGACATAAAAATGTCATATTTTAGTAATAAAATTGATACATTAAATTTAAGGTAACAGCTATGGCTTCAGAACACACCTACAAAGAATACGACAACGAACTGGAATCCGTTCGCGCAAAAGTTTTAGAAATGGGCGGCATTGTCGAAGAACAACTCGTGAATGCTATTGAATCGCTCGTGAAATCAGATGCACAAATGGCTCAAAGTGTTATGGATTCTGACCAACGCGTAAATGAACTTGAAATCAAAGTCGATGAAGATTGTTCACGTATTATTGCAAGGCGCCAGCCTGCAGCAGGCGACCTTCGTATGATTATGATGATCTTAAAGACAATTACTGACTTAGAGCGCATTGGTGATGAGGCTACAAAAATTGCACGCACTGCTCTTCGGATCAATGAAGATAATCGCATGACTAAACTTCGCTTTAGTGAAGTAAAAACTATGGTTGAAGTGGTGCGCCAAATGCTAAGAACATCTCTCGATTCTTTCGCACGCATGGATGTAAGCAAAACTGTTGAAATTGCTAAAAAAGATGAACTTGTGGATGAACAATATCGTTCAACAATCCGTCAACTAGTGACTTTCATGTTAGAGGACCCAAGAACAATTTCGATGTCACTCGAAGTGATGTTTGTTGCAAAAGCGATTGAACGTATTGGCGATCATGCAAAAAATATTTCTGAATACATTGTCTATACAGTTAAAGGTAAAGACATTCGTCACACAAGCATTAAAGAAATTCAAAAAACTATTAAAGAATAATTAGTTTTTGGGTGGAATATAGCCTGATGCGCTATCAGCACCCTCACCAAAAAAATAAGCCTCTGTCTGTTCCGTTAAGTATTTTCGTGCAGCTGGATCTACAAAACTTAACCTATTCTCATTCACTAGCATCGTTTGATGTTTGAGCCATCCTGCCCAGGCTTCTTTAGAAACATTCTCAAAAATACGTTTGCCCAATGGGCCTGGATACGGTGGAAAATCTAAACCGTCTAATTCCTTACCTAACTTCACACATTTAACTATTCTTGCCATAACTCGATACCCTTCAAAATTCAATCAATAAATTTATAAATCTTTAAGTTTTAGTATAGCAAAGATGTGATACGATAATTTCAAGTTGTTAGGTGATGAAGACTTCATTTTATCTCGAAGTCGACATTGAAACTGGGAAAAAGGTGCGCTAACAGCAATGCCTTCACTGCCCCCGCAACGGTAAGTAAGCGTGGATTCATAATCTATAAGCCACTGAGAGAGATCTTGGGAAGGCATTGAATCAAATCTTACGAGTCCGAAGACCGGCCTATAACTCACATATAGAAATACCACGAGGGGTGGTATTAAAATGATGCGCTATTTTTTCATCTATTAATATTTTCCTCTAGTTATTTCTTTTTACGATTAATTTCATGCGGGGCCGCATGGTTATTTGAAATTACTATGAAAAAAATTATTTTATTAGCTCTAGCAATAACTCTATTTACTTCAATACTCGCAATGGCTCAATCTGACTTAAAAACAGACGATATTTTTGTAACGGCCTCACGAACACCTATTCCAAAAAATAATATCATTGCTGATACAACAACTATTTCATCTGAAGAAATTAAACGGGCTAGTTCATCAACCTTGGTTGAGTTGCTCCAAAGACAGTCTGGAATTGAAATTTCAAATCAAGGTGGTCCTGGTCAATTATCAACGATTTTTTTACGGGGGAATAGTTCAACTCATGTGGTTATATTAATTGATGGTTTAAGAGTAAATGCAGCTACCAGTAGCCTTACAGCACTTTCAAATATTTCTCTCTCTCAGATTGATAAAATTGAAATAGTAAGGGGCTCTGCTTCGAGCTTATACGGTCCAGATGCTATTGGGGGAGTTATACAAATATTTACAAAACAGGGACTAAAGGGATTTAATCCATATATCGCAGTTGGTTTAGGAAGATACAATACCAAATCAGTCCAAGCTGGCATTAGATCTGGAGATGAAGACACTTCTTATTCAATCAATATTTCTGGATTTGATACTACCGGGTTCTCTGCTTATAACACTAACAATCCTTTATTAAATGATAAAGATGGGTTCACGAATTTAAGTATATCTGGTTCCTTTAGCCATAAATTAAACGAAAACCATCAAATTGGATTTCAATTTTTTAATAGCAACAGTCTTAATCACTATGATAACCATAACGACCCTGCTTTTGGAACGGACTATCAAAAACTAGATTTTAAAAATCAAATGGTTCAGGAATCTTATGCGGTAAATTTAAAAAATAATATTACTGAAAACTGGTCTTCAAATTTTAAAATTGGTCGTGGCATAGATAAAAGTATTCAGGCGCAAGTTTTCAATTTAGATAATTTTATTTATTCCTTGGCTCATGATAAAAATATAACCACTCAAGATCAACTTTCTTGGCAAAATGATTTTAAATTGCCTATGGGAAATGTAACTTTGCTTTTCGATCAACTCGATCAAAAAATTGATGCAGATACAATCTATGATAAAACACAAAGAAAAAATAAGGGTTATATGCTTGGTTATTCTTTAAATCAAAACAAGCATGATGTACAAGTTAACTATAGAATAGATGACAATAGCGTATACAAACAAAATGAAACTGCAAATATTGGTTATGCTTACCACTTAAATGAAACATGGCGATTAGCATCAACAATCAGCAAAGCTTTCAAGGAGCCAAGTTTTGATGTTTTATATTTCCCAGCAGATAACTTTGGATCGCGTCCAAATCCTAATCTAAAACCCGAAAAATCTTTCAGCAAAGAATTAAGTCTTAGATATCAAAAAGATTTAGAAAATTTTTCAATGACATATTATAAAAATAATGTCAAAAAATTAATTTCTAACGTTTTTGATCCTGTAACTGGACTCTCTACTCCTCAAAACATTAGCCAAGCAGAAATCAGCTCGCTACTTTTTTCAGCTAATAAATTTATAGGTCATTTTGAGATAAATGGTAACTACACTTTTCAGTCTACTGAAAATCTGACAACCCATAAAGACTTAAACTTAAGAGCGTCACAATATGGAAATCTAGGATTAAATTATTATGTAAGAGAATGGAAATTAGGTATTGAATCTTCGGGTTCAGGTCTCCGCTATCAGGATACAAGTAATACAATTGCACTTCCAGGTTATATCCTTATGAATATCGTGGCTGACTATAAAGTAAATGATGATTTAACTCTAAATATGAGACTTAATAACTTACTCAATAAAGAGTATGAACTTAATTTCAGCGGATCTCCTAGAGCAAGTGGCTTTGCTTCTAAATCTGCTGATACTAGTTTTTTTATCAATTTACGCTATGAGCCTAAATAAATTTAGGTTAAAGTAACTAATCTATATGAGGCACTTTAAATTGATACCAAGCAAACAGTTTAAAATTCAAACAATATTTACGCTTTTCACATTGCTTTTAATTATGATTGTAACAAGAGGTAGCCATCTTTTAACTTCTATTACTCTTCCTGATGCAAGTTTTGCACTTTTCTTAATTGGTGGAATGCTTTTAACAAATCCTAAATGGTTTATTTCTCTTTTTACAGTGAGTGTTCTTATTGATCTTATAACTTTATCTATCAATCCAACTGATCAGATTCCTATTAATCTAGGTTACTTAGGATTGTTACCTTCTTATGGAGTCATGTGGCTTGTTGGTTTGTATATTTCTAAAGTAAATAGCATCCTTAAGTTTGCAACATTTAGCGCATTAGGAACTTTTGTTAGCTTTATGATCTCAACCCAAACTTATTACTTACTTTCCAATAAATTCCCAGGAATAACTATTCAAGAAAGTATTCATGCTGGATGGGAATATTTGCCTCTGAGTTTCTGCTTTACGATGTCTTATCTCATAAGCTATTGGGCGATTAGACATTTCATCAAAGAACAATTCAACTCTCAAAAAGTATCAAAAACTCAAGTTTTATAGTCATCTCCTGACTTTGCTGTCATAAATTCAAGCAAATTTGCTATAATTCCGCTTCTTCACGATTTTATCGTGAGATTTTATCTGGCCACCACTTCCTTATTACCCCGTCCACTTTTATTATGAAAAAAGATATAGTTAGAAAAACATATTTAAAAAAGCGTCAAGAACTTTCTGCTGCCGTATTTGAAGAAGAAGAATCTCATCTTATCCAAAATACTATTGAGCTTATTAAAAAATTTAAGCCTGAGTGTATTCATTGTTTTTTACCCATCTATTCAAAGGCTGAGATAAACACTATGCTAATCATTCAGTATTGCTGGAAAAATAACATCAATGTTGTTGTGCCTGTTAGTAACTTTGAAGATGGAACTTTAAAAAATGCAGAATTTGGACCTCATACCAAAACAAAACTAACAAAAAATAATATTACCGAACCAATTGATCCTATTTGGAAAAAAAACAATGCTATTGATGTTGTAATCACGCCTCTTCTGGCTTTTGATCTTAAAGGTTATCGAGTAGGTTACGGTAAAGGATTTTACGATCGTTTTTTTGCTTCTTTACACAATGATGCAAAAAGAATTGGAATCAGCCTTTTTAAGCCTTGTAGTGGCATAGAAAATATAACTGAACAAGATATACCTTTGACACATTGCGTTACTCCCAATAAAACCTATACCTTTTAGCATTTTAAAAAGTGTTAAGTGTTTATTGTTGTAAGCTTTGATTTTAAATAAACTGTTTATTTCTTAAGTAGCTGTTCCTTAGCCGGTGCGTAAGTTTCTATTGCTGATGGGAATGCCCCTGCATGGACATCTGCTGCAAACTGATTTACGGCATTTTTGATAAGATCGGCTCCATTCAGGTATGTTCTTACGAATTTAGGCTTAAAGTCTGTAGAAAATCCTAGGATATCTTGAAGAACCAGTGCTTGTCCATCTACGTCTAATCCTGCTCCGACACCGACGACTGGGATAGAAACTGCGTCTCTAACCGAGGCACCTACGTGTTGTGGGACAGCCTCTAACACGATGGCTATGCATCCAAGCTTATCAAGTTTTTTGGCTTCTTCAATAAGGCTAAGCTCACTTTCAATAGTTTTGCCTTGAGCTTTAAATCCACCGATTGCATTGTGGTGAGATGGTGTAAGCCCAATGTGTCCGATTGTTGGAATACCTGATTGAGAAAGATGCGCATAGAGCTCTTCATTTCCATTAACACCTTCTATCTTAAGTGCATTTGCTCCAGCCTTGATTAAGATTTCAACGTTATCCATTGTCTCCTTCATCCCCTTTCTATTACTCATGAAAGGCATAGCAGCAATAAGGAATTTGTCTTTGGCTCCTTTTCTTACCGCTCTGGTGTGCATCGCAATTGTTTGCACGTCAGAACTCAATGTGTCGTGATGGCCATGCATGACCATAGACGAACAGTCACCAATTAAAATACCGTTTACATCTGTTTCGTTAAGAATCTTTGCACTCCAGTAGTCATAAGAAGTAACAACTACAATTTTCTTTCCTTCTGCTTTTAACTTTTTGAAATTTTCTAATACACTCATAAAATTCGTCCCAGTAAGTAAATATTTTTTTTCAAATTATATTCTATTTCGTAAATTAGATAATCCAGAAAAAAATAAATTTTCTTTACTACGCTTTCCATCCAGCAAAAGTGGCTCGCTCTATATATCTCGTTAAGAGACTGAGATATTGGCTAAATTGAGAGCTAAAACTCGGTAAATCTCAGCATTTTTGCTATAATCCCGCTTCTTCACGATTTTATCGTGAGGTTCCATATGGCCAGGTAGCTCAGTCGGTAGAGCAGCGGATTGAAAATCCGCGTGTCGGCAGTTCGATTCTGCCCCTGGCCACCATTCAAAAACCGACCATTTAATTTCTCTCTAGCAACTTTATTAATGTAATCTGTATGATTTATAAATAAAATTATTCTCATATGAATATATTTAAAAAATATGCGGCGACAGTTTGTATTCCGCCTCTAAAAGAAAAAATTTTTCTGGATTTAAAAGCTTCCATTAAAAGAGAAAATCTTATCCGTCGTTTTTTTCAAAGAATTAATAAGGACTTAATTTTATTAATATATGGCCAATTTAAATTAGATAAAACTGTTATTCCAGATAAAAAGATGAAAATCTTATGGATACATTATGGAAGATTTAATATTGGTGATTTATTAATGGACCTTTCACCAAGAACTTTATTTGATAATAAAAAATATACTATAGATCTTTTTACCAAAGATAGTGTCAATGAAATATTCATTAATGATAAGTATTTTAAAAATTTAATTACGAATCCAACTGATTTAGATCACAAAAAATATGATTTTATTATTATGCAGAAATTTTCAGGTCCAATAATAAAATTAAAAATAAAATATCAAAAAAATGTACCTTTTTTCTGCATTCAAAAATATTTTGCATTTGGTGATTACAGTAGATTGTTATTCGGATACTACAGATTATTCAAGGCTCTAAATAAAAAATCACTAAGCAATAAAAAAATTATCCAAACTTATTTTAATTTGAATTTAAGTCATAAATCGCTCAACAAAAAAAATAATGTTTTTATTGCAGTAGGTGGAATCCAAAAAGATAGAACTTATAAAAAATGGGTGCAAGTTATCGATGGTCTATTAAAAAAACAATCAAATATTAATTTCTATTTAGTAGGATCAAAAAATGGAAGTACGAATGCAGATAAAATAATGAAAAGGTTTTCTAATTCAAAAATATATAATTTTGTCGGAAAGCTAACAATCATTGAAACTTTTGAAAAATTAAAAGAATCAAGTGTATTTCTATGTGCTGATGGAGGATTGATGCATCTAGGAAAAGCATTAAATTTACAAATGACGGCTCTTTTTTCAGGAGATATTCATCCCTTAATGCGTTTTAACTTCATAGATAAATCTACAGCTATTTACTCTAGAAATATTAACTCTATCGAAGCCAATCTAATTGTTTATGAAACTAGGAAATTACTTCACTCACCCACAAAAAAATTAAATTTAATCTTTAGATAATCAACTCACTTAGTTGCTAAAGCAGCGGACTGAAAATCCGCGTGTCGGCAGTTCGATTTTGCCCCTGGCCACCATTCACATCCATGTCATTCTGTTACATCCCCATGTCGGTATTCAACATAAAATCATATTGTACGAAGTCATCTTGAACATGCGATGTCGTTTAAAACGACGTTGATGAAACAGTGTCGGAAGTTTTGACAGTTGAATAAACACTACTTTAAGTGTAGTTTTAAATATTTAAAAAATAGATGGTATATCTCATTATTAAGAGTAAGCTGAAGGTATAAATTTTCAAAAGGAAATATATGCCTTACAGCGATAAAGTATTAGATCACTACGAAAACCCAAGAAATGTCGGTTCACTCGATAAGGATGATCCGCATGTAGGGACCGGTATGGTGGGAGCACCTGCGTGTGGCGACGTCATGAAATTACAAATTAAAGTCAGTGATGATGGCGTGATTGAAGATGCGAAATTTAAAACTTACGGTTGCGGATCTGCGATCGCTTCGAGTTCACTTGTGACTGAGTGGCTCAAAGGCAAAACGTTAGATCAAGCTTATGAAATCAAAAACTCAGCCATTGCAGAAGAGTTAGCATTGCCGCCTGTGAAAATTCACTGCTCAGTTTTAGCAGAAGATGCGATTAAAGCCGCTGTTGCAGACTTAAAGAGTAAACAAGCTAATGAAACTTATAGGTCAAGGATGGTCGCCTGAAATGACTGATTGCGTTAAATCTTTGATGGCATAACGATGAAAAATAAAATTCAAGCATTTGAATAGATGGTATATCTCATTATTCAGAGTAGGCTATGGCTATCATGAGATTAACAAATATAGATATGCTTAAAGTTGAGCAGTCTCAAAATAGCAGAATACTTTACAAATGCACAAGTTGTAGCTGGGATGGTGGTATTGTCGAAACTTTTTATGATGAAATCATAGGATTACATCGATGTCCTAATTGCTCTAATTATGAATTAGAGAAAAAATTTTATGACTGTGATTCATATAAAAATTGAACGGCCCATTTTAAGACTCGCTTCAAACAATAATGGACGTGCTTCATTAATCCTCAAGAAACAAGCTTGGCATAAGCCTAAAGTGACAGCCGAAATAAAATGCCAGGGTGTCTCCCCTACCCATGTATCAAACTTAAAGTAATTCGTGGAACCTAAATTCTGGATTGATTATCCGCAGGAGCGCATTGAAGGCGAGATGTATAAGTATCGCTGTAGTTATTGCAAAGTTGAAACAACAGCCATCAACGGACTCATTGAAAATCATGGAGAAGATTGCGTTTTTCGAAAAGAACAAGAAAAAACTTTTAAACAAACAATATTACAAAAATCACATATTGATGTTAATCAAATTCGAGGGGCAGACGAAACTGACTAAGAGAATATCTGATGAGAACTATTATTGGTATGAGTCCAAGTTATTATGTTGTTATTTTTCAGAATCATCATGAAGTCATGCGTCTATATGCCAGTTCCGATTTAGAAGCAGCTACTTTAAAATCTCAGTATGAGTCTTTAGGTTTTGAAGTGAAATTATGGTAATCGATATTTATGTAAGACTAGGCCGCATTAAAGGAAACATGTTAGCTAAGAAGAAACAATAAGGAGTTAATGTTATGAATCAAATTGTTGAATCAAAAGAAATGGAAATGCCTACCCCACTTATTTTTACAGACAATGCTGTAAAGAAAGTGAAGGCATTGATTGAAGAAGAAGGACAGCCAGAGTTAAAGCTTCGTGTATTTGTGAGTGGTGGTGGATGTTCAGGTTTTCAATATGGGTTTACATTTGAAGAAACTACGAATGAAGATGACACGCAAGTCGTTAAAGATTCTGTAACACTTTTAGTTGATCCTATGAGCTTACAATATCTAATGGGTTCAGAAATAGATTACGAAGATAGCGTGCAAGGCTCACAATTTGTGATTAAGAATCCAAATGCACAAACAACGTGTGGCTGCGGTTCGTCTTTCTCAGCGTAAAAATTCTTATTTGATGGCAATAAAAAAGCCCAGCATCCACTTTTATTCAAAGCAATGAAAAACTTCACGAATTAGAGCGAACTGCTCGTATGCAGAATCTAAGTATTATCGCTATTCAGAATAATGATTTTGCACTTGCTTGCAAAGCCCAGAATGAAGCTGAAAAGGCCCTTACTAAAGCTAATCTTCTTTCAGAAGATGTTGTTGGTATGTTAAATAAATCGAGCGGTGCGCTTTGCTCAAAAGCAGCTAAAGTTATCGCTAAGAACTAATTTATAGCATTTTTAAAAAAAGCCCGCTTCTGCGGGTTTTTATTTTTAACGATTTTGAAATTAAGGAACTTTCTTATATTATGCCTACCTAACAAAGAAATCGTATCAATTAACAATTTATTAATAAAAAATAATTAAGGGAAATATTTATGGAAAAGTCAGGCATCATTAAAAATATCATTATTGCAATCTTAATTGCTGTTGCAGCTTACTTTTATTACAGTGCTTACAACGCTGAAGATCAAATCAATACTCAAATAGCAGAAATTAAAAATTTAAATGATCAAATTGCAACGCTGAATGAAAAAGTTACTGCTTCCGAAAAAGCCGATGCTCATAAGAAAGCAATCGTTGCAAGTTTAGAAACAAAAGTTGCGGAACAGAGTAAAGACCTCGAAGAACTTAAAAATCAAGTTGAAAAATTAATTAAGTCCGCAAAAGTTACTAAGCCGGCAAAATTAAAAGAGGTATCTCAGGCTAAAAAAACTAAATAGTTTTTGATTTAATACGATTTTTAACCATACGCTTTCATCTTAAGTACCACAAAAAGTTCTGTACGAAGAATCTTGGTCTGTAGGGGGTTCACTAAATATTTTCGCTTCTTGGTAAGGATTCAATAAAGCTTCAATAAAACTGTTGCACAAAGTGTAGTCTTGACTCGTCATGGCGTTTGATAGAGCTTTCTCAACGAGGTAATTTCTAGGAATAACAGCTGGATTATTCTTTAACATCATGGTTTTTGAATTTGCCTCACCTTCACTTTGATTCTGAATACGCTTAATCCAAGTGGCGTACCAATTTCTAAATGCCACATCATTAAAGATAGGATCTTTGGCAATAGCATCTGATGAAAGGTGTCTTAATGTTAATGTGTAATCGACTTTATTTTTTTGTAAGAGCATTAATAAATCATTAATCAAATCAATGTCATTTACTTCTTTATTAAAACAACCTATTTTTTTTCGCATACCACTAAGCCATGCGGTTTGAAATTGATCCGAAAAACTATTCACCGACTCTGAAGCAAGCTCAATAGACTTATCTAAATCTTTATGAATAAGGGGTAATAAAGTTTCTGCAAATCTCGCCAAGTTCCATTGAGCAATCGGTGGTTGATTTCGATAAGCATAACGGCCTTGTTGATCAATTGAGCTAAATACAGTTTCAGGATGGTATCTATCCATAAAAGCGCATGGCCCATAGTCAATCGTTTCGCCACTGATTGCCATATTGTCTGTATTCATCACACCATGAATAAAACCTGCATGCATCCATTGAGCAATCAGTGATGCCTGTCTATTAATAACTTCAATTAAAAATGAAAGGTATACATTGGCATGCTCTTTACAATCGGGATAGTGTCGCTCAATTGTGTAGTCAGCAAGTGCTTTTAATTTTTCTATGTCATTTAA
The DNA here is from genome assembly GCA_009693175.1 of Candidatus Methylopumilus sp. GTDB lineage: Bacteria > Pseudomonadota > Gammaproteobacteria > Burkholderiales > Methylophilaceae > Methylopumilus. The sequence goes on from SHXT01000001.1 coordinate 45,133, forward strand.
TGCAGATGCAAATTGAAAGGTACCTACACGAATATGGCTTTGGGCAACGCGCGTTAATATTGCGCCAGGTAATACTTCATCTCGCAACACACTTTCACCTGTTGTTACAACAGCTAAACTCCTTGTCGTTGGAATGCGAAGCGCGTGCATTGCTTCGCTAATAATATATTCGCGGAGCATAGGTCCTAATGCTGCACGTCCATCACCTCGCCTAGAATAAAGTGTCTGTCCAGATCCTTTAAGCTGAATATCAAAGCGCTCGCCTTGTGAATTAATTTGCTCCCCTAGCAAGACTGCCCTGCCATCGCCTAATTCAGCAAAATGCCCAAATTGATGACCTGCATAAGCCTGTGCAATAGGTTCAGCATTTTGAGGAATATAATTTCCTGAAAAAATTTCTGTCCACGTTTCTTTGTCTAGATCATATTTATCTAAATCTAAAGACTTAAATAAATTTTTATTGAATAAAATAAGTTTAGGATTAGATACTTTAATAGGAATTTGTTTGGTAAAAAAATCTTGGGGCAGCCTCATATAGCTATGATCCAAATGCCAACCTATTTTTTTAAATTTTTGAGAAATCATTAAAAAACTAAAAAGAAAGGATAGACTTGATTTATATTGCACATGATGATTCACTAATATTTTAATATTCTTATTATAATGAATTATCAATGTGTCTTATGGAAGGAAAGTGGCTATGTCAAAAATTATTGTAGAAAAAAATCCAAGTGAAGAAAGGCTCAAATCTTTAGGTATTAAGTCGTGTCCTACCTGGTCAAAAGAACCGTCTACTTTCCCCTGGAGTTATTCTGAACAAGAAATTGCCTTCATACTAGAAGGCGAAGTAACTGTTACCCCAGACGGGGAAGAACCGGTAAGCTTTGGTAAAGGTGACCTAGTCACTTTTAAAGAAGGCTTGTCTTGCACTTGGCATGTCAAAAAAGCATTAAAGAAACATTATCATTTCGGTTAATTCAGTTATTTAAATTCTTAAGGAATCACCATGGCTTATTTTGAAGATAACTCACAGACAATTGGTAACACGCCCCTTGTAAGATTAAACCGAGTGACCGATGGTGCTAAAGCGATCGTCCTTGCTAAGATCGAGGGAAGGAATCCTGCATATTCCGTGAAGTGTCGCATTGGTGTCGCGATGATTAATGATGCATTCGAAAAAAAATTACTTGGTCCAGGGAAAGAAATTATTGAGCCTACAAGTGGCAATACAGGGATTGCCTTAGCTTTTGTAGCTGCAGCCAAAGGTATACCTATTACGCTGACCATGCCAGAAACTATGAGCATGGAACGGCGAAAACTTATAACCGCTTTAGGTGCGAAGATTATTTTAACTGAAGGGCCTAAGGGTATGAATGGTGCCGTAGCTAAAGCAACTGAAATTGCAGCTTCAGATTCTAAGTATGTATTGCTTCAACAATTTAATAATCCATCAAATCCCGCGATTCATGAAAAAACAACAGGCCCTGAAATATGGAATGATACAAATGGCAACATTGATGTATTTGTGTCTGGTGTAGGTACGGGAGGTACGATCACAGGTGTCACACGTTACTTAAAGCATACAAAGAAAAAAGCTATTGAATCTGTTGCGGTCGAGCCTTCATTAAGCCCTGTGATCACACAGAAACTAAGTGGTGAAGAAATTAAACCTTCGCCGCATAAAATTCAAGGTATTGGTGCAGGATTTATTCCAGGAAATTTAGATTTATCTTTAATTGATAAAGTTGAACAAATTAGCAATGAAGAGGCAATTGATTTTGCAAAAAGATTAGCACGCGAGGAAGGAATTCTAGCGGGTATATCATGTGGCGCCGCCGCTGCAGTTGCAGTAAGACTTGCAAAGCTTCCTCAGTATGCAGGAAAAACTATTGTAGCCATTCTTCCTGACACCGCTGAACGTTATTTAAGTTCTGCACTTTTTGATGGTGTATTTGACGAAAAGGGTTTGGCTATTAATTAATTTAACTGCCTAAAAAATCACTTTTACCTAAATTCACGCCTTGATTTCTCAATATATTATAAGCAGTTGTGATATGAAAAAAGAAATTTGGAATAATCCATTCAGTTAAATATGCATCGCCTTTAAATTTAAATTTATGCTCTCGAATAGCAAATTGAATTTTTTTGTTTTCTGCTCCATCAAGATCTTTCGCTTTAATCGTCTTTAAAAAACTAATTGTTTTTTTAATGCGCACCTGTAATTCAGAAAATGTCTTTTCATTATCTTCATAAGTAGGCCAGTCTTTTTCGGAAAGTCTGCCAGCGCCTTTCTTTACCATGTCTGTAGCAATTTGAATTTGTCTATCAAGTGCATACATATCTGGGCTCAATCTAGCATTTACAAAAATCACTTTATCAATTTTTCTTTTTTCAGCGTAACGCTCAGCTTTTTTTAAAAAATCTCCTAAATTCGTTAACATTGAAATAAACATTGGTATAGAGGCTTGATACGTAGATAACGGCATAATAACTCCTAAAATTATTTACATGAAATTTCTAAGCTATATGGAAGAATAAATGATTTATCTGCATAATTATAACCATTAGGACATAATTTATCTGCTTTTGTATAACAAGCATCCCAGAAAGCGCAATTAATAATATAAGTCTCAGTTGCATTCGACAATTTACCTTTATTGGTATAAGTCATCATGCTGCAACTCGAAACTAAGATAAGCAGAAATAAAAATGTAATATTTCTCATATATATTTATACAGTGATTGATAATTCATTATAGTAAATATTTGCCGATTCTATAAAGGTTTATGTAACATGCTATAAAATTCAATCATGACTTACAAAGCATATACATTATGTTAGAAAAATTAATCGGGTTAATCGCCCTTTGGATTATGAGTGTGATATCCACAATGGGATATACAGGCATTGTCTTACTCATGGCGATTGAATCCGCATGCATTCCCCTACCCTCTGAAATTATTATGCCTTTTGCAGGATTTCTAGTTTTTAAAGGTGAAATGGTGCTCTGGATAGTCGCATTGATGGGTGCATTAGGTTGTGTGCTTGGATCAATCCCTGCTTACTATATAGGTAAAACAGGCGGTAGAAAGCTTGCTGAAAAATATGGCCGCTTTGTGCTTATTTCAAAAAAAGATTTAAAGATGGCAGATAATTGGTTTAAAAATTATGGTGAGATCATTATTTTTATAGGTCGCCTTCTTCCCGCAGTCAGAACTTTTATAGCGCTCCCTGCTGGCATCGCACATATGAATATGACTAAATTTATTATTTATACATTTGTGGGTTCATTTATTTGGTGTTGGGCATTAGCTTACGCCGGCATGGTTTTTGGTGAGCACTGGGATACATTAAAAGTTTATTTTCACGAATTTCATTACGTTATTGCAGGTGGAGCAATCATTTTTACCATCTGGTATATCAGGCGTCACTTTAGAAATAACTAGATGACTTCTAAATATCACATTGGTATTGATTTAGGTGGTACCAAAATTGAAGTGGCGATATTGAATAGTCAAAATGAAATTCTTTTCCGCGAAAGACTTCTAACAGAAGCGCATTTGGGCGCTGAACATATTTTCAATCAAATCCATGCGCTTTATGCAAAAGCACTTATATGCATTCAAAATAAAACACATACTTTAGGCTTAGGTACGCCTGGATCAATCTCTAATAAAACTCGTCTACTTAAAAATTCAAATACTTTATGCTTAAATGGGTTACCACTTCAATCGCTTCTTGAAGATAAATTAGTACATGACATTTTAATTGAAAATGATGCTAACTGTTTTGCACTCGCGGAAGCGTTAATGGGTAGCGGTAAAGGATATCCTTTTGTGTTTGGTGTAATCATGGGTTCGGGTTGTGGCGGTGGCATTGTATTTGATGGAAAAATTAGACAAGGTCCACAAAATATTGCAGGTGAGTGGGGTCATATGGTTATTGACCCCCAGGGGGCTCATTGTTATTGCGGTGCTAATGGTTGCGTAGAAAGTTTTATCTCAGGCGGTGGGTTAGAAAAAAGAATTAAAGATAAAACTGGCAATACACTATCAGCTCAAAAATTTTTTAACAATAATTTAAAAGATCAAGCCTTAAAAGATATTAAACAAGATTTTTATGCGCGCTTTGGTCAGGCCTTAGCAAATCTTATTAATATTCTAGACCCTGATATTGTCGTTTTAGGTGGTGGTCTATCAAATGAAAAAAGTTTATATAAGAAAGGTATCGCTGAGGTGTACCAACGTATTTTTAATGACATACCCACTACGCCGATTGTGAAAAATAAATTAGGTGATTCAGCAGGCGTGATTGGTGCCGCTTTAATTAGTCAAAAGCTTATTCAGTAATGCTTTTTTCTTTTTCGATCCTGTAGACACAATCGGGTAAATGATTTTCAAGTAACCTATTAATTTTAACGGTATCTTTTTTGCTAAAGTAGAGACACTTTTCATTTTAAAAAAAATAATGACTAAAAACTCTACCTGGCATATTCTTTTTGCAAGCCTTATCGGTACAACTGTTGAATTTTTTGATTTTTATATCTACGCAAATGCAGCTGTACTAGTCTTTCCTGCATTGTTTTTTCCAGCATCTAATCCAACTACGATTATGCTTCAATCACTTGCTACTTTTGCGGTAGCATTTTTTGCGCGACCTATAGGTTCAGCGATCTTTGGTCACTTTGGAGATCGTGTTGGAAGAAAAGCTACTTTAGTGGCAGCACTTCTGACTATGGGCATCTCAACTGTCATTATAGGTTTCTTACCTACCTATGAAAAAATAGGTATCGTAGCGCCTCTGCTTTTAATCTTATGTCGTTTTGGTCAAGGCTTTGGCCTGGGTGGTGAATGGGGAGGGGCAGTATTACTTGCTGTTGAAAATGCACCACCGCACAAAAGAGCCTGGTACGGCATGTTTCCGCAACTGGGAGCGCCTATCGGTCTCTTTCTTTCCGGTGGTATCTTCTTAATTCTTAGTGACACACTCACGAACGAACAGTTTTTTGATTTTGGTTGGAGAATTCCTTTTATTGCAAGTTCGCTCCTTATCCTTGTAGGTCTTTATGTGAGACTAACGATCCACGAGACTCCTATTTTCTTAGCCTCCATTAAAAATACAAAACATAAACATTTACCCTTTATTGCAGTTTTAAAAGAACACTCGCGAGAGCTTGTGCTAGGAACTTTAATTGCAGTCGCTACTTTCGTTCTATTTTATTTAACCACTGTATTTACTTTGGGCTGGGCTACAAGTGAATTGGGATTAACCCGAAGAAGTTTTTTGCTTATGCAACTTTTTTCCGTAATCTTCTTCGCATTGTTTATTCCAATCTCAGCACTTCTGGCTGACCGGTTTAATCGACGCATTATTTTAATGTTGGCATCTTTTTTTATAGCAATCTTCGGTTTAACGATGGCGCCAATGCTCAATACGCACAACCATATGATTATTCTTCTCTTTTTATCTATTGGTATGGCATTAATGGGTATGACTTACGGGCCACTCGGAACGATGCTATCAGAATTATTTCCAACACATGTTCGTTATACGGGAGCATCTCTTACTTTTAATCTTGCGGGTATCTTGGGAGCTTCGTTCGCTCCATTTATTGCACTTTGGATGGCAACACACTATGGCATACATTACGTGGGCTACTATCTTTCGATAGCAGCTTTAATTTCACTTTTTTCATTGGGTCTTGCAGCTGACAAAAATCACACCTCTCTTTAAATCATAAAGAGGTGTGATAAGTGATGAGATAATTGAGCTTAAAAGAATAGTAATAGCAAAACGCAGCCACTTGGAACCGCACTGGCGCTTATTTAATTGCTACATCACAATTGCATAAATTACAATGCTGATGATAGTGATTATCACCATTTCTTCATTAAAGACTATTCCCATTTATCTTTCTCTTTTGATTCTTCAATTGTTTGCCATTGCATATTTGATGGCTCATCTTTGCCACCTCGCTTCAAAGGAACAATATGATCAATAATATAGCCTGGGCATGCGCCATAAGGTTTTTCTGTCGAAGGACATGGATGTATTTTTTTAAATTTTTTCTTGGCTTCTAGGCTTCTTTTAATTTGTCCATGTGTATCACGCTCACAAGTCACACAATAATCTGAGTAAACTGCAAAAAGTGAACTACTAAAAAGAAATGCAATTAAAAAAAATAAAAATTTATGCATAGGGAATGATCGCAATGTTTTAAGTATAATTTAAGAAAATGATACAACAATTCATAACAAACTCTTTAATATCTTAAGCAGGATTTACCATACACATTTATGCTCACTATCGAATGGCTTAACTCCGAATCACAAATCTCTCAAGATCTCTGGGATATTTGCTTTCCAGCACCTTATGAAGGTCAATGGTGGTATAGATCACTTGAATGCTCACACCTAGAAAAACAATTTACCTTTACTTACGGCCTTGTATCTTTAAATGGCGCACCCATTGCGATAGCGCCTGCTTTTATCATGGATGTACCTATTGAGCTTGTGATTCCACCTCTCATACTCCCTATTGTCCTTATCATTGGTAAAGTGATTCCATCCTTTCTATATCAGCGCACTTTTTTTATAGGGAGTGTTTGTTCTGATGAAGGGCGTATTGGTATCAATCCTAAAATATTAACTAACAATACAGTCACACAAGATGAAATATTTCTTTGTATTGAAGAGGCTGCTGAAAAACAAGCCGGTAAGTACAACGCCCCCATGTTGGTATGGAAAGATTCCCCTGACACATTTAATAAAACACTCACAAATCTTTCTAAAACTAAGGGTTTGTTTCCTCTGGTAAGTTTCCCATCTGCACTTGTAACGCTTCAAGGAAATAATTCTAACGATTACTTTAGCTCGCTAAAGACATCGAGACGATATCAATTACGTAAAAAATTAAAAAAAGCTATCCTTGCTCCACTTGAAGTGAGTATTGTCCATTTGCCTGACAATCAAACAATTCATCATCTTTATCGATTATTCTTAAAAACTTACTTAAAAGGTAAAACTAAATTTGAGGAACTAACACCTGAATTCTTCGAATTTATTTCACGTGAAAAGGAAGCACACTTTATTATTTTAAGACATCAAGCTTCTCTTGAGATTGTAGCCTTTGTGCTTTGTTTTAATTTAAAAGATCACGTGATCAACAAATTTATTGGTATTGATTATGACGCACCTAGAGATTGGTTTTTATACTTTCGCTTATGGATTGAAATAGTTAATTGGTCTTATAAGATAGGTGCTAAAACAATACAAAGCGGTCAAACAGCATATACTGCAAAAATTGAAACGGGGCATCAGTTAATACCCTTAACAAATTTCTGTAAACACCGAAATGGTCTTATGCATAAAATTTACAAAAAAGTAGCAAGCTTAGTCAATTGGGATACACTTGATCAAGACTTGGCGATTTATTTAAAAGCTTATCCTGAAGAAAAGCCAAACATTTATCTATCTAATGAACAGGAGTCATAATGTGGATTATATTTAAATTTCTTATAACTTCAGGCATGGTTGTTTTTATTTCTGAAATTGCTAAAAAAAGTGATCGTCTAGGCGGTCTAATTGCAGCGCTTCCTCTGGTGACTGTTTTAACACTCATATGGCTTTTTATAGAAAAACAACCGGAAAGTAAAATTGCCAATCATGCTTGGTATACTTTTTGGTATGTAGTTCCAACACTTCCTATGTTTTTAGTATTTTCTTTTTTGCTTAAACGTTTTGGATTTTGGTTAACCTTGGGATTGTCGGTAATTATTACCTTAGTTACATTTTATCTTTTTGCAAAGTTAGTAAAGCCTTATGGTATTAATTTGCTATAAACTATAGACCATAAAAACACAAACTATGAATTTTAGTTTTAAATTTATTTTAATAACATTTCATTTAGTTTTGGCGTTTTTCATTTGTACAACTGCAATTTTTTTTCCAAAGAAAATAGTTGGCCTATTAGTTCAGCATTGGGCAAAACGTCTTTTGCAGATCTTGAGAATTAAAATTACCCTAACTGGAAATCCTTTAGGGCTTTTAAACAAAGAAACATATCTTGTTGTATCAAACCATATTTCATGGCTTGATATTCCTGTAATCTTCTCTTTAAAGCCAATAACATTTGTATCCACTTCAGATATCAAAACTTGGCCTATTATTGGGATGCTTGCCAAAGTAACAGGCGCTATCTTTATAGATCGCAAACGTAAATCAACTTTACCTATCGTCATTCAAACCATGAATGAAAAATTTAAAGTCGACAAACAATCATTATGTATCTTTCCTGAAGGCTCTACGTCTAATGGATACGAAGTTCTTCCTTTTAAGAGTAATTTATTTCAATCTGCATTTCAATCTAACAAATTCATTTTGCCCTTATCTATTAAATATAAAGAAAATAATACGTTCACAAATCGAGCAAGCTTTCATGGCTCAACTACTTTATTTCAATCCTTTAAAAAAATTGCAGGGTCAAACCAAATTGAAGTCATCATTAATATTGGGCATCCCGTAAAACCTGCTCAGTCACGTAAAGACTTGTCACTTAAAATGCAAAAGGCTATTGCTATCAAAATTAAATGATTCGTACATTTGTATGCACTACTCTCGATGTTATAATTCTTAAATCTTAGATCATTCACCGATATCACCATGTTAAAACTTACCGCTATTTACGCTGCTATTCTTACCTTTGTATATGTCAAACTCACGCTTAACGTTATCAGCTTAAGGCGACAACATACAATATCACTTGGTGATGGTGGTCGAGACGATCTTAGACAAGCTATTCGCTCGCACGCAAACTTTGCAGAGTATGTACCTATCGGCCTTATTCTTTTGGGTTGTCTTGAAGCGAATCATATTCATTGGACCATCGTATTATTACTAGGTGGCATATTTACTATGGGTCGACTTTATTATGCAAAAGCATTTCTTGAAACAACTCCCAATATAGATCTTAGAGTAAAAGGAATGAAATATACACTTTGGGGTCTTCAAGCACTTGCTGCGACAAATGTTGTTATGATCATCATTCAAAAAATTCTTTAATTTTTTTAAATTTATTACGATGACTACTTTTATTACAATTGATGCTTCAACTTTGAGCAGTATGCTCAAAAAAGAAAATATGTTGCTGATTGACGTGAGAAATGATGATGAGGTTGTAAAAGGCATCATTAAAGGCGCAAAGCACATCCCCTTAGCAATTCTTCCACAAGAAATTAATAAGCTTCCTAAGAAATCAAGTATTGTTTTTTATTGCCATAGTGGAGTTCGCTCAGCACATGCAGCATCTTATCTTGCAGAACAAGATTACCATGATGTTTATAATTTAGCGGGTGGTGTAATTGCATGGGCGAATGCAGGATTTGTTTTTTCAACACTTAAATAATGATGCACTTTGATAGTGAAGTAGATGCAACAGGGCTTAAATGTCCGCTCCCTATTCTTAAGTGTAAAAAAAGCTTAAATGAAATTAAATCTAATCAAGTTCTCAAAATTATTGCAACAGACCCAGGAAGTAAAAAAGATTTTGAAGCCTTTTGTCGTCAGACAGGGCACACCCTTTTATCTATGGAAGACAAGAATAATATCATTATTTTCTATATTAAGAAACGTGATCTAGACTAATTTTTTAAGCTGAGCTTCAAGTTTTTCAAATGTCTCTGTAAATTCTTTCAAACGTTTTTTTTCTTGCACTACAACAGCTTCGGGTGCACGGTCTACAAAACTTGCATTCTGCAATTTACCATTAGCTTTTTGAATTTCGATCTGAATACGATTAAGTTCTTTTGTAATTCTTTCCTTTTCTTCTTCCACATTCACTTCGACCTTAAGCATCAATTTAAAATCTTTTAGTAACATTACGGGGGCTTCCATTATTGGTAACTCATCTAAAACTTCAACATCAGTTAATTTTGCAAGTGCTTTAAGATAGGGCACATAAGATTTAAGTATTTGCTTATCACCCGCAATGATGAGTGGAATTTTTTGTGCAGGTGAAATATTCATATCTCCACGAAGTTTACGACAGACGTCTGCCATCTCTTTTAAAAGAGACATCCAATGCATACTTTCTTGATCTATTTTTTTGGAATCACTTTGAGGATAATCCTCGAGCATAATAGAAACACTTTCTTTGCCATTCATATGGCCTATAGTCTGCCAGATTTCTTCAGTAATAAAAGGCATTACAGGATGCAATAAACGTAAAATAGTTTCAAGCACGCGCAACAGTGTCCGCCGTGTTGCTCTTTGTTCAGCATCACTACCCAATTGTATTTGAACTTTAGCAACTTCAAGATACCAATCACAGAATTCATCCCACACAAGTTGATAAAGCTCTTGTGATAGCAAATCAAAACGATATTCTGCAAATGCTTTTTCGATCGCAATTTCTTTTTCTTGTAATAAACTTACAATCCAACGATCCGCTTTTGAAAATTCAAGATAACCATCCACGCAATCACCAAAACCATTCTCCTTACCTTCGCAATTCATTAATACAAAGCGTGTAGCATTCCATAATTTATTGCAGAAATTTCGATATCCTTCGCAGCGCTGAAGATCAAATTTAATATCACGTCCTGGGCTAGCTAAGCTTGCATATGTAAATCGCAATGCATCTGTACCAAAAGCAGAAATACCTTCTGGAAATTCCTTACGTGTTTTTTTACTAATTGATTCAGCTTGTTTTGGATTCATAAGACTGGTTGTTCTTTTTTCTATCAAAGCGTCTAATGAAATGCCATCAATCAAATCAATCGGGTCAAGTACATTACCTTTTGACTTACTCATTTTTTGACCTTCAGCATCACGAATGAGCCCATGCACATACACATGTTTAAATGGAGTCTTGCCGGTAATATGTTTTGTCATCATTACCATACGCGCTACCCAGAAAAAAATAATATCAAAACCTGTCACCAGTACTGTGGAAGGCAAATAAAGATCGAGTGCTGGATTTGATATCTTTGGATAATCAGGAGTCCAATCGAGTGTTGAAAAAGGCCAGAGGGCTGATGAATACCATGTATCTAACACATCAGGGTCGCGCTTAATTTCACCCTGATAACCATCTTTTAAGGCTAAGGCTTTTGCTTCATCTTCATTACGTGCAACCCACATCTCTCCTTTGTTGCCATACCATGCTGGAATTTGATGTCCCCACCAAAGTTGTCTTGAGATACACCAGTCTTGAATATTATTTAACCACTGATTATAAGTATTCACCCAACTGTCTGGATAGAATTTAATCTCACCTTTAGCAACTACATCGAGTGCTTTTTCTGTAATACTTTTTCCGTCATGTCCTTTTTTTGACATCGCGACAAACCATTGATCAGTCAACATTGGCTCAATTACAACATCAGTTCTGTCACCACGTGGAATTTTGAGTTTATGTTTTTCAGTCTTGACGAGATAACCTTGCGCATCTAAGTCTTCTATAATTTTTTTTCGCGCTTCGAAACGTTCTAAACCTTGATAAATTTTTGGTGCTAATTCATTAATGTGCCCATCTAAAGTAAGTACACTAATCATAGGTAACTTATGACGTATACCTACATCGTAATCATTAAAGTCATGAGCAGGCGTCACTTTTACAACGCCTGTACCAAATGTTTGGTCTACATAATCATCTGCAATGATAGGAATATCACGATCACATAAAGGAAGTTTTATCATTTGACCTACAAGCGATTGATAACGCGTATCTTCTGGATGCACCATGATTGCAACATCTCCCAACATCGTTTCGGGTCTTGTCGTTGCAACCGTTAAATGGCCTTTGCCTGAAGCGAGTGGATATTGAATGTGCCACAAGAATCCATCTTTCTCTTCTTGTACTACTTCTAAATCAGATACCGCGGTTTGTAATTGGATATCCCAATTTACTAAACGTTTACCACGATAAATGAGACCCTCTTTATATAAACTAACAAATGTTTCTGTCACCGTTTTCGATAAACCTTCATCCATCGTGAAGCGCTCTCTTGACCAATCAAGTGAAGTGCCTAAGCGTCGCATTTGTTGCGTAATAGTTCCGCCAGAATAAGTTTTCCATTCCCAGACTTTTTCTAAAAACTTTTCTCGACCAAGATCGTGTTTTGTAACGCCCTCTTGATCAAGCTGCCTTTCAACTACAATTTGTGTCGCAATGCCTGCGTGATCGGTGCCTGGTTGCCATAAAGTATTATCACCTTTCATGCGGTGATAACGTATTAACGCATCCATTAATGTCTGATTAAATCCGTGCCCCATGTGCAAAGTACCTGTCACATTAGGTGGTGGCAATAAAATACAAAATGCATTTTTTTTGTGGTTATCTAGACCTGCTTGATAAAACCCTTTAGATTCCCAAAACTGATACCAATGACTTTCAATATCTTTTGGGTTAAAAGGTTTAGAGAAATTATTTTCCATGAATAAAACACATAGCAGATTTGTCAAAAATTCATTTTAACATAGGGATGAAGTGATATCAGGGCTCATGGCAGGTTGATACCACAAAAAAATCACTTAGAGCAAACAGGGCAGGCGAGATCTTTTTTAAGATTAATATTTTTCCATTGCATTGATTTCACATCTAACAATAACAAACGACCTTCTAAAGACTGCCCAATGCCTAGGATAAGCTTCATTACTTCAGCAGCTTGTGCAGTTCCAATCATACCAACGGTTCCTGAAAATACACCATTGTCAGCACAGCGCGTTTCATTGCGATCGCCTGTGTCAGGAAAAAGACAATGATAACAAGGGCTCGTATCATGCCGCATATCAAACACACTCACCTGTCCCTCAAACCCTACAGCAGCACCAGAGACTAAAGGTTTTTTAAGTTCAACTGCAATACGATTGATTGCGTAGCGTGTAGCAAAATTATCTGAGCCATCAATGATGACATCAACATTTTTTGCAATCTCTTTCATGCTTTTTTCTGTTTGTTTTTCGGTCACAGCAATCACTTCAACATCTGGATTAAGTGAATCAACAAATTGTTTAGCAGAAGATGCTTTGTTAAGTCCTACTGATTGCGTGTCATGAATAATTTGTCTTTGAAGATTAGTTAAATCAACATTGTCAAAATCACAGATCGTGATTTTTCCGATACCAGCTGCTGCACAATAGATTGTAATAGGGGAGCCTAGTCCACCCGCACCTACAATGAGTATATGACTTTTAAGAAGTTTTTCTTGTCCTTGATATTCAATATCAGGTAACAAAATATGACGGCTATATCGAAGAAGTTGCTGATCATCCATATCATGCATTAAACATAAATTGAAGTTGAAATGACTATATCGTCAATTAACCCTTGATTCAATGCATTTAAAAGTTGGGGTGGCTGATGGGGCTCGAACCCACGACAACAGGAATCACAATCCTGGACTCTACCAACTGAGCTACAGCCACCAATGAAACATGAAATTGGCCTGCCCGACAGGAATTGAACCTGTAACCCCCAACTTAGAAGGTTGGTGCTCTATCCAGTTGAGCTACGGGCAGCTTAACAACACAAAGCGCGTTACAGAAAATCCTTTTTTTCTATAGTAAATGAGATGCTAAATCTGGTCGGGGTGGAGAGATTCGAACTCCCGACATCCTGCTCCCAAAGCAGGCGCGCTACCAGGCTACGCTACACCCCGAGGGCGAGAATATAGCCTAATTAAGGGTTTAGGTCAAATGAAACGACCCTTCTTAAGCCCTGTAATTATGGCTTAACTGAAGATTTAATGGACTTTTTATGAGCATGCTTACCTTTTTTATCTTTACATGCATTTAACTCTTCTTTGGACATAGTGCCATCATGGTCCTTATCCATAAGAGCAAAATCTTTTTTGCAAATTGCCATTGCTTCATCGCGATCGAGCATTCCATCGTGATCAATATCAGCCTCATCAAATGATTTTTTACTGTGCATTTTGCAATGTTCACCCTTGCCTTCGTGCGCTGAATACACGTTCGTATTTAAACCAAATATTAATCCTAGTAAAATTAACCAAAATCTTTTTTTCATCATACTTCTCTTTTTCTGAATCATTTAATATTTATCATACCCTGTGATCTCTTTTCTTACAAAAGATTCACCGGTATCAAATATGTATAAAAGATCAATATGTTAAAATGACTTCTTTTATCGATGGATAGACTGATGTCAGCCACCATAATTGACGGGAAAGCTGTTGCTGAAAATCTTCTTATAAAACTCAAAGAAGAAATTGATGCTAGATCAAGAGAGGGTAAACGCAATCCTAGTTTAGCGGTTATTCTTGTCGGCTCAAATCTAGCTTCTTCGATTTATGTTAGAAATAAGCGCTTAGCCTGTGAAAAAATTGGTGTGAAATCGATAGCCTACGACCTGCCAAGCGAAACATCTGAAAAAGAACTTATTCAGATTATTGAAAAATTAAATAATGACAATGAAGTAGATGGTATTTTAGTGCAATCGCCATTACCACCCCATATTAATAATGATGTGATTTTCGAAACCATTGCTCCTCATAAAGATGTCGATGGATTTCATCCAAAAAATATTGGATTATTAGCAATAAGACAACCTAAATTACGATCATGCACTCCCTATGGTGTAATTAAATTAATTGAAGCTACTAAGCTTTCAACGCGTGGTCTTGATGCTTTAGTTGTGGGAGCCTCAAATCATGTTGGGCGTCCAATGGGCTTAGAACTTCTTTTAGCGGGTTGTACAACTACAATATGTCACCGCTATACTCAACATCTTCAGCAAAAAGTCGAATTAGCAGACATTGTTATTGCAGCAGTCGGCAAACCAGGTTTTATCAAAGGGAATTGGATTAAACCGGGTGCAATTGTGATTGATATTGGGATTAATCGCCTTGATAATGGAAAGATTGTAGGTGATGTTGAATTTGATGTTGCTAAAGCAAGGGCTGGATTTATTACCCCGGTTCCTGGTGGTGTAGGGCCTATGACGGTTGCTACTTTAATGGAAAATACCCTTTTCGCCCAAAAATTATCTAGTAAATAAATAGCTTAAAAAATTCGTCAATAACATCTTGCTTTCATTCTCGATCGGAGTAAACTTTCGCGATTATTTTCATTTCTTTTCACTTAGGATTAAAAAATGGCAGTTAAAAAAGTAACTAAAAAAATGATAGCTAAGAAAAAAGCGCCTGTTAAAAAAGTTGTCGCTAAGAAAGTGATAGCTAAGAAAAAAGCGCCTGTTAAAAAAGTTGTCGCTAAGAAAGTGATAGCTAAGAAAAAAGCACCTGTTAAAAAAGTTGTCGCTAAGAAAGTGATAGCTAAGAAAAAAGCACCTGTTAAAAAAGTTGTCACTAAGAAAGTGATAGCTAAGAAAAAAGCACCTGTTAAAAAAGTTGTTGCTTCAAAGAAACCAGTTGCTAAAAAACTAGTACCTGTAAAAGTTGTTCCGCTTAAATCTAAAGTATTTAGCTCATCTCAAAAAGGTTTAAAGCAATTTAGGGGTTATGAAGCTAAAAAAGGTGAAGCTTACATGAGTAAGAGTCAGCTTAATCATTTCCGTACTATCCTAAATGAATGGAAAACAGAGCTAAGCCAAGATATTGATCGCACCGTTCATACAATGCAAGATGAGCTTACTTCATATGCAGATCCTAATGATCGAGCAAGCCAAGAATCTGATATGGCACTCGAACTTAGAAATCGTGATCGTGAACGTAAACTTATTAAAAAAATAGATGATACTTTGAGAAATATGGAAAGTCAGGACTATGGTTACTGTTCTGTTTGTGGGGAAGAAATTGGTCTTAAACGTTTAGAAGCGCGTCCTACAGCAAAACTTTGTATTGATTGCAAAACGCTTGATGAGATCCGTGAAAAACAAATGGCTAGCTAATTAATTTTAACTTGTAATAAAAAACCCGGATATATCCGAGTTTTTTATTTCTTCAAATTTCCTTAATACTTAATCTTCTTTTTTTTCTTTTTTACCTTCTGATTTTTCTACAGCAGGTGGTGGTTCGATTAATGCCTTTGCACTCACACGCACTCGGCCTTTATCATCCACTTCAATAACTTTTACTTTTACTTTTTGACCTTCGGATAAGAAATCAGTTACTGCATTCACACGTTGATGAGCAATTTGTGAAATATGGAGTAATCCATCTTTACCAGGGAGTAGAGATACAATCGCGCCAAAATCTAACATCTTAATCACGGTGCCTTCATAGATTTGACCAACTTCAATTTCCGCTGTGATTTCTAAAATACGACGCTTCGCTTCTTCTCCTTGAAGTCCGTCCACACATGCAATCTTAATTGTGCCGTCATCTTCAATGTCGATCGTTGCACCAGTTTCCTCAGTCAATGCTTTAATCACTGAACCACCCTTACCAATCACTTCACGAATTTTATCTGGATGAATTTTCACGGTAATAATTCTTGGTGCGAATGTTGATAGCTCTTTACGGCTACCTTTCATTTCTTTTTTCATAATTGCTAAAATATGTTCGCGACCTTCTTTAGCTTGACTCAATGCCACTTGCATAATTTCAGTCGTAATACCTGTAATCTTAATGTCCATTTGAAGAGCTGTAATGCCATCTTCAGTACCCGCTACTTTAAAATCCATATCGCCTAGATGATCTTCGTCACCCAAGATATCAGTTAATACCGCAACACGATTACCTTCTTTAATAAGCCCCATCGCAATACCTGCCACGTGTGCTTTTAATGGTACACCTGCATCCATGAGTGCTAAACAACCACCACATACAGATGCCATGGAACTTGAACCATTAGATTCGGTAATTTCTGAAACAACACGAATGGTATAACTAAAATCTTCTTTAGAAGGTAGAACTGCAATCAATGCACGTTTAGCTAAACGGCCATGACCAATTTCACGACGTTTTGGTGTCCCGACGCGCCCTGTTTCGCCAGTTGCGTATGGAGGCATATTGTAATGAAGCATAAAACGATCTGAATATTCACCTTGCAGTGCATCGATCGACTGTTCATCACGACCTGTACCTAATGTAGCTACCACAAGCGCTTGAGTTTCTCCGCGTGTAAAAAGTGATGAGCCATGAGTTCTTGGAAGAACACTCGTTCTAATTGCAATAGGTCTTACCGTACGTGTATCACGACCATCAATACGTGGTTCGCCATCAAGAATTTGTGTACGTACAGTTTTTGCTTCTAAATTAAAAAATTCATTTTTAATTTTATTAGTTGCACAAGTATCAGTCTCTTCTGTAATGAGTTTAGCAAAAACCTTATTTTTAATTTCTTCTAATTTGGCTGATCGTTCGCATTTTGATTTAATTTGAAAAGCAGCATGCACTTCTTTAGCTGCCATATCATTAATTTTTTTAATGAGTGCTTTATCAGGTTTAGGCGCAACCCAGTCCCATGGTTCTTTGCCCACTTCTTTTGCTAGCTCATTAATCATTTTAATAACTGCTTGCATTTCTTTGTGCCCATGAAGCACTGCTCCTAACATCACACTTTCAGGCAATTCTTTCGCTTCTGATTCAACCATCAATACAGCTGAGTCTGTACCTGCAACCACTAAATCAAGTTCGCTTTCTTTTAATTGTGAAGCTGTTGGATTAGTTACATATTCTTCATTGATATAACCTACACGCACTGCACCAATCGGGCCAAAGAAAGGAATGCCTGAGATTGCTAATGCTGCGGAAGCACCAATAATTGCTGGAATATCAGAATCAATTTCACTATCTGATGAAACAACCGTAGCTACGATTTGAATCTCGTTATAAAAACTTTCTGGGAATAACGGACGTAATGGACGATCAATTAAACGTGAAGTAAGTGTTTCTTTTTCACTTGGACGACCTTCGCGCTTAAAAAAACCACCAGGAATTTTACCTGCGGCATATGTCTTTTCTTGATAGTCTACTGTAAGCGGGAAAAAATCTTGGCCTGCTTTTACATCGTGTTTACCTACTACTGCGACTAATACCACTGTATCACCATAACTTACTAACACAGTACCGTCCGCTTGACGAGCTATCTCACCTGTTTCAAGTGTTAAGGTATGCGCACCAAATTGAATACTTTTCTTAATTGCTTTAAACATAATTTACCCTTTTCTTTTTTCATTCGTTATTCACTTCTTAATAACGAATACATTAACTAACATTTAACATCCAATAAAAAAGCCGACGCATCTTCCTATAAGAAGGATTGCAATCGGCTTCAAAACTTACGAATCAATAAATCTCTTAATCTAAATTAATTTAAATAGTTAAAAAATTATTTACGCAAACCAAGACGTTCAATCAATGACTGATAGCGTCCCAAACTTTTACCTTTAAGGTAATCCAATAATTTTCTGCGTTGACTTACAAGCGCTAAAAGTCCACGACGTGAGTGATGATCTTTTGCATTGGTTTTAAAATGTTCTGCTAAATAACCAATACGGCTTGTGATAAGTGCAACTTGCACTTCTGGAGATCCTGTGTCGTTCTTTGCCTGTTGATATTCACTTACAACTTTGGCTCTTTCTGTTGCTGTTGTTACCATTTAATCTTTTCTCCTTATTCAGAACCGCGTATTTTAATTGGATTCTATCGATTTAACAATATGTTTCTTATAATATATTTGCAATTAAGCGCTTAGGAAAGAGCCGTCCTTTAAGATCGGGTTGTCCGACTCCTACAAACTGCCCTGTGACACTATATAAACGTATATATTTATTATTTTTACTTATAAAATCAATAGGTTGCCCTTTTTTAATCGCTTCTGTTTCAGTCAAGCTAAGCGTCATTGATGACAGGCCCTCAACTAAACAATCAATCGCTAAAAGAATCTTTTCTCGAGAAGTCATGGTCATTGCCTCAAGTGTTGCAACCGTGAATGCATTACATAATTGAAAGGTCCCTGTTTGAGTGCGTTCTAAGCCTTTAAGATAGGCGCCACATCCAAGTGCGCTACCAATATCTTCGGCTAAAGTTCGAATATAAGTACCCTTGCTACAGCTTACTTCGATAGTCATCACGCTGCCTTCTGTTTTCATAAGGCGGATGTAATAAATAGTCACTTGGCGACCTTTACGCTCAATTTCAATACCTTGTCTTGCATATTCATAAAGAGGGTTCCCTTCATGTTTTAAGGCTGAATACATAGGTGGTATTTGTGTAATCACGCCCTTAAATTGATGAAGCACTTTATTTAATTGATCCTCATCCAACAACACATCCTTTTGTGTAATCACTTCTCCTTCTTGATCCCCTGTCGTTGTCGTAACACCTAATTGAATGATTGCAATATAAGTTTTATTTGCGTCAAGTAATTGATGTGAAAATTTAGTCGCTTCGCCTAAACAAATGGGTAATAAACCTGACGCCATAGGATCAAGTGTGCCGGTGTGTCCGGCTTTTTTTGCATTGAATAACCACTGAATCTTTTTTAATACTTGATGTGAAGAAAATCCAAGTGGCTTATTAAGTAAAAAAACGCCATCAATCTCGCGTTTCAAAGACTTCGTTTGCATAAAAATAAATTACTGAGGAGGGAGTGCGTCTTTAATGAGTTGTGTAATTTTCATACCCTCATCAATCGACGTATCATAAACAAAGTGAAGTTGTGGAATGCCACGTGTTGCCATACGTTTTGATAACTGCACACGCAGATAGCCTGTTGAACGTTCTAAACCTTGAAGTATTAAAAGATCGTTTGTAGGGGATGTAAAATAAATTTTAGCGTGGAGTAAATCAGGTGTCACTTGAACTTCGGTAATTGTCAACATAGCGACAGCCGGATCTTTAAGTTCTGATTGAATAAGTTCCGCGAGCTCTCTTTTAATTTGTTGTGAAATGCGATCGCTTCTCGCATATGATCGGTTCACCATGACTAAAGCTTACGCGCAACCTCAACCACTTCAAATACTTCAAGCATATCGCCCACTTCAATCTCATTAAAATTCTTAATTGAAAGTCCGCATTCGAAATTATTTTTAACTTCTTTAACGTCATCTTTAAAGCGTTTTAATGAATCAAGTTCGCCTGAATGAATCACAACGTTATCTCTTAATAATCGAACCATTGAACTTCTTCGGATGACGCCGTCTTGAACATAACAACCCGCGATTGATCCCAATTTTGAAATTTTAAATACTTCACGAATTTCAACCATGCCGATTACGCTTTCTCTTTGCTCAGGTGATAATAATCCACCAAGTGCTGCTTTCACTTGATCTACAGCTTCATAAATAATACTGTAGTAATGCACATCGACTTCAAGTGAGTCAATCAGTTTGCGAGCGCCTGCTTCGGCTCTCACATTAAATGCAATGAGAATTGCTTTTGATGCACTCGCTAAGTTCACATCAGATTCTGTCACAGCACCAACTCCTGTGTGAATGACGTTCACTTTAACTTCATCCGTAGATAATTTTTGTAGCGATGTTGAAAGCGCTTCGTAAGAACCTTGCACATCAGATTTAATAATGAGTGGCAATACTTTAACATTACCTTCAGCCATTTGATCAAAAATATTTTCAAGTTTTGCGGCTTGTTGTTTTGCTAACTTCACATCCCTAAATTTACCTTGACGGAATAAAGCAATTTCACGCGCTTTACGTTCATCATTCAATACAATCACTTCTTCGCCTGCATTTGGTACATCCGCCAAACCTAGAACTTCAACAGGAATCGATGGTCCTGCCTCTTTAATTTCTTTGCCTGTTTCATCAAGCATCGCGCGGATACGTCCAAAAGCAGAGCCTGCTAAAAGTATGTCGCCGCGTTTTAATGTACCTGATTGAATAAGAATTGTAACAACTGGGCCCCTTCCTTTATCGAGACGACCTTCAATCACAAGTCCTTTTGCAGGTGTATTTTTTGGTGCTTTTAATTCGAGCACTTCTGCTTGGAGCAGAACTGCTTCAAGTAATTTATCAACCCCTTGTCCTGATTTTGCTGAGACTTCCACAAACATCGTGTCACCACCAAAGTCTTCTGGAACCACTTCTTGTGCAACAAGCTCCATCTTGACACGTTCTGCTGCTGCCTCAGGCTTATCAATCTTATTGATAGCAACCACTAAAGGCACGCTACCTGCTTTAGCATGATGAATCGCTTCAATCGTTTGTGGCATAACACCGTCATCTGCTGCAACAACTAAAATTACAATGTCAGTTGCTTTGGCGCCGCGTGCACGCATCGCTGTAAATGCTTCATGGCCGGGTGTATCTAAAAAAGTCACCATACCGCGTGGTGTTTCAACATGATAGGCACCAATATGTTGGGTAATACCACCAGCCTCACCTGAGGCAACACGTGTAGTACGAATGTAATCGAGGAGTGATGTTTTTCCATGGTCAACGTGACCCATGACAGTCACAACTGGAGGTCGTGTTTCTAAAATTGCTTCAATAGTGGAATCTTGAACGATCAATGCTTCAGGATCGTTATCAAGTGCTGCAATCGGTGTATGTCCCATTTCACCTACCACAATCATGCCAGTATCTTGATCTAGAATTTGATTGATCGTAACCATCATGCCCATGTTCATAAGTGTTTTAATTACTTCAGTAGCTTTAACAGACATCTTATGTGCTAAATCTGCAACTGAAATAGTTTCAGGTACATGAATCTCGCGAACGATCGGTTCAGTTGGTACTACAAATGTTGACTCTTCATTTTCATCACGTTGTTTTGTTTTTGTTTTAGGTGAACGCCATCCTGAGCTTGCACTCGAGTCTCCACGACCTTTAAGTGTGCGTTTTTTAAATTCACGATCGGACCAATCTTTTTCACTTTTATCAACTTGTTTTTCTTTGTGTTCAACTTTAACGCCTGCTTTCGAAGCTGGTCGATGTAGCGTGCCCTCACTTAATTTGGCAGCAGGTGTGGTACTTACTTTAACAACAGCCTCTTGTTTTTTTCTAGCATCTTCAGCTTGCGCCGCAGCTAAAGCTGCATGTCGCTTCGCCTCATCTTGACGCATTGATAATTCACCTTCACCTAAAACATGTTCTTTTGTTTTGAGTGTTAAAGAAGTTTCTACAGGCTTAGGTGCTTTAACAGGGGTGTCGATAGGCTCGCCATCTCCACGTCTCACGAGCACACGTTTTTTACGCACCTCAACTTGAATAGTGCGGGCGCGTCCTGTGCTATCTGTTTTTTTAATCTCTTTATTTTGCTTATGCCTTAAAGTGATTTTATTTTTTGGTACTTGAGACTGTCCATGTTCTTTGCGAAGATATTCGAGAAGTGCTGATTTATCTGCTTCGGTCAATGAATCTTCTGCTACTGATTTATTTACGCCAGCACTTTTGAGCTGTTCGATTAACAAATCAACAGGCAATCCTAATTCCACAGCAAATTTAGTGACGGTCGATTGTCCCATTTAACACTCCATAATATTCATCGTATGACTGAACGCTTTTTTAAACAAACCAAGGTGCTCTAGCAGTCATAATTAACTGTTTAGCACGTTCTTCATCCATCGAAGTCATTTCAACTAGTTCATCGACAGCAAGATCTGCAAGGTCTTCCATCTTTGCAATACCTTTTGATGCAAGTAAGTTAGCCGTAGCGTCATCCATACCTTCCATCGTAAGTAAATCTTCTGCAGCCTCTTCTACCTTTTCTTCTCTCGCAATCGCTTCCGTAAGAATCGCAGCCCTTGCACGTGTACGTAATTCATTCACGGTATCTTCATCAAATGCTTCAATTTCTACCATCTCTTTTAAGGGTACATAAGCAATTTCTTCTAATGTACTAAATCCTTCTTGTACAAGAATGTCAGCCACATCTTCATCCACATCAAGCTTTGCCATAAATAACTGACTTGTGCTTGCATATTCTTCTTCGTTTTTTTTGGATGATTCTTCTTCTGTCAGAATATTAATATTCCAACCTGTAAGTTCAGATGCAAGACGAACGTTCTGACCGTTACGTCCAATTGCTTGCGCTAAATTTTCTTCATTCACGACAACATCCATGCTATGTTTTTCTTCGTCAACCACAATACTTGAAACTTCAGCAGGCGCCATTGCATTAATAACAAATTGTGCAGGTTCCATTGACCACAATACAATATCCACACGCTCACCGGCGAGCTCGCCTGTGACGGCTTGAACTCTAGATCCTCTCATGCCTACGCATGTACCTACAGGATCAATTCTTTGATCATTAGACTTCACTGCAATTTTTGAACGCAATCCTGGATCGCGCGATGCTGATTTAATTTCTAATAAACCTTCTTCAATTTCAGGTACTTCAAGTTCAAATAAACGAACAAGAAATTCAGGAGCTGTTCTAGATAAAATAAGCTGTGGTCCGCGATGGCTTCTCTCAACGTTTGTCAAAAAAGCTCTTACACGGTCACCAATACGTAAATTTTCTTTAGGGATCATTTGATCGCGCGGAAGAACTGCTTCAATACGACCTACTTCAATAATACCGTTGCCACGATCCATACGCTTAATAACACCTGTCACTAATTTTTCATTACGCCCTAAAAAGTCTTCTAAGATTTGTTCTCTTTCGGCTTCGCGTACTTTTTGCAAAATTACTTGTTTTGCAGCTTGTGCACCAATTCGACCAAATTCAATCGATTCGAGTGGCATTTCGATTGTATCGTTTTCAGCCTTACCTAACGCACGTGGATCAGTCAGAGAAATTTGTGCATCTTCATTCTCAATAAGATCATCATTCAAAATAGTCCAACGTCTAAAAGATTGGTATTCACCCGTTTCACGATCAATTGCTATACGCACATCGATATCTTCTGTATTTTTTTTCTTTGTAGCTGAAGCTAATGCTGACTCAAGCGCTTCAAAGACAACGTCTTTGTTCACATTTTTTTCGTGAGCTAAAGCATCTACCAATAATAAAATCTCGCGACTCATTTCAATCTCCGCAACTCTTTTTCTAACGTTTAAATTCTGGGCTTAATCGTGCCTTATCAATATTAGATAAAGCAAAACGATAAAGCTCACCCTCGCAGATCAATAGAACATTATCTTTTTCTATTCCATCAATCGTGCCTAAAAAATTTTTACGCGCATCCAAAGGGACTCTCAATTTTATTGAAGCTCGTTCACCTTTAAAACGCTCAAAATCAGTTAATTTCTTTAACACTCGATCCATCCCAGGGGATGAAACCTCTAGTCGGTCGTAATCTAAATCCTGCTCCACAGTAAACACGTGGCCTAAATGATTGCTCACTAAAGTGCAGTCATCAATCGTCACTGAATCTGGCTTATCAATATAAATACGTAAAAGCTTTCCTCGATTTGAAATCTCTAAATCCACCAACTCATATCCGAGTTGTTCTAAGGTTTTTTCAATTAAAGTTTCAAGCTTTTCCATCTAAAGTTGATTCCTTCATTCCCCAGGTTGCAGAAACAAAAAATGGGCTTAAAGCCCATCTATATTTTCATGCAGAATTATATCAATAAATTCAAATAATTGAAATCAAATCTTCATTCAAAATCAATACCTTCCAGGACATTAGCGAACCTTAATTTTTGCAAATTTTCGCTTACCTACTTGCGCCACAAGCTCTGTATTTTTAAGAATCATTTTTTTACCATCATCCAAACGCTCGCCATCAATCTTGATTCCGCCACCCTTGATTAAACGCATGACTTCTGATGTGCTCGCCACAAGTTCTACCTCCTTAAGAAGCTGTGCCACTTCGATAGACTCCTCTTTAATCGTCACCGTCATTGTTGGAACATTATCAGGAATGCCGCCTTTGGAGCGGGTTATAAAATTATCTAAGGCATCAATTGCGGCTTCTTTTGAATGAAAGCGCGTCACAATTTCTTGCGCAAAAATCACTTTAATATCACGGGGGTTTTGGCCTGCTTTAACACTAGACTTCCAGCTTGCAATCTCGTCGATAGATACAAAAGATAGGAGCTCAATATAACGCCACATCAAATCATCTGAAATCGACATAATTTTAGCGAATATGACTTCAGGAGCTTCATTAATACCTATGTAATTTCCTAAAGATTTAGACATTTTTTGTATGCCATCTAAGCCTGCAAGGAGCGGCATCGTAATCACACATTGAGGTGACTGTCCAGATTGTTTTTGTAATTCACGCCCCATTAATAAATTAAATTTTTGATCTGTGCCGCCTAGCTCCACATCGGCTTTTAATGCTACAGAATCATACCCCTGAAGCAGTGGGTATAAAAACTCATGAATGGCAATTGGCTGATTGGCTTTATAACGTTTACTAAAATCATCGCGCTCTAACATCCTAGCTACTGTATGTGTTGATGCTAATTTGAGCATCCCCGCGGCACCTAATTCGTTAAGCCATAATGAATTAAAAACCACTTCGGTTTGGTTACGCTTAAGTATTTTGAAAACTTGTGAGGCATAACTTTCAGCATTTTTTTTCACCTCATCTTGAGATAAAGGCGGGCGAGTAGCACTCTTGCCCGTGGGATCGCCAATCATGCCGGTAAAGTCGCCGATTAAAAATAAAACATGGTGGCCTAAATCTTGAAATTGTCTGAGTTTATTTAATAAAACCGTATGGCCTAAATGAAGGTCAGGCGCTGTAGGATCAAAGCCTGCTTTGATTCTTAAAGGCTTACTTTTTTTAAATTTTTCAAGAAGCTCTTCTTCTAGAAGAATTTCTTCTGCACCTCGTTTAATAAGCGCTAGTGCTTGGTCGATTTCAGTAGCCACAAATATTTCCAATAGGTTGGATTGAAATTAAATCATTGTCATCATTTTAGCCTAAATTATTTTATCAATATGGGAAATACAGGAAATAAACCATTTACAATCTCGTACATGAATCATCAATTTTTTATAGGTCTTATGTCTGGAACTAGCCTCGATGGCATGGACGCCGTACTCATTGATTTTGGCGAAGATTCAAAAAATATCAAAATTGTGAATCATAGTTATGTCCCTTATGATGACGTGCTTAAAAAAAATCTTTTAGCGCTTCATACTCCTCGAATCAATGAGCTCGAAGAAAGTGCACTGATAGGTAATGAAATTACCTTGAAAGCACATGAAACTATTCAAGCTTTACTTAAAAAAACACAAATTGATATTAAAAAAATTAAAGCGGTTGGATTTCATGGTCAAACAATTCGACATCAGCCTAGCAAAGGCTACACTTTACAAATTGGAAACCCAGCACTTTTAGCAGAGCTCTCTGGTATTAATGTAGTAGGTAATTTTCGTAGTCGTGATGTCGCAGCAGGCGGTCAAGGAGCGCCTTTAGTGCCTGCTTTTCATAAAAAGATTTTTGACCATCCATCTATACATCGCGCTATCATTAATATTGGTGGTATTGCGAATATTACAAACCTACCGCCTAAGAAATCAGCATTAGGGTTTGACAGTGGGCCTGGTAATCTTTTATTGGATTACTGGGTTAAAACGCATCTTAATCAATCATTCGACAATGATGGAGTGTGGGCTAAATCAGGTGAAATCATTCCGGCACTTCTGGATGAATTCATGAAGGACGCATATTTCAAAAAAACACCACCAAAAAGTACAGGTCGTGACCACTTCAATGAAGCTTGGTTAAATAAACATTTACAAAAGTCTTATTCATCTCAAGATGTCCAAAGAACGCTGTTAGAGTTCACTGCATTAAGTATTGCAAAAGCTATGGATGAATATGCAAAAGATGCGCTCGAAATTTATCTATGTGGTGGTGGTGCTTGTAATAGCTTTCTTGTTAAAAGATTAGAGTCATTGATACCGAATGCCAACATTAAACTCACAGATGCACTTGGTGTTCCCTCACAATATTTAGAAGCTACAGCATTTGCGTGGCTCGCCAAACAAACAACTTTTTTAAAGCCAAGTAATTTACCTGAAGTTACTGGCGCTAAAGGCTTGCGTATTTTAGGTGCGGTCTACTACGCATAAAGATAGCGCTAGCAAAAGTATTATGAAAAGTTATAATTCATTTAATGAATAATTTTATTTTTCAAAAATGAAATCTACTAAAGTCACGTTAAGTTTTAATCAAGAAGAGTCTTCTATTGAATTACCTTTGGTAAAAAGCACGATGGGTAATGATGCAATTGATATTCGTCAATTAAGTACACATAACGTATTTAGTTATGATCCTGGCTTTATATCGACTGCTTCCTGCAGTTCTGAAATCACTTTTATTGATGGAGAAAAAGGTCTTCTTCTTTATCGTGGTTACCCCATAGAGCAACTTGCTGAACATTATAATTTTTTAGATGTTGCTTATCTTTTAATGCATGGTGAGTTACCTAAGCCTAAAGAAAAAGAATTTTTCTCAACAACGATCAATCGTCACACCATGCTCCATGATCAGCTGAATAATATTTTTCGAGGGTTTAGACGAGATGCACATCCTATGGCTGTGATGGTTGGCGTGGTGGGTTCAATGTCTGCATTCTATTTTGACAAAATGGATGTCATGAATCCTGAACATCGTCAAATTTCAGCGCATCAACTTCTCGCTAAAGTGCCTACAATTGCTGCATGGAGTTATAAATATAGTTTAGGTCAGCCTTTTGTTTATCCACAAAACCATTTAGGTTATGCAGAAAATTTTATGCGCATGATGTTTGCAACACCTTGTGAAGATTACAAGCCTAATCCTATGCTTGCTAAAGCATTCGAACGCATTTTAATACTTCATGCAGATCATGAGCAAAATGCGTCAACATCCACAGTGCGTTTAGCAGGCTCAAGTGGTGCTAATCCATTTGCATGTATTGCTGCTGGTATTGCCTCGCTTTGGGGTCCAGCACACGGTGGCGCTAATGAAGCTACCTTAAAAATGCTAGAGGAGATTGGTGATGAAAGTCGTATTGGAGCATTCATTAAACGTGCGAAAGATAAAGACGATTCATTCCGTATGATGGGTTTTGGTCATCGCATTTATCGCAACAAAGACCCCCGTGCGGAAATTATGCGCAAAACCTGCCATGAAGTTTTAAATGAATTGGGTTTAAAAGATGATCCGGTCTTCAAGCTTGCAATGAAGTTAGAACAAATTGCATTAGAAGACGAATACTTTATTACAAAAAAACTTTACCCTAATGTCGACTTTTATTCAGGCATTGTTATGCGCGCAATAGGCATTCCTAATTCTATGTTCACAGCCGTATTCGCACTTGCAAGAACCGCAGGTTGGGTTGCTCAATGGAATGAAATGTTAGAACAACCTGGAAATAAAATTGGTAGGCCTCGTCAAGTGTACACAGGTAAACCTAAGCGCGATGTTCCAAAAAAATAAATGGTTTTGGTTTTAAGCTGAGAAAGAAGAACCACAACCGCATGTGGTTTGTGCATTTGGATTCTTAATGACAAATTGCGAACCTTGGACACTGTCTTGATAATCAATTTCAGCCCCCATGAGATATTGCAAACTCATTGGATCAACTAAAAGTGTTACAGAATCTTTAACCACTTGTGTGTCATCTTCATTAATAGATTCTTCAAACGTGAATCCATATTGAAATCCTGAACAGCCGCCGCCACTGACGAATACACGAAGTTTAAGCTCAGGCTGACCTTCTTCTTCGATAAGTTCTTTAACTTTTTTCACAGCATTATCTGTAAAAATAAGTGGGGTAGGCATCTCCATTTCTTTTGATTCAACAATTTTATTCATACATTAACTCCTAGTTATTTCTTTTTTGGAAGCTGATTTAAATCTTTAGCAATTTCTTTAAGCTGTCCATATACTTTAGCACCTGCGTGAATTTCTATCACCTTATATTTAATATCGCCAAATACTTTAGCATTAGCATGAAGCTCTAAATATTCAGCACATGTAATATTACCATCCACATTCCCACCAATGATAGCATGATGTGCTGACACGTTGCCTTTGATGAGGCTTTTGTTACCCATAATCAGAGTGCCTGCGGTACCCGGAAGTTCAGTTAAATTACCTATAATTGAACCATCAATACGCATACCACCCGAGTAAGTTACATTTCCTCGCACGGTAATGCCTTTATCAATCAATGTATCAATGGTGCGTGCTTTATTTTTCTTATTAAAAAACATACGTATCCTTTATCGTTTCTTGCCCACAATTTTTTCGTAAAAGAGCACATCCTCTTTTAATTTATTGTTTTCTGCTTGAAGTTTTGTAATGTCCTCTGAAACCTTTTCACCTGAGATAGACTTCAATTGCAATTCAATCTTTTGTTGTAATAACTGTCCTTCAATCGATTGGTTCTCTCCTTCTAACGCTTGAATTTTTAAAACAAATCCAATGACAGAGCCCCCATTTAATTCCCAATATGTAACCCCTGCACCCGTTAAAAATGATAAACATGTAACCATAAGATAGGTATGCCATACATAACCTGTTTTAACACGCATACTTCGACGCGTCACGCCAAAATATTTTTTAAAAATACGTTTCACTTTTCTCATAGAAACAACACTCTATGGCATCAATGGCACAAGATCAAGCCCAGAAGTCTCTGAAAAATTAAACATAAGATTCATATTCTGCACAGCCTGTCCTGCAGCGCCTTTGACGAGATTATCAATCACCGATAAAACAACAATCTTGTGACTTCCTTGCGGCTGATGGATACTAATGCGGCATTGATTTGAGCCTCTTACAGATCTTGTCTCTGGATGAGAGCCTTCTGGCATGATATCCACGAAAGGTTCATCCTTGTATCTTGCTTCAAAAGCCGCCTGCACATCTATTTTTTTAGTTGCTGTTGCATAAAGCGTCGCATGTATGCCTCTAATCATAGGTGTGAGATGTGGCACAAACGTTAAATGAACAGTTTGATTTGCCAAATTTGTAAGACCTTCAGTGATTTCAGGTAAATGCCTATGCCCTTGCACGTTATAGGCTTTAAAATTGTCAGACGTCTCAGCCATCAAAGCATTCACCTCGGCCTTTCTACCCGCCCCGGAGACCCCTGATTTGGCATCTGCAATCAAATCATCAAGATCAATCACGCCCGATTCGATCAAAGGGATAAATCCTAATTGAATAGCAGTTGGGTAACAGCCAGGATTAGCTACAAGAGATGCTTTTTTAATTTTTTCTCGATTAATCTCGGGCAAACCATAAACAGCGTCTTTAAGTAGATCGGCGCATAAATGCGGCATTTTATACCACTTTTCCCAGATTTTAGCGTCTTTTAACCTAAAATCAGCAGCTAAATCGATGACTTTTACCCCGGCCTTAAGAAGTGCTGGCGCTTCCTGCATTGCTGTACCATTGGGCGTTGCAAAGAATACGAGATCACAATTCGTCAAATCGGCAGTTTTAGGATCTTCAAATTTAAGGTCAAATAAGCCTCTTAAGCTTGGAAATAAAGTTGCGATCGATAAACCTGCCTCTGTTCGAGAGGTAACAGCTTGAATAGTGACGCTAGGATGTTTCACTAAAATTCTTAATAGCTCAACGCCTGTATATCCGGTTGCACCTACAACGCCTACTTTAATTTTGGACGCATTACTCATAACAGTCGCACCTTATAATTTATGAAAAGTCTTATCCTTAAAAAATCATACTAACAAAATTCTTAAGCTCTATATAACAAAAAAGCCGCTGAAAGCGGCCTTTTTGCTCTTTGGAACTTGAAACAATTAACGTTTCGAGAATTGTTTACGTCTACGAGCTTTTCGAAGACCCACTTTTTTACGTTCAACTTCACGCGCATCACGTGTTACAAAACCAGCTTGTGAGAGCGTACTTTTTAAATTTGTATCATAGTCGATCAATGCACGTGTGATGCCATGACGCACTGCACCAGCTTGACCAGACTCACCACCACCGATGACATTCACATGAATATCAAAATTACTTAACATATTTGTTAAATCAAGCGGTTGGCGAAAAATCATACGGGAGGTATAACGTGAAAAATATTCATCCGCAGGCTTGTCATTCACTGTAATCACGCCCTTACCTGGCTTCATGAATACACGAGCTACTGAGCTCTTTCTGCGACCTGTTCCGTAATTGTATTTACCTATCATAGTATTTCCTTAACTATATGCTTAATGGTTGTGGTTGTTGAGCCACATGTTCATGAGTTGCGCCTGAATAGACTTTCATCTTTTTAATCATCGCATAACCCAAAGGTCCTTTTGGTAACATTCCCTTCACAGCTTTTTCTAAAGCGCGGCCTGGAAAACGGTCTTGCATCTTAGAAAAGTTCGTTGTTGAAATACCGCCTGGATAACCTGAATGGCGATGGTAAACCTTATCGTCACCCTTATTACCCGTTACTGTAATCTTGTCTGCATTAATCACAACAATATAATCGCCAGTATCTACGTGTGGCGTATAAATCGCTTTATGTTTGCCACGTAATCGATGTGCAATCGCACTTGCTAATCTTCCCAGTACTGCGTCAGTTCCGTCTACAACAAACCAATCGCGTTTTACTTCATGGGATTTTGCTGAAAATGTCTTCATTTTAATACCAACTTTTGCGCTATAAATTTAAAAAAAGAGATGAATTCTATGTCAATACTGCCTGTTTTGTCAATTTTATTAATGATTTAGTTCACGGAGAGATAGTGAAAAAATACGCCTAAAAAGACTAAACCGCCCAAATAATTGTTGCTTAAAAATGCATCAAAACAAGCTGTTGGATCGAGAGCCTTAATTCGGCGATACAAAATACCAATAAAAAGAAGGCTGGCCCCCATAAATCCGTAAAAAGGCCAAGTAAATTTCTCTAGATATCCTACCCAAACCAAGCATCCCATCATACAGGTATAGCTCAACATAATGGCTTCTTTCACGTAAGCCCCAAACCAAATAGCTGATGAACGAATGCCAATTTTTAAATCATCATTTTTATCAGTCATAGCATAAAGCGTGTCGTAAGCAATTGCCCAAAAAATATTCGCGAAAAATAATAACCATGTTGTCAACCCCAAAGATACTTCATTGGCAGAAAAAGCTATCGGAATTCCCATGCCAAAACTTAATCCTAAATAGGCTTGCGGCATAACAAAAAATCGTTTTGTTAAAGGATAGGTAAGCGCTAAAAATAAAGCAATCAAAGCAAAATAAAACGCTTTTACATTTAAAAATAAAACACATATCAAAGCACCCATCAATAAAGTGATGAGTAAGTAGAAAGCATTCTTAACTGACACAGATTGGTTAGCTAAAGGTCGCAACTTTGTGCGCGTCACAAAAGAATCAAATTTACGATCAAGAATATCATTAGCAACACAACCCGCTGAGCGCATCAAAATCGTACCTAAGATAA
This sequence comes from Candidatus Methylopumilus sp., assembly GCA_009693175.1. Classification (GTDB taxonomy): domain Bacteria; phylum Pseudomonadota; class Gammaproteobacteria; order Burkholderiales; family Methylophilaceae; genus Methylopumilus. Next base: position 77,333 of record SHXT01000001.1, read on the forward strand.
AAATACTAAGAAGCTTAAAGCCTGGGAGCCCATGTGTAGCAGAATAAAGGGCCCACATTGTTGGCCATAACAATAAAAAAATGCCAATAGGTTTATCAAGACGCATGAGACGAATGTAGTAATGCATCTTTAAAATTGATGCTAACTATTCAAGCTTGAATGAAATGGGAACAAGCACATTAAAATTTTTACCGCGAAGACTTTGGGGTGGCGATGGAAATGGCGAAGCTTTTTTAATCATTTCTAGTGCTTCGTTATCTAACACTTCATAGGTGCTACTTTTTTTAATTTTGACACTCATGACAGAACCTTTGCTATCGATTTCAAGGTCTACAATCACCATACCTTGCCAACCTCTCATTTGAGCTATTTTTGGATATTGTTTATATTGTGCAATCGCATTTGCAAGAAGATTACTATAACTATCTAGGTGTGTATTTATTTGTTCTTGAGGAACTACATTGGGTATTTTTGAAGGCACTTCAGCAGGTGCTGGAGGGGCTAATTCTTTAGGAAGAGGTTGTGCAACAATGGTTGCATTTTTATCAATGATAGGCGTAACTTTTTTTTGTATCGGCTCACTCTTTTTAACAATAGGCTGCGGTGTCTCAACTTTTTCGACTGGCTTTTGAATGGGTGAGCTTTCAATAGTGACACTCATCACCTGAGGTACTGATACTGTTTTATTAAATTGTGGAAACCCTATAATTAAAATGATATGAATCACCATTGAAATCATAATGGCTTTAGGCAAATCAAAAAGAAAAAGAAAGTCTCTCGACAAGTTCACGATTTTAAAAATAGCGTTTCAAAAAAATTAAAGGGAAATTATAGCCTAAATCAATATACCGTTATGAAATTTACTGCTCAATTAAAAAGATGTGGCAAAAAGACTTCTATTAAGGTCAGTGTCTTTCCGTCTTTTTCCCATTCGGATTGTCGTGTCCATATAACTTCTTCATGCACGAGCCCAAGTGACTTTAAATAAATATGTAAGGGATCATTCAGTAAACATTCTCGATACAAAACAGAACGTTTAAATATATTTGGGTCTTTAAATAAAATATTGGCGAGCGATTGCTGACCAAGTGTTTTTAAACAATGCCAAGCGCCATTCACATCTTCGTCTTTTAATAAAGTACGCGCAAAAATCATAGACTGATCATGACTTTTTAAAATAACTTCGCGTATGTAATCCGTTTTATTTTCTAAAGACTTGCCTTCATAAATTACATCGACTTTTACATCATTCAATTCTTTTTTTAAGCGCTCTGTTAAAGATCTGCCCTCCGTCAACCATGAAAATTGATTACCTTCAACTGTAGGGAATATTAACCAAGTCATCTTTATACCTTTACTCTTTCATTTGCATGAGCTGCCCAACGCTTAAGATGAAGATAAGAAGCCTCAGAATAACCTTCTAATAATTGATCTGCAATATTCCTAGCTTCCTCTAGCAATTTAAAATCACGATTAAGATTGGCCACTCGCAACATAGCAACACCGCTTTGACGTATGCCTAAAAATTCTCCCGGGCCGCGTATATTTAAATCTTCTTGTGCAATGATAAAACCATCTGTATTTTCAAAAATAACTTTAAGCCTTTGTCTCGCAATGTCTGATAATTTTTTGTAAAATAAAATACATGTACTTTTTAAAGACCCTCTACCGACGCGACCGCGAAGCTGATGTAACTGAGATAAGCCCATACGTTCTGCATTTTCAATAACCATTAATGTTGCATTTGGCACATCAACCCCAACTTCAATCACGGTAGTAGCCACTAGCAATTGAATATCGCCACTCACAAAAGCCGACATTACTTTTTGTTTTTCTGATAACTTCATGCGTCCGTGAACTAAGCCGACTTTTAAATCTTTAAAATTAGACTGCATATTTAAAAAAGTAGATTCAGCAGTTTGTAACTGCAACACTTCACTTTCTTCAATAAGAGGGCATACCCAGTAAACTTGCGCTCCTAAATGACATACCTCATGCACTCTTTTTAATATTTCATCACGCCTATCCTCGGAAAAAAGTTTTGTCACAATCGCTTCGCGACCCTTAGGTAGTTCATCAATCACAGAGACATCAAGGTCTGCAAAATAACTCATAGAAAGCGTGCGTGGAATGGGTGTTGCACTCATCATGAGTTGATGTGGCTCTATCGCTTTATCTAATGCTCCTTTTTTTCTTAAAGCTAATCGTTGTTCAACACCAAAACGATGTTGCTCATCAATAATACTTAAACCTAATTTATTAAACACCACATGTTCTTGAAAAAGTGCATGCGTTCCGACCACGATAGGTGCCTCACCCGATTGAGCCATGTTTAGAGAAAATTCGCGATCTTTTTTAGATTGACTACCAGTAAGCCATGCTACTTTAATGTTAAGTGGTGACAACCAATGAAGTAATTTTCGATAATGTTGTTCTGCCAAAATTTCTGTGGGTGCCATGAAAGCTACTTGACTCCCATTTTCAATAGCTTGCAAAGCTGCCATCGTTGCTACAACTGTTTTCCCACTACCTACATCACCTTGTAAAAGACGTTGCATTGGATAATTTTTTTCGAGATCTGTTCTAATTTCTTGATTTACTTTTTTCTGTGCCTCTGTTAATTCAAATTCAAGTAAATTTAAAAATTTTTGAGTTAATTTATTTTTTGCAATTAAAGGTATTGCAGTAAGTTTTCTTCTAATTAAATAATTAGAACGCAATGACAATTGCTGCGCTAAAAACTCATCGAAAATAATACGTCCATATGCCGCCGAAGTAAAAGCTTCGTGTGCCTTAACCTCTTTAAAATTTTTTGGATAATGAATTTGTTTCAAACTTTCATACAAATTTGGCAATCCTAATTTTTCATAAATCGTTTTGGGAAATAAGTCTTTTAAATAACTTTTTAGATCATACTGATCAAATAATGTATGCATAGCATTCATAATAATTTTTTGCCCTACGCCTGCAACTAGATAATAGATGGGTGTAAGTGACTTAGGCAACACATCGTTTTCTTTTATTAATTTACATTGTGGATGAATCATCTCACATGCAAATAAATTATGCCGAGCCTCTCCTAAGATGCGAATTCGATTTCCCACATCAAATGTTTTTATTTGACTTGGATAGAAATGAAGAAATCTAAGTTGCAATGTGCCCGACGCATCTTTCACTCGAACAAGTAGCATCTTTTTAGGCTTATACAAAACTTCAGCCCGAATGACTTCTGCTTCAACTTGAGAAAGGGTACCTATTTTAATATCACGAATGGGTATCACAACTGTTTCATCAATATAACGAATAGGAAGGTGCATCACCAAACTAAATGCATCCTCAATACCCAATTTTTTGAGTTTATTTAATACAGAGGGTGAATAAAGCTTGAGTTCGGATAAAGAAGTCAGATTGAAATACTCTTAAAAAAAATAATTTAGAACACTACAATGCCATCAGCTTCGATGAGTGCATTTCTTGGTAAGGATGCAACGCCTACAGCAGCTCTTGCTGGATAGGGCTGAATGAAATACTCTCCCATAATGGTATTCACCATGGCAAAATGGGATAAATCTGTTAGGTAAATATTAATTTTAACAACGTCTCTTAATGTTGCGCCAGAAGCTTCAACCACCGATTTTAAATTTTTAAATACTTGATGAATCTGTTTTTCAATGCCCTCAACTAATTGCATCGACTCTGGCTCAAGCGCAATCTGACCTGATAAATAAATCGTTTTACCTACTTTAACAGCTTGAGAATATGAGCCAATTGCTTCAGGTGCATTTTTAGTTTGAATAATTTCTTTTGTCATCTTTTATCTTTCTTTAAAGTGTTTCATTTTTACACGACTGATTCTAGAAATATTAGTAATTTTTCTTAAATTTCTTATGAGATCTGCTAGATGAATACGATTATGCACTTGTACAATAAAATTAACATTTACAAAATGTCCACCATCAGACTCTTCTACATTGACATTATCAATATTTGAATCTGACTCCGCAATCACTGATGAGATTTTTGCTAACATGCCGCGCTCATTTAACACCATGATTTGTAAATTCACTTTAAATAAACGATCTGGGTTTGGATCCCACTCGACATCGAGCCATTTATCAGGGTCAAGTTTAAATTTACGAATAGCTAAACAATCGTGCGTATGTACAACAAGGCCTTTATCTTTATTAATAAATCCTAAAATAGGATCGCCTGGTATTGGATGACAGCACTTTGCTAATTGAATAGCCATGCTCTCAGAACCTTTAATAGTAATGACATCAAGTTGCTTATTTTTTCCCTTAACTTCGCCAACACCAACTATAAAACTAGCTAACTGATGTGCCACCATAACATTCATGCGTTTACCTAAACCAATCTCAGCCAAGATATCTTCTTTAGTCTTGGCATCATAATCACTAATTAATTTTTTCCAATGTGATGCTTTAATAGATGATGGCATTATATGAAGCGCTTTCAGTGCTTGATTGAGCATGCCTTCACCAAGCCTTGAGGATTCTTCTGATTCTATTGATTTTAAATACTGTCGAATATGCGATCTTGCTTTGCCTGTGATCACAAAATTGAGCCAAGCAGGATTAGGTTTTGCTAAGAGGGCTGTAATGATTTCAATATGATCCCCATTATTCACTTCTGCACGAAGTGGGACAAGTTCTTGATTATATTTTGCAGCGACACAACAATTACCGACATCACTATGCACTGCATAAGCGAAATCAACTGCGGTTGAGCCCTTAGGTAACGCTAAGATTTTACCTTTAGGTGTGAATACATAAACTTCATCGGGGAAGAGATCTACTTTTAAATGTTCTAGGAAATCAAGCGAATCTGAACTGTCCGATTGAACTTCTAAAAGACGCTTTAACCATTGGTGCGTTTGTTGTTGAAGTGCAGTTAAATCTGCATCTTTAGTTTTATATAGCCAGTGAGCGGCAACACCTGCTTCAGCAAGTTTATGCATTTTTTCACTGCGAATTTGTACCTCGATAGGCATGCCAAAAGGTCCGAATAAACTAGTGTGCAGTGATTGATAGCCATTGGCTTTAGGAATCGCGATGTAATCTTTAAATTTACCTGGTAAGGGTTTATATAGTGCATGCAATGCACCTAGTGCTGAATAAGTGTCATGATTTTCTTTGACAATAATTCTGAATGCATAAATGTCATTAATCTGCGCAAATGACATCGTTTTTTCACTCATCTTCTTATAGATACTATAAATATTTTTTTCTCGTCCAGACACTTCAGCATCAATTTTTAATTCACTTAACTTTTGATGTATTGCTTCAGAAATTTTTTCAACCACTTCACGACGATTACCTCGAGAAGCTTTCATTGCTTTTTGAATTGCACGATAACGCGTAGGATAAAGATGTTTAAAACTTAAATCCTCGAGTTCTTGATAAATCGTATTAAGCCCCAATCGATTAGCGATCGGAGCATAGATATCGTGTGTTTCCTGAGCAATCCGTTTTTGTTTGTCAGATCTTAAAACATCCAGTGTTTGCATATTATGTAAACGATCTGCAAGTTTTACTAAGATGACGCGCACGTCATTCGACATAGCCAATAACATTTTTCTAAAATTTTCGGCTTGCGCTTCTGTGGCATCTCGAAATTCAATCCTATCGAGCTTGGATAATCCGTCTACCAAAATGGAAACTTGCTTACCAAATTTCTTTTCGATATCTTTACTTGTAATGGTGGTGTCTTCAACGACGTCATGAAGTAATGCAGCAAGAATCGTCGTGGCATCAAGATGAAGTCTAGCTAAAGTGCATGCTACAGAAACCGGATGCACAATATACGGTTCACCGCTTCTTCTGGATTGACCGTGATGTGCCTCTTCACTAAAACGATAAGCATCCCATATTTTTTGGATATCTTTCGACTTCAGGTAGATTTTAAGAAGATTAGTAAGTTCGGACTGGTCGTTATCGACGGGCAGTAAAGGAAACGGCGGTGATTTTTGAGCATCCGCTTTATCAAAATGAGCGGTACTAGCCATGATCTTTGTCTTAATAAGGGCTTTAAGCCCTGTTAAAAATTAATACGTTGTTTTTCTATTTAAGATATCAAGGCCAACTTTACCTGCTGCAATTTCTCTTAATGCTAATACCGTTGGCTTATCTCTTAAGCCATGTGTGCTCACTAATGCTTCAGCACCATTTGCTAATTGTCTTGCGCGGTATGCGGCAGCTAAAGTGAGTTTAAAGCGATTAGGAATAATCTCTAAACAGTCATCTACTGTAATTCGTGCCATGTTATTTCTCCAAATTTAAGTCAAGTTTTTAATTAAATGGCTGTGACGTGTCAACTGAATATGGCACATCAATCGGGTAGATCGAATAATGGCCATAAGATCGTGGAGCGCTACTTCAAAGTCATCGTTGATTGTAACATAATCAAACTCATCCACATGGCTCATCTCTTCTCGAGCGACTGCTAATCGCTTTGCAATGGTCTCGTCACTATCTTGTCCACGTATATTTAACCTTTCAGACAATGTATTAACTGAAGGTGGTAATACAAAAATAGAAACCGCTTCCTTAGATTGTGCCTTCAAAGCTTGAGCGCCTTGCCAATCAATTTCTAAAATTACGTCTTTTGGTAGATCTAGAATTTTTTGTACTGATTTTTTGCTCGTTCCGTACATGGCACCATGACATTCGGCAGATTCTAAAAATTCACCTTTTTTCTTTAAATCTAAAAAGGTGGTCTCGTCCACAAAAAAATAATCCACGCCATTGACTTCCCCTGGCCGTGGTTTTCTAGTTGTATGCGAAACAGAAGCTTGCAGCTGCTTATCTTTATTCAATAATGCTTTCACTAATGTCGTCTTACCGGCACCGGAAGCTGCTGCAATAATAAATAAATGGGCTTGACTCATATATGTTCTTAAATCTTTATTATTCAATATTCTGAATTTGTTCGCGCATTTGCTCAATCAAAACTTTTAAATCAACCGATATTTTTGAGGTTTTAGGTGAAATTGATTTTGAACCTAAAGTATTCGCCTCACGATTTAATTCTTGCATCATAAAATCTAATTTTTTACCTATCGCAGCTTCTGTTTTAAGTAAGCGCCTTATTTCATCTATATGAGATGTGATACGGTTTAGCTCTTCATCGATATCCATCTTCTGTATAAAAATTAAAAACTCTTGCTTTAATCGATCGTCATCAATAGCAATTAAAGCATCTTTAAATTTATTTTCAATTTTACTTTGGTAGTCTTTAATCAATGTTGGTAAGATTTTTTTAGCTTCTCCCACTAAAATTTCAATCTCTTTCAATTTATCTAACAAAATCTTTTGTAACTTATCGCCTTCACGCGCTTTAGAAGCTTGAATTTCCTGAATGGCTTCTTTAAGATTTTTTTTAAGATCTTGTTCAAGCAGATTCATGTCAAGTGACTGATCATGCATAATTTCGCTCGTTTTTAAAATATCGAGTGCATTTATTGGTTGCACATGAGGAAAATGTTTGCCGATCGCTTCAACTGATGCTGCTAATTGTTTTAACTTAATAGGATCTATATTTTTAACATCAAGTGCACTCATTTTAGATTTAAAATAGATTCTACAATCGACCTTGCCTCTTTTAATTTCGAGCGATATGACATCTCGAATCATCGGCTCAAAAGACCTTAAGGTTTCATCTAACTTTACCTGGAGCTCAAGATATCGATTATTTAAAGACCGAAATTCAAGGAGCAAAATACCTTGTGTTGTATCTGCTTCTTTAAAAGAAAACCCGGTCATACTTAAAGCCATAAGATATTCCATTCAATGTTTAAGTGTCATTTTATCAATCTATAGTTGCATTTGCGACTAAAACCTTTAAATGGCAGGATATCAATCAATTAAAGCTAGCTTATAATGACGACTTCTATTGAGGAAGAATACTATGAGATTAAATCAGCGCGCTCTCAATCAATTAAGGCCTGTCGAAATTATTCGACATTACACAAAACATGCGGAAGGCTCTGTCTTAATTAAATTTGGTGATACGCATGTCTTATGCACTGCAAGCATTGACGAGAAAGTGCCATCTTTTTTAAAAGGACAAAATCAAGGCTGGATTACAGCCGAATATGGCATGCTTCCAAGATCGACAGGCTCACGGATGGATCGCGAAGCTTCGCGTGGAAAACAATCAGGCCGTACACAAGAAATTCAACGTCTTATTGGGCGAAGCTTAAGAGCAATTATTGATTTAAAAAAACTGGGTGAACGCACCATTCAAATTGATTGCGATGTTATTCAAGCTGACGGTGGCACACGCACGGCAAGCATTACAGGCGCTTACGTTGCAGTTCATGATGCGATCACCCATTTAATGAATCAAAAACTTATCAGCGAATCCCCTCTGATTGATTCCGTTGCAGCTGTTTCTGTAGGCCTTCATGACGGCAACTCACTTCTAGATTTAGATTACAATGAAGATTCAAGTTGTGACACGGACATGAATATCATCATGACCGGTTCAGGTGGTTTTGTAGAAATTCAAGGAACTGCGGAAGGCTCGCCTTTTACGCGTGACATGATGGATCAAATGGCGGATCTTGCGGCAGACGGCATTAAACAACTCATTCAACTACAGAAAAACATCCTTAAGTAATTTCATGAAAGACAAAATAGTCATTGCAACAGGCAATGCCAAAAAACTTATCGAGATTCAATCTATCTTAGAAGATATCAATGTGGAAGTATTACCACAGTCATATTTTAATATTGCGCCAACCGATGAACCTTTTCATACATTTATTGAAAATGCTCTCATTAAAGCTAGACATGCCAGTCGATTATCTAAATTGCCCGCGATTGCAGATGATTCAGGTATTTCTGTAGATGCATTAGGAGGTCAACCGGGGGTGTTATCAGCAAGATTTGCAGGAGAGCCTTCATCGGATCAAAAAAATAATGAAAAGCTTTTAAAAATATTAGAAAATGAAGTAAATCGAAAAGCACACTACACTTGTGTCATTGTATTTGTAAGAAATGAAATGGATCCTGAGCCAATTATTGCTGAAGGCATATGGCATGGAGAAATTTTAAAAGTCCCGAGAGGAATAGGTGGATTTGGTTATGATTCTTTATTTTTAGATCACATGACTGAAAAAACTGTGGCAGAATTACCCTCAGAAATTAAAAATCGTATTAGTCATCGCGGACAAGCTTTACATAAACTTAAATTAAAATTGAATCAGATTTATGGATAAATCAAAAAATAAATGGCCTGTTTGGATACGTGACGATAAGTCAGTTGTCTCATGTACAGAAAAAATTAAAGTTATGAAAGAAAATTTTGATGAATTAAAACAGCTTTCACAAGACACTATTGAAGATGGCCTCTTAATGGAAGTGTCTGAAAAACAAATGAAAGAAGCACTTCGCCAAATGGTGGATGATCTTATTAATCCCTATTTAAAAAATAAATAAGTTTTTATGAGTCAAACTTCAAGACTCGCCATTCCTCCGCCTCTATCGCTTTATATCCATATTCCTTGGTGTGTTAAAAAATGTCCTTATTGTGATTTCAACTCGCATGAGTACAAGGACAGCAATGGCTTTGCCGAAATAGAATCGCTTTATGTAGATGCATTAATCAAAGATCTTGAATACTCCCTGCCTAAAATTTGGGGCAGAAAAATTCATTCTATTTTTTTTGGTGGTGGCACACCAAGTCTTTTTAGCGGGAAAGCCATTCACAAAATCCTAAGCCAGGTAAGAGCCCTCACACCTATTATATACGGCGCCGAAATTACACTTGAAGCTAATCCAGGAACAATTGATAGCGATCATTTTGAAGCTTACAAAGAAGCAGGGGTGACAAGAGTATCTTTAGGTATTCAGTCATTTAATGACGGTCATCTTCAGTCATTGGGCCGTATTCATAATAGTAATGAAGCTAAAAAAGGTATTGAAATTGCGATGCGACATTTTGATGAAGTAAATTTAGATCTAATGTACGCACTGCCTAATCAAACGTTAAATGAAGCGATTGATGATGTTAAAACTGCAACATTATTTAATACACAACATTTATCTTTCTATCATTTAACGATCGAACCTAATACATTCTTTTTTAAACATCCCCCTTCATTACCAATAGACGATGTAAGTGCCAATATGCAAGAAAAGATTGAAGATATCCTAACTCAACATAGTTATCAGCATTATGAAACAGCCGCTTTTGCAAAACCCAAATCTCAATGCCAACATAATCTTAATTATTGGCAATTCGGTGATTACCTAGGTATAGGTGCAGGTGCACATAGCAAACTGACATTTTATGACCAGATAACTCGAGAGAGTCGCTATAAAAATCCAAAACAATATATGGAAAAAGTAACCACACAACACATGATTGAATCAGAAACTATTATTCAAGCAAGTGATTTAGCTTTTGAATTCATGATGAATCATTTGCGTCTTATTGATGGATTTCTAATTAAAAGTTTCGAGGAAAAAACTAGTTTAAATATTTCAACGATTGATAAAGAACTTAAAACTGCATTAGATAAAAAACTTATTACAATAAATCATGAAATAATTAAGCCTACAATTTTAGGTCAACGTTTTTTAAATGACCTATTAGGTATTTTTTTAAAGTAGAATAAAACTATGAAATTTGCAAAAATAAATAATGAAATTACGGTGTCTGATCAAATTACAATTGAGGACTTAAAAGAAATTCATGCTCAAGGATACAAAACTATTTTTTGTAATCGTCCTGATCTTGAATCTGAAGGTCAGCTTGATTTTTCAACCATTGAAAAAGAAGCACAAAAATTAAATATTAAAGCGATTCATCAACCCGTCATAGGCGGACAAATTTCGGATGATGCTATTGTGCAATTTGGACGCTATTTTGAAGTCGCTCAAAAACCAGTTTTTGCTTATTGCCGCACGGGAACAAGATGTTCAACGCTCTGGGCGCTTTCACAAGCAAAATCCTTGTCCATTGGTGAAATTTTAAGTGCTGCGCAAAATGCAGGCTATGACTTATCTCCATTACAAGATCGTCTCAATTCTCTCAAATAGCAAAGATTATGGGTGTTTCTAAACAATATCTTAGTATTCATGATCACAGCCGTGATCTAAGTGGCCTTAAATACATTTATTCAGTTATTTCTAGACGTGCCGGTGGTTTGTCTATCGGCGTTAACTTGAATGTTAATAATGCTTGTAATTGGCAATGTATTTATTGTGAAATTCCAAATCTCACTCGAGGTACACCCCCGCCTATTGAATTGGATGTTCTTGAGAATGAGCTTCGTTTTTTTCTTCATGAAATTATTCATGGTGATTACATGGAGAAAAATGTAGCCCTTGAAGATCGCCATCTAAAAGATATTGCTTTTTCAGGTAACGGAGAGCCCACTAGCGCTAAAGAATTTCCTCAAGTTATTTCAATAGTTGAAAAAGTACTCAAGGAATTTGATCTGCTTCATAAAATTAAAATTCGTCTTATTACTAATGGAAGTTTAATACACAAACCATCTGTCCTTAAAAGTATTGCAATGCTTTCAAAAATAAATGGTGAAGTTTGGTTTAAAGTTGATGCTGCCACAGAAGAAAGTATTAAAACAATTAATCAGATCAGTTTAAACCCCAAACAAATTTCTGAAAGACTTCAAGCGTGTGCATTGACATGTCCCACGTTTATTCAAACATGTATCTTTACTATAGATGGTAAAGGGCTTGATGATAGCAATATTAATTCTTATGTTGATTTAATTAATGAAGCTCGAACAAAAATTAAAGGTGTCCATCTTTATGGATTGGCTAGACCATCATTACAGCCTCAAGCAAAACATTTAGGTCGCATTAATATAGAAGTGCTTGAGAGTATCTCAAAAAAATTAACCGCCCTCAATATACCTACCACTGTAAACTATTAATCTAAGATAGTCTTAATATTTTAAAAATGATAGCCATGCGTTACTTAAAATTACCAAAAATTTTAAAGAAATTAGGTCCTGGCCTTATCACGGGTGCTGCAGATGATGACCCAAGTGGTATTGCGACTTATTCACAAGCAGGCGCTCATCATGGATTTGGTGTTTTGTGGACCATGTTTTTTACCTATCCACTTATGGTAGGTATCCAAATGGTCAGTGCACGCATTGGACTTGTCACGGGTCGGGGCCTTGCAGAAAATATGCGTCGATTTTATCCAAAATATGTCACTTGGCCTTTGGTTATTCTTTTACTTATCGCCAATACCATTAATATTGCAGCGGATTTAGCAGCGATGGCCGATGCAGTAAAACTTGTAATAGGTGGTCCTCGACATCTTTATGCAGTAGCTTTTGGAATGTGCTGTCTTTTACTTCAAATTTTTATTCCTTATGAACGATATGTGCGCGTTTTAAAATGGCTAACTCTTTCGCTTTTTGCTTATGTTGGAACTGTTTTTGCATCAAACGTTGAATGGAATACAGTGATTAAAGCAACTATTTTCCCTAATGCAATATTCACAAATCAATATGCACTTTTAATTGTAGGTATATTTGGTACGACGATTAGCCCTTATCTTTTCTTTTGGCAAGCGGGTCAAGAAGTTGAAGAAGTTCGAATCAAACATAACACAACATATTTAAAACACAACCCACAGCATTTAGGAGGTCATCTAAGAAGAATTCGAATTGATACAATGATAGGTATGGGTTTTTCTAATTTAATCGCTTTTTTTATTATGCTCACTACAGCTGCTACACTTTTTAAAGCAGGCATACATGATATTGAAACATCTGCACAAGCTGCTGAGGCACTGCGGCCCATCGCAGGTGAGTTTACTTTTATTCTATTTGCTGCGGGTATTATTGGTACTGGTCTTTTAGCAGTGCCGGTCTTGGCAGGGTCTGCCGCTTATGCTGTTGCCGAACTATTAAAAAAACCTGCGAGCTTAAATTTAAGTTTTCATGCAGCTAAAGACTTTTATGCAGTGATTGCAATTGCTACTTTGCTTGGTGTTGTTTTAGATTTTAGTGGTATTGATCCAATTAAAGCATTGCTATGGAGCGCTGTCATCAATGGCATTGTGGCAGTTCCTTTAATGATTGCACTTATGAATATGGCATCACGCCCAAAAGTAATGCGATCATTTACAATCGGCAAACATGTAAAGCATTTAGGATGGATGGCAACACTTGTCATGGGTATCGCGGTTGCTACACTTGCTTGGATGACTTTTTTGAAAATAAATTAAGGAAGATATTATGATTGAATGGACCTTTATTATTAAAACTACCATCGCACTCATTGCAATTGTCGATCCTGTGGGTTGTTTACCACTTTTTTTAAGTCTCACGGGTCAACATAAAAATATTAATAAAAAAAATGTAGTTAAGATGACAGCAATTACCGTATTTATCATACTCGTCACTTCACTTTTTTTAGGCGACAAAATTTTAAATATGTTTGGCATTTCAATGTCAAGCTTCCAAATTTGTGGTGGCATATTATTGCTTATTTTGGCTATCTCTATGATGTTAGGTAAACATCAAATTTTAGAAACTTCTAAAAATGGCAAAGCGGACAAAGAGCTGATTGCATTTGTACCTTTAAGCATTCCTTTGCTAGCAGGTCCGGGCGCTATGAGCAATATGATTATTGCAGCACATCAGGCGCCTAATATGATTAATCAAAGTTTTCTCATCTTGCCTTGTTTGGCTGTGTCACTTTTAATTTGGCTGACATTAAGTTTTGCAGAAAATATTTCTAAGGTCATTGGTGCGATCGGCACAAAAATTATCACGCGTGTGATGGGTTTGCTTTTGGGGTCTATGGCAATTGAATTTATCACTAGAGGCGTATTAGATATTATTGCGTAACACTTTTTATGAAACAGATTCGAAAACTCAAATTACGTTCTCAAACACATTACACACTTTTCCGTGCCGACTTGCCTTTTAAACCTAAAGTTGAAAAAGATAAAACTAAATTCAAAAGGCAGCCCAAACATAAAGCTAAATTAGATTAATTATTTTTTCTTTTTGTTCTTTTTTCGACCGCATGAGATCCAGCAAACCATTTTGCCATCTTGAAAACTGTAACGATCAATGATGAATAGAATTGTGGCTAAAAAAACTTGTTGAAATATAAAGATGGGTACATTAAAACTTGTGATGCCATCATAGACACAATGGTATTGAAATGCAGCTGTAGGCACATAAGAAAAAGATAAAGCGAAAACTAATAAAGCCAACACATTGTAAGTACATTGTTTCATTTTTTAAATCCTTATATATTTAAATTACAAAATATAATATATAGTATTTTTAACTGCCATTAACATAAAAATTTAAATAAATATTCATGTCAAACGACCATCATTCACATCACTCTGAAATACACTTTACCTCGACTGAAGTAGTCCGAGATATTGTGATTGGCATGTCCGATGGGCTCACAGTGCCTTTTGCACTTGCAGCAGGTTTATCTGCTGCTGTCGATTCATCCGCAATTATTGTAACAGCTGGTTTGGCAGAAGTTGCTGCAGGTTCGATTGCCATGGGTCTTGGTGGATATCTTGCCGGTAAAACAGATATTGAACATTATGACTCTGAATATGCGCGCGAAGATTATGAAATTAAGCACTTAAGAGATCGGGAAATACAAGAAGTCGAGGAAATACTTTCTGAATATGGATTAAAAGGAACAGCACTCAAAACTGTTGTTAAAGCAGTAACTGCTAATCGTGAGCGCTGGCTTAAATTCATGATGAAATTCGAATTGAATTTAGAAAGACCGGATCCTAAAAGAGCTTTAATCAGTGCTGCTACAATTTCAATCGCTTATATTGTGGGGGGATTGATCCCTTTGATGCCTTATATTTTTATATCTGATATTATTCCAGCTTTAAAAATCTCTGTGATTGCAACAGGTATTGCACTTGTACTTTTTGGCTGGATTAAAGGTCGTTTCACAGGTGTGAACCAAGGACGTTCAGCCATGCAAACACTTATCATTGGCGCATTAGCATCTTCTGCCGCTTTTGGTTTAGCACATTTATTTTCATAGAAAGCGTCATATATTTAAATAGACGAAAACCGTCTTGTTACCTGATTTAATTGTAAAATACGCTAAGAGAAATACGCTCGTTTTACTACTTTATTTTTGAAATCGGGGCTTTATTTGCAACGTCATTTTATGCCATCTAGGTATATCCTACTCTTCGGTTTTTTATTCTTCACTTTAATAGGCTGTCATAAGTCTCAAGATCTAGGCGGCATTCCCCCTAATGCTCCATTGCCCGTATCTACTCTTGAAATGAGTCCTGTAACAGTTCCAACAACTGCTGAAGCCGTGGGTCAAACAGAGGGCGCTAAAGAAGTTGAGATTAGACCGCGTGTAGGTGGTATTTTATTAAAACGAAAATACAATGAAGGGTCAACGGTTAAAGCGGGTCAGTCTTTATTCATCATTGATCCCGAGCCTTATAAAATCAATTTAAGCCAGACACGTGCACAGTTCAAGCAAACTCTTGCGCGTGCAGAACAAGCTAAGCGAGAGAAAAAACGTTTAGAAAGTTTAGTGGAATCTCAATCTATAAGTCAGCGTGAATTTGACAATGCAGTATCTGATGAATCTATTAGTATGGCAGCACTCTCTCAAAGCCGCGCAAATGTGCGTCAAGCAGAACTTAATCTTTCTTACACAAATGTCACTGCACCTGTCGATGGTATATCAGGTCGATTTCAATTTTCTGAAGGGGCGCTTGTCTCTGCAAACACAAGCTTACTTACAACATTAGTGCAAGTCACACCGATCTGGGTACGTTTTAGTTTTTCAGATAATGAACTCAAACAATTGGGCGGTGCGCTAAATGAAAAAAATGTTGAAGAGGTTGCTGTGATTTTACCTGACGGTATTGAATATAAAACAAAGGGCAAAATTAATTTTGCAGCAAGTGAAATTAATCCTGCTCTGGGAACTCAAGAGCTTAGAGCAACCTTTGAAAATAATGAGCATCAAATTTTACCAGGCCAATTTGTGAGAGTGCGTGTTACCACAGGTAAAAAAGATGGTGTATTTTTAGTGCCTCAATTAGCTGTACTCACGTCCGACCAAGGTAAATTTGTATTTGTTGTGAATGAAAAAAATCAAGCAATGCCTCAGCCTGTTTTTACAGGCGAATGGAAGGGAAAGGACTGGGTCATTTTAGGCGGTCTTAAAGGGGGTGATAAAGTCATTATCAATAACCTTATTAAAATACGTCCTGGCATGCCGGTTACTAACATGCCCAATTTCAAAAAATAATGAGTAAATTTTTTATTACACGGCCGATTTTTGCTGCGGTCATTTCAATTATTATTGTCTTGGCTGGTATCGCTGCTGCCCTAAAATTATCGATTGCTCAATACCCACAAATTGCACCACCTACTGTTGTCATTACAGCAAATTATCCCGGCGCAAGCGCTGAAACACTTTCAAAAACAGTAGCGGGTCCTATCGAAGAACAATTAAGCGGTGTAGAAGGACTGCTTTATTTTAATTCCACTACTGACTCAAGCGGCACACTCAATATCACAGCCACATTTGAAATTGGCACAAACATCGATCAAGCCACTTTCAATGTGAGTAATCGTGTCAATATTGCAGCGCCTCGCTTACCGGAAACTGTAAGACGCACAGGCGTCGTCGTTCAGAAAAAATCGAATGATATTCTTTTGGTGGTTATGCTTACTTCAAAAAACAAACAATTTGATCCTCTCTATTTAAGTAACTACGCAACACTTAATGTATTAGATGAAATTAAGCGCTTAAAAGGTGTTGGGGACGCAAATATTTTTGGTGCTCGTGATTATTCTATGCGTATTTGGCTTAAACCAGATCGTATGGCACAGCTTGGAGTCACGACTTCTGATATCGCAGCCGCTATTCAAAGTCAAAATGCACAATATGCTGCAGGTAAGATTGGCCAGGAGCCTTCGTCTAATGATCAACAATTAGTCTATACCGTCAACGCTAAGGGTCGGCTTCTAGATCCTAACCAATTTGGAAATATTATTATTCGCGCAGGTGGCCCAAATGGCATTCTCTATTTAAAAGATATTGCGAGGATTGAGCTAGGCGCTCAGACATACGATATTAATACAACACTTAACGGTAAGCCAGGTGTAGGTATTCCTATTTTTCTTCAAACTGGTGCTAACGCTCTTGATACAGCAAAAAGTATTAAAGAAAAAATGGCCGAACTTAAGGGACGTTTTCCAAAGGGCATGGATTTCGAAATTCCTTATGACACAAGCAGCTTTGTAAAAGCTTCAATGAAAGAAGTATTTAAAACGCTCGGTGAAGCAATGCTTCTTGTGGTAATTGTTGTATTTTTATTTTTACAAAATTGGCGTGCAACTTTAATTCCTTTAGTCGCTGTGCCAATTTCACTGATTGGAACGTTTGCTGGTTTATTTCTTTTTGGTTTTTCAATTAATACACTCACACTATTTGCAATGGTTTTATCAATTGGCATTGTTGTTGATGATGCCATTGTTGTTTTGGAAAATATTGAACGCTTAATGATGGAAGAAAAGCTTTCTCCTATGAAAGCTGCGATTAAATCCATGGAACAAGTTGCTGCTGCAGTTGTTGCGATTGTATTAGTGCTTTGTGCTGTATTTGTTCCAGTCGCATTTATGGGAGGTATTGCAGGTGAACTCTATCGACAGTTCGCGGTCACCGTTGCTGTAGCTGTTGTCATCTCAGGTGTTGTGGCTTTAACATTAACGCCTGCTTTGTGTGCAATCATTTTAAATCCAAACAATATTCAATCTAAATTTTTCACAAAATTCAATAATGGATTTTATCGTCTTACACGACTTTACATCGGCATAGTAAATAAAACATTGCATCATCGACTGATAGGTGGTTTATTTTTTATAGGCATTGTAATTGCATCTATATTTCTTTTTAAAATTACCCCTACAAGTTTCGTTCCTCCCGAAGATCAAGGTTATGTCATTACCGCAGTGATGTTACCGGATGGAGCCACGATTGGTCGTACTTCTAATACAACAGAAGCTGTTCGATCTGCTATTGCTACTGATCCTGCTACGACTTTTGAATTTGCAGTCAATGGATATGATCTGATTGGTGGTGGCAATAAATCAAGTGCGGCAACAATGTTTGTAAGATTAAAAGATTGGTCAGATCGTCAAACCTCTGCAGGCGATATTGTTAAAAAATTATTTGGCATAGGTATGATGCAACCCGACGGTCTTGCAATTGCTTTTAATCCACCATCTATTCGTGGACTCGGAAGTTCTGGCAGCATGGAAGTCTATATTCAAAGTCGAAATGATACAGACCCCTTACATTTATTCGGAGTAGTTAATTTATTTACTGATGCACTTAAAAAAGAACCTCGCCTTACTGGTGTGAATACATTTTTTAGACCCACTGTGCCACAGCTTTTTATTGAAGTGGATGAAGCCAAAGCTATGAGCCTCGGTATTCCCATATCAAGCATTTATGACACGCTGCAAAGTACGATGGGCTCTCTTTATGTAAATGACTTTAATAAATCAGGAAGAACATATCGAGTGCAACTTCAAGCTGAAGCACCTTATCGTATGAAGCCAGATGATTTAGGCAAAGTATATGTTCGTTCAAATGCAGGCGCTATGGTGCCGCTATCAGCTGTCAGTTCAATTAATAACATTATAGGTGCAGAACAGCTTGAACGTTTTAATGGTCTTTTGTCTGCCAAAGTATTAGCTGGTGGAGCGCTGGGCGTAAGCTCAGGAGATGTTATCCAGCTTATTGAGAAAATTGCTAAAGAAAATTTACCTGATGGCTATCAACTCGCTTGGACAGGACAAGCTTTTCAAGAAAAACGTGCGGGCTCGGCAGCTATTTTCGCATTTGGTTTTGCAATCATTATGGTATTTCTTATTCTTGCAGCTCAATTTGAAACATGGATTCTTCCGCTTGCAGTTATTATGGCCGTTCCTTTCGCGCTCACTGGTGCCCTCATTGCTGTCATGCTGCGCGGCATGCCTAATGATATTTATTTTCAAATTGGTTTAATTACATTAGTAGGATTAGCCGCTAAAAATGCTATTTTAATCGTGGAGTTCGCAAGTCAAAAAATAGAAGAGGGTATGCCTGTGATGGAAGCGGCTATTGAAGCAGCGCGTTTACGGTTTAGGCCTATTGTGATGACATCGATGGCATTTATTTTTGGCATTGTTCCTCTTGTTGTTGCAACGGGTGCAGGTGCTGCAGCGCGGCAATCTATGGGTACGGGTGTATTTGGCGGTATGATTTTGGCCACATTTATTGCAACTATTTTTATTCCACTCTTCTTTGTTTGGTTAAGTGGTCATCATGTCCGTCATCATGGTCATGTAGACAATGATGATCAAAAATAAAATGCTGATACGTTTTATTATCTTAAATCTATTTTTAAGTTTGATAAGCTGTACGCTCGTCGGCCTCGATTACAAACGTCCTGATATTGCTATACCCACTAGTTATCACCAAGAAGTGCAACAGAATAACGTCGCTAATAATTTAAATATGTGGTGGAAACTTTATGAGGATCCTATTCTTAATGGGCTTATGGACAAAGCGTTAATTACAAATACAGATATCAATGCGGCCATTGCCCGTGTTGAAGAATCAGATGCTTATTTAAAAGAAGTAGGCGCTGCGTTACTTCCTGAAATCGATCTTAACTCGCAAGCGATAAGAAATAGAGTAACAACAAAAGGCTCGGTACCTTTTATTACAGGACTCAGAAAAGATTACCTTGTCAAATTAGGTACTTCTTTTGAGCTTGATTTCTGGGGTAAATTACGCCGCGCAAAAGAATCGGCACGTGCTGAATTTGTTGCATCACAGCATTCAAAAGATACAGTTGAACTTACCTTACAAAGTTTATTAACAAGTAATTACCTATCACTACGTAGTATCGATTCACAAATTGTTGCCTCAAAAGAAAATGTTCAATATCGCGAAGAGGCTTTAGCATTAACTAAAAAACGTTTAGAAAGCGGCCTTGTATCAGCACTTGATCTTCATCAAGCAGAAGCTGCTTTTAATAATCTATCGGCTCAATTAAGTGATCTTATTCGTCAAAGAGAAATTATCTTTAATCAACTTGTACTTCTTACCGGAGATATGCAGTTAACTATTCCTGAAAATACATTGGACGCGCTCAATATGCCGCCCATACCGCCTGCGGGATTGCCTTCATCCCTTTTAGAATCTCGTCCTGATGTGAAAGAAGCTGAACAAATGATGATTGCTGCAAACGCCAATATTGGCATTGCTAAAGCAGCTCTCTTTCCAACTATTTCACTTACGGCCAACTTAGGCGTTGAAAGTGCAGCGCTTAGCAATTTAAATAAATCAGGTTCTAGTATTTGGGCCGGTGGCCTTGGGTTGTCATTACCTATTTTTGATTCGGGTCGTACTCGCGCAAAAATTGATCAAACAACTGCAAAACAAAAACAAGTACTCAGTTATTATCAATCTTCTATACAAAATGCTTTTAAAGAAGTAAATAACGCTCTTATTGCTTTAAGAGAATACTCTGAACAAGAAAATGATTTAAAGCTTACACAAGAAGCTGCCAAAAAAGCGATGGACATCTCATCTAATCGATATAAAGCTGGTTATTCTGGCTACATTGAATATTTAGATGCTCAACGTATATACAATGAAGCATCGATGACTTACATTCAAAAAAGACAATTAAGACTGATTGCAAGTGTTGAATTATTTAAATCACTAGGTGGTGGTTGGCAATCTCACGATTAATAGGCTATGAATTTATTACATTACGAAGTTCCCCCTACAGCAGGTCTACCAATTTATATCCATGACTTTTTTTCTCAATCAGATTCCTTAGAAAAAAAATTAGCAGAATTTATTGGCGTTGATACCGTGCAGATTGAATGTTCAGGTACTGTAGCACTTGTGGTTGCACTGATGTCACTTAAAAAATTAAGTGGGCGTCAAAAGGTAATTATCAGCGCCTATACCTGCCCATGGGTTCCTGTTGCACTGATTCATTGTGGTCTGACACCTATAATCAGCGATGCTAAAAAAAATCATTTTGACTTTGATTTAAAAAAACTTAAAGCTTCTCTTGGTAAAGATGTGCTTGCAATTATTCCAACACATTTAGGAGGGAAAATTGCTGATGTAAAAAATATACTACCTATCGCAAAAAAATATAGAGTCTTTGTCATCGAAGATGGTGCTCAAGCGCTTGGTGCAAAAGAAAAAAAACAATCTGTCGGTTTATTAGGTGATATAGGTGTGTTTAGTTTAGGTGTGGGCAAAGGCTTAAGTATTTTTGCAGGCGGTGTGATTGTAGCTCACAATAAAAAAATGTTTAGCGATATTCAAAAAACAAGTCGAGATCTCATTCCAAATAATTACTTCATGGAATTAAAACGCCTTATTGAACTTATGTTTTACTATATTTTTTATCACCCAAGTCTTTTGCGTTTTGTATTTGGCATCTCTTTAAGACGTCATTTAAAAAAAGGTAATTTTATTAAAGCAGTAGGGGATGATTGTGCTTTTAAATTTCCGATACATCGTGTAGGTACCTATCGAAAAAGTATTGGCGCTAGTGCGCTTGATCGATTCAATACCTTTTTACATAAAAACCGTATTAAAGCTACTCAAAGATTAAACCAATTAGCAGCGATTCAAAATTTAAAAGTATTGACAACAAATCGTCCTGATGAAACCTGGCCATTTATGATATTAATTTTGCTAAATGAAAAAATACGCAATACGATACTTGCGGATCTATGGCCAAAATCTTTAGGTGTTGGAAGACTTTTTATTAAAAGTATTGCTGATTATGATTATTTGAAACCGTATTTTAAAAAAACAAACGCACTAAATGCAAAAGATTTTGCTGAAAGATCTATGATTGTTTCAAATAGCCCCTAGCTTGCCAATCAGCGTTTCAATGAAATTTATCGCGTTCTAGATAAGCACTTGTCAGAAACCTAATTTATTTCTTTAGATTTTTTTTAGCTTTGTCGATAGATTTTTTAACTTGGTCAAATGATGTACCACCAATATGGTTTCTAGATTTAATCGAGCCTTCTAACGTCAGATGGCTATAAACATCACTTGAAATGACTTTACTAAATTTTTTCAGTTCATCTAATTTTAAATTTGATAAATCACATTTCTTTTTAATGGCAGTATTCACCACTTTCGCCACAATCTCATGGGCATCTCTAAATGCAACCCCTTTAACAACAAGATAATCTGCGAGATCTGTTGCTGTTGCATACCCTTTTAAAGTTGCCTCTTTCATATTTTTTACATTCACTGTAATACCTTTTAACATATCAGCATAAATAGTCAGCACATCTAAAATAGTATCAGCTGTATCAAAGAGTGGCTCTTTATCTTCTTGATTATCTTTATTGTAAGCGAGTGGCTGAGCCTTCATAAGCATGAGAAGCCCCATCAAATGACCTGTCACTCTTCCTGTTTTGCCTCTCACCAACTCGGGCACATCTGGATTCTTTTTCTGCGGCATAATAGAAGAGCCCGTACAAAATCGATCTGCAATTTCTACAAATCCGAACATAGGGCTCGACCACATAATAAGTTCTTCAGAAAATCTTGATAGGTGCGTCATTAATAGAGATGCTACAAAAGTAAACTCAATAGCAAAATCTCTATCAGAGACTGCATCTAAAGAGTTTTCGCAAACACTATCAAATTTAAGTTTTTTAGCCACCTTATTTCTATCAATAGGGTAACTTGTACCTGCCAATGCAGCTGCGCCTAAAGGTAATTGATTCATTCTTTTTCTTGCATCTTCAAATCGACTAAGATCTCTTTGCAACATTTCATAATAAGCCATTAAATGATGGCCAAATGTTATAGGCTGCGCCACTTGGAGATGAGTGAATCCAGGCATAACTGTTTTTTGGTGTTTTTCCGCCAAAGCTACAATTGATGACTGAAGTGCACTTATTTTTTGAATGATTTCGTCCGTCACAGACCTTAGCCAAAGCCTTAAATCAGTTGCGACCTGATCATTTCTTGATCTTCCTGTGTGTAATTTTTTACCAGCTTCGCCAATTTTATCAGTCAGTCTTCTTTCAATATTTAAATGCACGTCTTCTAAATCTAAAGACCACTTAAAAGTGCCTGCTAAAATTTCTTTTTGAATCCCTTGTAATCCATTTCGGATCGCTTTTAAATCTTTTTCCGTGATAATTTTTTGTGCGGCTAACATCTCGGCATGTGCCAAAGAACCTTCAATATCAAAAAGACCTAGTTTTTGGTCAAACCCTATAGAAGCTGTAAATCTTTTGACGAGCGTCATCACAGGCTCGTTAAATCTGCCTGACCAATTCACTTTTTTTG
This sequence comes from Candidatus Methylopumilus sp., assembly GCA_009693175.1. GTDB lineage: Bacteria > Pseudomonadota > Gammaproteobacteria > Burkholderiales > Methylophilaceae > Methylopumilus. Next base: position 100,723 of record SHXT01000001.1, read on the forward strand.
TATTTTTTTTAGCCATAAATGAAAGTATATGCTAAAGCTTATGATTTTCTAAATTTTCAACGGTCTGCCTTATGATAAAATGCCCCATTCATTTTCATTTCAACTATGACTCAACCTACACATATAATCATCGCAACACGCAAAAGTCAGCTTGCGCTTTGGCAAGCTGACTTTATCAAAGAACAGCTCTTGTCTTTCTATCCGAGACTTGAGGTCTCAATTTTGGGTATGACCACGCAAGGCGATAAAACACTTAATAAATCACTTTCTAAAATTGGTGGCAAAGGTCTTTTTATTAAAGAATTAGAAATAGCCTTACAAAATAAGGAAGCTGATATTGCGGTTCATTCACTGAAAGATTTACCAATGCATTTAAGTGATGAATTTATCATTGCTGCAATTGGAAAAAGAGAAGATGCAAGAGATGCATTCATTTCAAATGATTTTGGTGCACTTGAAATGTTACCTGCAGGCAGTGTTATTGGCACTTCAAGTTTACGTCGGCAAAGCCAATTACAACGTCGTTTCCCAGAGCTTACTTTTGAGCCCCTGCGTGGCAATCTACAAACTCGCTTAAGAAAACTCGATAAAAACCAATATCAAGGTATTATTTTGGCTGCAGCAGGTCTCATTCGGCTTAAATTAAAAACGCGTATCCGGCAATACATGTCTACTGAAAATTCAATCCCTGCTGCAGGTCAAGGTGCGCTTGCGATTGAAATATTAAAAGAACGTAGTGATCTTATTGAATTATTAAAACCACTTCACCATCCCGAATCAGCACAATGTGTATTAGCTGAAAGGGCTATGAGTCGGATTTTGAGTGGCAGTTGCAATACACCTTTAGGTGCTTATGCCATCATTGAAAATAAAGTACTTAAATTACAGGGTTTTGTAGCATCTATAGATGGCAAAGAAATGATCAAAGCTTCGATTGAAGGCTCTATTAAAGACGCGGAAAAATTAGGTGAAAAACTTGGCAAACAACTCCTTGATCAAGGTGCGGATAAAATATTAGCGAGTCTTATTGCATGAGTAAAAAAGAATTACATCAAACAGGTGTTGTCATTACAAGGCCTTCACATCAAACAAGCGAAATAAAAACTTTAGTGAATGAGCATCATGGTCACTCTATTGAATTTCCATTGCTTGAAATTCAATCAAAAAATTTAAACGAAAGATTTCAAAACATTGTTTTGAAATTAGATGATTATGACTGGGCTATTTTTATTAGCTCGAATGCAGTGCAATTTGGCATGCCCTCTGTTAAAAATGTTTTTAATGCATTACCCACTTCTATTAAATTGGCTGCCATTGGGCCTTCGACTCAGAAAGCATTGCAATTATTCGATGTACGTGATGTATTAATTCCAAATGAAAATTTTGATAGCGAGGGTTTACTCGCAACTGCTGAAATGAATAACATTCAAAATAAAAAAATTGTTATTTTTAGAGGTGAGGGTGGCCGAGAAACGCTTGCTGAAACTTTAAGAGCTCGAGGCGCTGAAGTTACTTATGCTGAATGTTATACGCGCACTTTTCCACAAAATAGTATAGATTTATTGAAAGCGTTCTCAGAAAAAATTCATATTTCAGCAATTTTAATTACCAGTTCTGAAGCATGCAAAGAATTTGTACGACTTAGTCGATTAAAAAATGCTGCCTTTCTAAAAGACGTTCTTTTTATTGTGAATCATCCAAGAATGGTTAATCTTCTTGAACGTGAATCTTTCATGACTTTTGCTTCTGATGAACCTTCCGACCAATCGATGATGAAAAAACTTTTAGAAACCATCGATCATTAATACATCTTTAAAAGTATCCTGTAGTGTTTTTATCGGGGCAAATGTAAACGCATCTGAATAAAACTCATCTTCAGGTAGGCCTTGAGCAATAAAGGTTTGATGAGCAACCTCCACCATCTGAGGTGCGCCGCAACAATACAATTGATAATCTTTAAAATTTGCATAATCTTCTAACACAGCCTCATGCACCAAGCTCACCCGACCTTGCCACGCGTCTTTTTTATCAGGTTCGGACAATACTGGAATGTATTTAATATGCAAAAATTCATCCACCCACCTTTGACATATTTCATCCATATATAAATCTTCTAATACGCGTGCACCACGATATAGCTTGATTGGACGTTGCATACCTTTTTTAATGGATTCTTCGATCATGCCTTTAATTGGTGCAAACCCTGTGCCCCCTGCAACAAAAATCATAGGCTTTAAAGAATTTTCACGTAAAAAGAAATTTCCAAAAGGGCCTTCGACTCTCAAAATAGATTTCTCTTTCATTTCTTGAAATACGTATTTTGTAAATTCTCCCCCCGGAATTAAACGAAGATGAATTTCAAGTAAGGACGATTCATGTGAAGGGCTTGCAATTGAAAAAGCTCTCCTTTTGCCATCTTTAAGTAAAAACTCTAGATACTGCCCAGCTACAAATTGAAGTTTATCGGTGCTGGGTAACTTCAATTTCATAAGCATGACATCGTGAGTAAGTTTTTCTAAGCTTTCAACACGTACGGGGAAAATTTTAGGCCGAATATTATTCGTAATATTTAATTCTTTAATTTCAATCGTAAGATTTTCTAAAGGCATTGCTTTACAAAATAAGCTCATGCCATTTTTAATTTCATCTTCTGATATCACTGATGATTGGTAATCCTCAAATAACACTTTGCCTGCAATGATTTTGCCCTTACATGCGCCGCATGCGCCATTGCGACATCCATAAGGCAAATGAACGCCCTCATCAATGGCGGCCTCCACAATAGTTTGACTTCCTTTAGCTTGAAAAGTATGTCCGCTGGGCAAAAGTGTAATGGTATAACTCATTATTTTAAGAGTTCATCATCACGACGGTACTCGCCCTCGATCACATCATCTTCTGTCGATGGTCTCATGCTTTCTGGAGAGCTGTCTTTAATAGGAATAAGTAGTAATATCACTGCAATGCTGTCGGTAATCACCCCGGGAATAATAAACAAAATACCTGCAAATAAATTACGTGTGCTGCCGATCATCGCTTTAATTGGATTGCCACCTTGTCCCATAGTGTTTATTAATTTTGAAAATACTAATTGCTTTTCTTCTTTAATGAGGCACCAACCAAGATAAGTCACTAAGATCATGTAAAGAAAAAACCACCATCCATAAAGAACGCTTAATTTAAAAATACCCCATATTTCAATGACGGGAAAGGCTAGTAAAAAAATAGTAAAAAGTAATCGCATTGGGTTATTCTATAATTTTAGTTAGAATTATATGTAATAAATGATCGTTGCGCTTAAGAGATTAAATAGTTTTTATTAAATACTTCTTAAGGAACGAATTTGCATGCACATTGCTCTAATCTGTATATTTCTTTAAAAGGTCTTTATTCATGTTTAGCCGTATTTTTCCTTTGCCAAAAAAAATAATACTTTTAATAAGTGTATTTTTAATCGGCATAGGCATGCATCTAGCAAGCGCTAACGAATCTTTATTCATCAAAGAAAAAACAGACTTTTTACAGCCAGATGAAGCATTTCAATTATCAATACAAAAAAATACACAATCAATTGATGCTATTTTCTTTATTGCTAAAGATTATTATCTTTACCGCAGTAAACTTAAAATTGAATTTGATCATGTTGTGCAAAATCAAATACTCCTTCCTGCAGGAGAAATGAAAACGGATACACATTTTGGTAAAGTTGAAATTTATCATGATGCTATTAATGCATCAGTGCCTTATGACAACGCTCATCCCCCAAAAAAAATATCCATTAGCTATCAAGGTTGTAGTCAAAAAGGCCTTTGTTATTCGCCCATTAAAAAAGAATTTGTTTTCGACAACATTCAAAGTGTAAGCTCAAAAAGTGTAAGCGCTACTTCAGAAGTAAATACGATGCAATTTTTATTACAGTCTCAACATATTGGCCTCATTTTATTGGGGTTTTTTATCGCTGGTCTTTTGCTTTCTTTAACACCATGTGTGCTACCAATGATTCCTATTTTATTAAGTATTATTTTTGCATCACATAAGCGCCCTTCACATCAAACACGTTTAAAAGATTTTTTTCTATCCTTAAGTTATGTAGGTGGAGTTTCTTTTACTTACACATTGCTTGGTATTTTTGCAGGTCTCTCAGGCAACTTAATTACAACAAGCATTCAAAGTCCAATGCTAATGATTATCCTTGGAGTAATTTTTATTTTATTAGCACTTTCGATGTTTGATTTATATGCGCTTAAATTACCTCATCGCATCGAACATATCATTGCAACATCCATCCTTCAAGTAGAAGGTGGTAAGCATCTTAACGTTTTTATTATTGGCACTATCTCATCACTGGTGCTCAGTCCATGTATTGCCCCCCCTTTAGCGGGTGCAATCATTTATATCAATCAATCACATGATTTTATTTTAGGTGGTTTAGCTTTATTTACTTTATCTATCGGTATGAGCATCCCGCTTCTTTTAATTGGTATCTTTTCTGATCAGTGGCTTCCGAAGCGCGGTCATTGGATGATCATCGTGAAAGAATTGATTGGCTTTATGTTAATTGGCATGGGTCTTTTTATTATGAGCCCACTATTTGCTGAATATATAGATCAAATTATTTATAGCGCTTTATTGCTTTCACTTTCTATTTATTTCTTTTTTACAAATCGTCGCTTCAAATATAAATTGATTTCATGGTTGCATATTGCAGCCTCTATAACATTGTTTTCATCGATACTACTTTTTGGCTTAACACTGCCAAAAATTAATTGGTCAAATAATAAAAATGTATCTAACACAACGAAACTTAATCATGTTTCTGTGTTGCCATTTAAACAAATTCAAAGCCTTGAAGATTTGTCTCGCGAACTTAATCAACGAGATAATAAAGTAATCTTGCTCGATTTCTATGCAGATTGGTGTGTCTCTTGCAAAGAATATGAAAAACTTACTTTCAGCAATCCAAAAGTAAAAGAGCGCCTTGCTGAATATAAGTTATTACAAGTGGATGTCACTCAAAATAATGCAAAACATCAGGCGCTATTAAAACATTTCAATCTTTATGGGCCGCCTGCTATTTTATTTTTTGATAGGCAACATAATGAGGCGCGTACTTTTAGAATCGTAGGATATAAAAATGCTTCACAAATGTTAGAACACCTTAAAACCCTAGAACATGAAAATTAATAAATCTGCATTGAATGTGGCTATTTATGCAGTCGCTGTTATTTTTTTAGGATTTTCTATGTCTCGCATCTTTTTATCGCCCTCCGAAAAACTCTCTAATCCAACCACAAAATTTTTTGAGTCCATCATGAATGATACTCAAGACAACCCTCAACCTCTAAAACAGTTCAAAAATAAATTCATTGTGCTTAATTTTTGGGCAACTTGGTGCGAGCCTTGCCGAGAAGAAATGCCAGAACTATCAAGCCTTTATAGTGAATATCAATCTAAAAACCTTGTGGTGATTGGTATTGCAATTGATGAAGCTCCTGCTGTTAAGGCATATCTCAAAAAAACCAAAGTTTCCTACCCCATTCTTGTCGGCGAAGATGAAGGGGCCGATTTAAGTAAAAAATTAGGAAACAGTGAGGGTGTTTTACCTTATACTGTAATTATCAACCCTCAAGGTATCATCCAAAAAACGATCCTAGGCCGTGTTCATAAAGGACAATTGGATGACACACTCAAGCCTTTATTGCAAGCCTCTAAAAGTCTTTAATTTTCCTTAATTTCGTCTAATTTGTAGACAAAAAACGGTATTTTCGGCAAAATTGCTATTCATAGATTCAAGAACAAATGCAACTCATGGCAATAAAATCAATCTTAGTCTTACATGGGCCCAACCTTAATCTTCTAGGTGAGCGCGAGCCTCAGCACTACGGCAAACAAACGCTTGAAGACATTGATCAAGCCTTAAAAAAACTTGCTGACTCAAAATCAATTAAGCTTGAAACCATGCAAAGCAATAGCGAAACTGATTTAGTGAACAAAATACAATCCCTTCATCAAGACAAGTTTGATTTTCTCATTATCAATCCTGCGGCTTATACCCACACGTCAGTAGCCATGCGCGACGCACTCTCTGCTGTCAAGGTGCCGTTTATTGAAGTGCATTTATCTAATGTATATGCAAGAGAACCTTTTAGGCATCACTCTTATTTTTCTGACATCGCTGTTGCTGTAATCAGCGGGCTGGGCGCAGAAGGTTATATAGCAGCCCTGAATTTTGCAATTAACGCTTAAACGTTTTACAAAGAGGTCACTATGGATTTACGAAAACTTAAAAAATTAATCGACTTGGTTGAAGAATCTGGTATCGCCGAACTTGAGCTCACTGAAGGCGAAGAGAAAGTAAAAATCAGTCGACAACTTATGCAGCAATCGGCACCATCTGGAACTGCGGCATCGGATCACAAACCTGTTGCTGAAAAAGTAGATGGCCATGCAGTGAATTCACCTATGGTTGGAACGTTTTATCGCTCAGCTTCTCCTGAAGCTAAAGTATTTGTAGACTTGGGCTCCAAAGTCACTAAAGGGGATACGCTTTGCATTATTGAAGCAATGAAATTGCTTAATGAAATTGAAGCAGACGCTACAGGCATCATTACAAAAATCTTGGTTGAAAATGGCCAGCCTGTCGAATATGGCGAAACACTCTTTATTATTGGCTAATTTATTTTATGTTTGAAAAAATACTGATCGCCAATCGAGGCGAGATCGCATTAAGAATCTTGCGCGCATGCCGTGAGCTTGGTATTAAAACAGTTACCGTACATTCTGAGGCGGATCGAGATGCAAAATACGTTAAGCTTTCTGATGAATCCGTGTGTATTGGCCCAGCACCTTCTACACTTAGTTATTTAAATATTCCGGCTGTCATTAGCGCTGCTGAGGTCACTGATGCCGAAGCTGTTCATCCAGGTTATGGGTTCTTATCTGAAAACGCAGACTTTGCAGAACGCGTTCAGCAAAGCGGTTTTACTTTTATTGGCCCTCGTCCAGAAACTATTCGCTTGATGGGGGATAAGGTCAGCGCAAAGAATGCTATGAAAGCAGCGGGTGTTCCTTGTGTGCCAGGTTCTGAAGGCGCGCTCCCTGAAGACCCTAAAGAAATAATCTCTATTGCAAAAAAAATTGGTTATCCGGTTATTATTAAAGCTGCTGCTGGTGGTGGTGGACGAGGTATGCGCGTCATCCATACTGAAGCTGCCTTAGTCACTTCAGTCAATATGACCAAACAAGAAGCACAAACAGCTTTTGGTAATCCTACGGTATACATGGAAAAGTTTTTAGAAAAGCCTCGCCATATTGAATTTCAAATATTATCTGATGAACATAAAAATGCAGTTTATCTTGGTGAGCGAGATTGCTCATTACAACGTCGCCATCAAAAAATTATTGAAGAAGCCCCCGCGCCCGGTTTATCACAAAAACTTCGTGAAAAAATTGGTGAGCGCTGTGCAGAAGCATGTCGCACAATTAATTATCGAGGTGCTGGTACTTTTGAATTTTTATATCAAAACAACGAATTTTATTTCATTGAAATGAATACGCGCTTACAGGTAGAACATCCTGTCACTGAATTTATAACGGGTATCGATATTGTTCAACAGCAAATTAAAATTGCAGCCGGAGAGAAGCTACCTTTTAAACAAAAAGATATTGTCTTTAAAGGGCATGCTATTGAATGTCGCATCAATGCAGAAGACCCTTATAACTTTATACCTTCACCGGGTAAAGTTACTACATTCCATATGCCGGGTGGTCCTGGTGTGCGCGTGGATACTCACACTTACCAAGGCTACACAGTTCCCTCAAATTACGATTCAATGATTGGTAAACTTATCACTTACGGAGATACGCGCGATCAAGCAATTGCAAGAATGCGTGTGGCGCTTTCTGAAATAGTTGTTGAGGGTATTAAAACAAATATTCCATTACACAAAGATCTCATGGCCGACCTTGCGTTTAATAATGGTGGCGTCAGCATTCATTACTTAGAAAAAAAACTCGGCATACAAAAAAAATAAATGGCTGCTTGGATTAATCTTAAAATCCTAGCTACTGAAGCATACACACATTTAATAAGTGATACTTTAATTGAACTCGGTGCACTTTCATCCTCCATCGCAGACTCTTATTTAAATAGCCCCAACGAAGAAGCGCTTTTTGGTAAACCAAACCATCCCGGAAATACAATTTGGCAAAACAATACCATTGAGTCACTTTTTGATGACTCTGTATCTATTGACACAATTATTCATGAGCTTAAAACTATTACAGGTTTATCGAAAATTCTTTATACGCTTGAAACTGTTGAAGAACAAAACTGGGTCGAGCTCACCCAATTGCAATTTGAACCCATTAATATTTTAGATAAGCTTTGGATTGTGCCAAGTTGGCATACAGCCCCCAATCCGAATGCAATGAATATTATTTTAGATCCTGGGTTAGCATTTGGCACAGGCAGACATCCCACCACGCACTTATGCTTAGAATGGTTGATCAAAGAAGTTTCTTCAAACGATCATATTTTAGATTACGGTTGTGGTTCAGGTATTTTATCAATTGCAGCAAAAAAATGTGGTGCAAAAGAAGTAGTAGGTGTCGATATTGATTCACAAGCAATTATTGTAAGCATACATAATGCAAAAGAAAATCATGTTGATATTCAATTTTATAATTCAGAATCTACTGTTACATATAAAGCAGATATTATTGTTGCAAATATCTTATCAAGCGCCCTCTCAGTCTTGGCGCCCATCATCGCAGAGGCATGTAAGCCGTATGGCAAAATTGCGTTATCTGGCATATTAAAAGAACAGGTTGAAATGCTCACTCAAATCTATAGTGAATGGTTTAATTTAAATACACCCATTCACAAAGAAGGCTGGATATTGATGTCAGGCGCCAAAAAAAGTATTACTTAAAATTTTTAATTGGTTTATGATGCAAACTCCTCTTAATAAAAAGGATTAGTAAATGAATAAAAACGTTAAAGGTTTAGAAAAAACCGTTCGTATCGTAGCTGGTGCAGCTATTTTAGGGCAGGCCACAGGAATCTACTCACTAGGTTTTGACATCGGAATATTAGATGAAGCAGTTGGTGTTATATTATTAGGCACTGGTGTTATATCTTACTGCCCTATCAAATCTTTATTAGGTGGTCTTGGCTCTAAAAAAGCTCCTGCACGATCAACTACTGCAAAAAAACCAGCTAAACGTAAAGCGGCTCGTAAAGCTACTGCAAAAAAACCAGCTAAACGTAAGCGGCTCCAGAAATAAGACGCGCAGCTCGTTAATCATTTATCCATATTTAAGAAGCATTACGTAATGCTTCTTAAATCATTTTAATCGTATCTGTTTTAATTAATTGTATCGCTTCTGAAACAGCCTCAATAGCTATCATCCGCACAAAACTTTTGCGGTAAGCAATCGCAATCGTTCTTGAAGGCACGGGTTTAATAAAAGGAATCACTTTTATTAAATGGTTTTGATAGCGATCCGATGTTGCACTTTTTGGTAAAACAGTAATACCTAAATTTGATGCCACCATATTGCGAATTGTTTCGAGTGAATTCCCTTGCAGTACTTCACCTTTTTTAGACAAATCAGGACACGACTCCACCACCTGTAAACTAAAACAATGTCCGCTATTTAAAAGCAGCACTTTTTCATCACTTAAATCTTTTGGATTAATATATTTGCGTTCAACCCACGGATGACTGTTAGGCACTACCACAACAAATTCTTCTTGATACAATGGTAATACTTGAATACCTGGAATATTAA